>CAVHYN010000015.1:0-25896 GCA_963640245.1 Bulleidia sp.
CCCCCACCGACATGCGAGCATGTCGTGGGCTCAGGCTTTTGACACTGTAACCAAAATTTTGCTTTTTTTATTATAAAATACCCATTTCTCCAAAACAATCTGTGACACCGGTGTGGCAGGTTTTTTAGGCATCTTCTGTCACACTCCAGTGCTAAAAAAGGACATTAAAAAAGACAATCCAGAAAACCATTACGTTTCCGATTGTCTTTTTCTCGTTTTATTTTGATGTGAATTATTTACGTGCTTTTACTTCTCTGTAATAGCCAGGGCAAGCGCTCCATCGCCGATGTGGCAGGATACACTTAAGGACAGCGGATCGATCACTCCTACTTCATATCCCGGAAATGCTGCCTCTACCTCCTCGCGGAATTTCAGAGCCTCTGCCTCGTTATTCGTATGCGCGATATCCATGTAAATCCGATGCGCGTCCACGCCGCCGAAGCGTGTCTCGATGTCCTCGCGGATATGGTCAATCATCAGCTGCTTGGCCTGATGCATCGTACGGGCTTTCGCACAGCTGTCCAGCTTCTCACCCTGAATGGTCAGAACCGGCTTCAGGCGAAGCATCGTTCCGATGGCTGCCACTGCAGGGGTGATGCGTCCACCCTTTTTCAGGTACTTCAAAGTCGCTACCGTAATATAGATGCTGGCATCTTTTCCGGTTCTTTCCAGATGCTCTTTAATCTCGCTGCCGTCTTTTCCCTCAGCTGCCATGGAAAGAGCCATATCTACCGAACGTCTTTGGGTTACGGAGATTCGATGATTGTCGATGACAAAAACCCGTCCCTCATAATCCGCTGCCAGTGCTGCCGCTGTCTGGCAGGAGCCGGACAGGCCGCTCGACATAGGAATATGTACAATCTCATCATAATCCTTCAGAATTTCATCCCAAAGCTTCAGGATCGCATGGGGTGAGGGCTGTGAGGTAGCAATGTCTGCGTCCCCCTTCAGCTTCTCATAGAACTGCTCCTGGGTCAGATTGATTCCTTCAAAATATTCATTTCCATCGATTGTAAAAGGCATCGGCAGGACAAAAAGGCCTGCTTTCTGTGCTTCTTCCTGTGTAATCCCGCTGTTGCTGTCTGTCACAACCGCTATTTTTTTCATCTGGGCTTTCTCCCTTCTGCTGTATTGTACTCCCATATCACTGATATACAGCCCGAGCTGATGCATCGGGCTGTACTGAGTCGTTATAAACTGTTCAGAACCTCACAAGTATAACAGTTTGTTCGGGAAAAGGCAAGAAAGCTTTTTCTGTTAGATACTCGCATTCCGGAACCGAGCCAGAAATTCCTTTGTTTTCTCGCTCTTCGGTGCTCCAAAGATCTGCTCCGGTGTTCCTTCCTCCTCGATGACACCCTCGGACATGTAGATGACATGCGTCGATACATCCTTCGCAAAGGCCATCTCATGAGTAACCACCAGCATCGTCAGACCCTGTGCGGCCAGTTCCTCCATGACGCTTAAGACTTCACCCACCATCTGGGGATCGAGTGCGGAGGTCGGTTCGTCAAAGAGCAGTACCTCCGGCTCCATCGCGAGAGCTCTTGCGATAGCCACGCGCTGCTTCTGTCCGCCGGACAGCTGTCTGGGCTTCGCATTCATATAGGGCTCCATGCCTACCTGACGCAGATAACGAATAGCATTCTCTCTAGCCTCCTCCGGCTTCTTCTTTGCTACCTTTACCTGGCCGACGATACAGTTTTCCAATACTGTCATATTGTTGAAGAGGTTGAAATTCTGGAATACCATGCCCACCTTTGCGCGGTAGGCCGGTACATTGACCTTCGCCTCTGTGATATCCTGTCCGTGAAACAGAATCTCTCCGCCTCCCGGCTCTTCCAGAAGATTGATGCAGCGCAGCATCGTGGATTTTCCGGATCCGGAAGCTCCGATAATCGACACTACATCGCCCTTATTTACTTCAAAATCGATGTCATGTAAGACCGCATGATTTCCAAAGCTCTTTTTCAGATGGGAAACCTTCAGAATTAATTCCTTCTCACTCATTATCCGCGTCTCCCTTCCTCGTCTTTGGCCGGAACTGTGCGCAGCTGATTGCCGATATCCATCGTATCCACCAGCTCATAATTCGCGTCGCCATCCATCCGCTTTTCCACCAGGAGCAAAAGTCTCGAGGTCACCAGGGTCAGCGTCAGGTAAATCGCCATGACGATGGTCGCTGACTCAAAATAGGTATACAGGGCGCCTGCGACACTCTTATGGACAAAGAACAGATCCACGATGCTGATCACAGACAGCACCGAGGTGTCCTTGATATTGATGATCAGGTTATTTCCGATCTGCGGCATGATATTCCGGATCGCCTGGGGCAGGATGACGTTCTTCATCGCCTGTACATGGGTCATGCCGATGGCCTTTGCGCCCTCCATCTGACCGGGATCCACGGAAATAATTCCACCGCGGACGGATTCTGCCATATAGGCTCCCGTATTGATGGAGACAACCAGAAAGGCTGCCGACCACATTCCCAGCTGAATATTGAATACCTGTGACAGTCCGTAATAGATAAAGACTGCCTGCACGATCATCGGCGTTCCGCGAAACAGCTCCACATAGGCCTTTAAAATGATTTTTGCTGCTTTTAAAAGTCCGCGTTTTCCTACGCTGTCCCTCTTCTTATCTTCCGGTATCGTCTGTACGACACCTACCAGAAAACCGATCAGGCAGCCGATGGCCGTCGATACCAGTGCAATCGCCAGAGTCGTTCCGGCTCCCTTCAGATAGGAAGTCCCATAACGACCCAGTAAGTATCCAATTCGCTCCAGAAAATTCATATTTGATATGGACATCTTTTATTCTTTCCTTTACTCAGACAGAGGCTGTACGGAAATCGCCTCATCCATCATACTGTTGAAATCATCTACGGTCATCGTAGCCAGAACGCTGTTGATGCCGTCCAGCAGCTCGCTGTTGCCCTTCTGTACAGAGATGCCGATGTTGATCTCTTCCTCGGATACTGTGAAATCATCGTCGGTCTCGGTGAAGTCCAGAAGCTTCAGATCCGGATATGCAACGCAGGCTGCCTTCGCTGTCGGCATATCAGTTACAACCAGATCGGTACGACCGCTCTCAAGTGCTACGAGCATAGCCGGTGCGGATTCCTGGGCAGGCTGGATATCTGCATCCTGAATCTGCGGCAGGCATACATCATACCAGATGGTTCCCAGCTGGGAAGTACAGGTCGCACCTGCGAAATCAGAGATGCCCTTTGCATCTGCCAGTGCTCCGTCCTGCTTTACCAGGCTGACTACGGATGCATAGTAATACGGGGTAGAGAAATCTACCATTTCCAGACGGTCGGAAGTAATGGACTGACCTGCAATCACGCAGTCTACAGTGCCGGACTGTACGGCCGGTACCAGAGAATCCCAGTCCAGCTTCACGATCTGCAGCTCATAGCCCAGCTCATCTGCGATCTTCTTTGCCATCATGACATCATAGCCGTAAGCGTAATCGGAACTGTCATTGATCGGAACGGCTCCGTTGGAATCATCCGGCTGTGTCCAGTTATAGGGTGCATAGCCGCACTCCATCGCTACCTTTAAAACCTTTTTCTCACCTGTGGTATCTGCTGTAGAAGAATCAGCAGTATCTTCTGCCTCTGTACTTGTATCTGCTGCGGTGTCAGCTGTCTTCGTGGAACCGCAGGCCGTCAGAGATACTGCCAATACTGCTGCGGCAGTAAGTGCGAACAATCTGTTTTTCATAATCTTTCTCCTCCTTCATATAATTCCTATGAATAAAAAAAGGAGCCTTGGAAGGGCAGACTGGTGCCTTTCTAAAACTCCTTCGTTTCTGGAGACATTATAGCCTGTCATCCGCCTTATTGCAAGTTTTTTTTATCGCATTTACTGCGTTTCGCTCTGTACCTGTCCGCCCAAACGGGTAATCGCACTCGTGCAGTACTTCGCCCTCGAGGTTCCCGGGAAATGATTCAGGAACTTCTGGAACATCGCGATGGCCTGATCGTTCTGGGAGAGAGCCTCGTAGGATCTGGCCAGATAATAAACCGCATAGCCGTTATCGTAGGTCTCATCCATCGCTACGACCTGGGACAGGTTGGCCACGGCCTCTTCATAATTCTTTGCCTCATAGGCAGCCACTCCAGCCTCGTGCAGGGCTTTTACATCCTCGGCATGGAGAGCCCCGTACATCTGATTGTAGATGGTCTTCGCATTGTCAGATAAGTCATCTGCATTGACGCTGTCCAATGCCGTCTTCGCCGTCTCTGTATCCCCGGCCTGATAGCTGGTATAGGCATCGATCAGCTTCTCATAGCTTCCGCCTTCTGCCTCTGCACTGTTCTCAGCCGCATCGCTGCTGCTGTTCAGTTCATCCAGCTGGCTCTGCAGATTGTTGATCTCGGTCTGTCTCGCCGTGATCTGGTCGCTGTACTCGCGAATCTGGGCTGCAGTTTCACTCCGTACCGATTTTACCTTCGCAGGCACTGCCAGAAACCACATCAGTGCCACACCGATGACCAGACCGATGAAAAGATTCAAAACCACATTGACACCGGTATTTTCTTTGTAGGTAGCGGGCATGATGATGGTTTCATTGCCGCTGGTATATGAAATGATATCCGGATCCTTGCCTTTATTCTCCTTCGGATTCTCCGGCTTTTCTCCGCGGCTTACCGATTTTCCGGCCAGGTTCTCCAGCTCTGCCTGGTAATGCAGGGAGAGCGTGTCCGTTTTGTCGATGGCGAGGGCTCTTCGAAGCTCCCGGCCGGCCCGCTCATACTCCTCTGTCTTGATATAGAGGAGAGCCAACAGCTGATGCGCCTTCAAAAGCTTCGGGTTCAGGGAAAGAACCTTTTTCAACTGAATGATCGCCAGATCCTCGCTGCCCTGCTGGCAGTACAGGAGTGACTGATTATACTTCTTAATCGTCTGGTTAATCGTCTCTAACCTGGACGGGTTGGCCTGAATCGCACGGATATACTCGTCGGCAATGTTCTTCTCCGGCTCGAGGTTTTTGCTGATGATCCATTCCGTCAGCGCCGACACTACCTCGCCGACCTCATAATAAATCAACCCCAGCAGATTTCGTGCCGGAATATTGTGCTTATTCAGATCGAGGCTACAGCGAAGATCGGAAACTGCTCCCGACAGATTCCGCGCCTTTGCCTTCTCCAGTCCGCTATTATAATAGGTATTGGACAGCCGGATGATCTCATCATACACCTGCATCTCTGTCCCGCATAAGCTGCAGTATCCCGGCTCTGTAAGTGTCGCTCCACATTTTATACAGCGCATAGCTTCCTCCTTACTTGCGGTGGCTGTCCTTCATCTCTTTCAATATCTCGTCAAGCAGATCCGACATATCCTTAGGCTTATTTTTGTATACATTATCCTCTACCTGCTCTACTTCCAGGCTCGGATGAAATTTCTTCAGTTCCTCTTCAAAGTCAATCATTGCCGTCCTCCTTGTCCCGTAATATTTTTTTGATGCTTCCCACCAGATACAGGGAACCTACGCAAAACAGGATGCCGTCTCCCTTTTCCTGAAGTGCCTCCTCAAAGGCTTCCTTCACATCCGGGATCGCCTGAATTTCCTTCTGGCCAAACTGCCGAAACAGTCCCTCCGGCTCCTTTACATTTACGCTGCGATAGCCGCCTACCTCCGTCACGATGACACGGGAAAGCTTCAGCTCCCGGCAGATCGTCTCGATCATATGGCGGTAATCCTTATCCCCCACTGCAGCAAATAAAAGAGTTACCGGATATTCCTGTTCCAGGCGCTTCGCAGTTTTTACAAATTCTTCCACTCCCGCTTCATTGTGGCCGCCATCGATGATGACGCCCGGAAGTACCGTCTCCATCCTGCCCTGCCAGCGCATCCTTGCGATTCCCCTTCGGATGATCTCATCCGTAAAGAGTCCCTGTTTCTCATTCATCACACGGATCGCCTGCACCGCTTCTGCGGCATTTTTTACCTGGTATTCTGCGGCACTTGAAATCGACAGCTCGATATTCTCATCATACCCATAATCAAGGGAAAAATCAATGCTTTTCTCGGTCTCCCGGGAAATCCGGTACTGCTTCGGAGAGACCCCGAAAGCAGGTGCATGCATTTCCTTCGCCTTTGCGAGAATGACCTCTTCCGCTTCCCGGCAGGAAGCATCGTAGATCACGGGAACCCCTTCTTTGATAATGCCTGCCTTCTCCCCCGCAATCGCTGCAACAGTATCCCCGAGGTACTCAGTATGATCGAGGCTTATCGAGGTCAATACTGTTACCAGCGGATGCTGTACGGAATTCGTTGCATCCAGGCGGCCGCCAAGACCAGTCTCCAGCACCAGGTATTCCACCTTTGCTTCCCGGAAGATGACCATTCCGATCAGGAATAATAGTTCAAAATAAGTGGGATGGGGATACCCCTCCTCCTTCATCGCATTCACACAGTCCATGACCTGATGGAAGGCCGAAAGAAAGGCCTCATCGGATACCTGTTTCTCGTCAATGACAAAGCGTTCGTTGATCTCCACGAGGTGGGGCGAGGTGAAGAGGCCTGTCCGCTTTCCCGCTGTATGAAGGATGGAAGCCAGGAAGGAGCAGACTGAACCCTTTCCGTTCGTTCCCGCCACATGAAGGATCTTCATCTCTTCTTCCGGACTGCCCAGTCTTTTTAGGAAAGCCCGGGTATGGTCAAGGGAATTCTTCTTTGTGAATTTCGGAGTCTCTTCGATATAGTCTACTGCTTCCTGAAACGTCATCATTCTGCGTTTTCCATCCCTTCTCTTGTCTCTTCTCCGGTTTCCTCCGAGGTTGTCTCCTCCGTCAGCTCTTTCTCTGCCACCGGCGCCACATACATCATCGTATTGCCTTCGCTTAAGACTCTCTTTGCCTTGCCCGGAGCCAGCTGCTTGACGGATACCAGAGCATCCTCCGTAAGCTTCGCCTTCTTTACCTGCAGGACATGGCTGCTGATAAATTTCGTATTCTGCCACTCATCATTGATATAGATCTTGCTGGCCGTCGTGAAGTTGCTGCCAAATACATAGACCTTATTTTCATCCGGCAGGGAAATCACCCGCGTGATCTCCGGCTGATGGATACCCATCTGCATATCAATGGTCTCGTAGGGCGAGCTGCCGTCGTCGCCGTAAGCATATTTCTTTCCATAGAGCAGGTCATATTGCAAAAGCTCCATATCCTGCAGATACCACTTGCTCTTTCGGCGGTTCTGATGATACTGCATCATGGTTCCTTCGTGGATATTGACCTTATCGAGAACCTCCGCCGCGATCTGATAGGAGCAGAGGGTCTGATCTACCTTCTCCAGACCCATATTGTCCACAATGACATAGCTGGTATCAAAGAGATAGCGGTTCGATACATCCTCCACCGTAAGTCCAAGGGTCGGCAGATGATCGCCGTACATTACAAGGACATATTTCTCGCCGAAATTGTCCAGCGCATCGATAAGATCTGCGACAAACTGATCCATTTCATGTAGCTGGTTTACATAATATTCCCACTGGTTATTTTTCTCTTCGGTAGCTGCACCGCTGACCTTAATCACCGGATCCTCCAGCACCTTCTCCGTAGGATATTCACCATGTCCCTGCACGGAAATCGTATAGATAAAGTCCTGACGGGCTGTCGACTTCAGATTGTCCAGAATCTGATCGACCAGAATCTCATCCTTCAGCCATCCGGTCTCTGTCGTATTGGAGACATCCATATATTCCTTGGATGTGTAGGTATCAAAACCCAGGTTTTTAAATACATCCGCCCTGCTGTAGAAGGTTGCCTTGTTGTTATGAATCGCATGGGTCGCATAACCCAGATTCCGCAGATCATAGGCCACGCTCTCGCAGGTCGTCTTCTTCAGAATGGTCTTATAGGGATATTCTCCCGGGCCGAAATAGCGCAGGTTCATACCGGTGATGGACTCAAATTCCGTATTTGCTGTTCCCGCACCTACCGACGGCACCTTATAAGCTCCGGAGGAGTATTCCTCCATCAGGCGGTGAAAATTCGGGATCGGATCCTCAGAAAACTCCAGCCATTCTACCGTCGTCGGATCAAAGAAGGTCTCCAGCTGCAGCATAATGATATTCGGTTTTTCGGTATCATTGTCCTCGCTTAGGGCTGCCTGCTTATCGTCCTCGACAAGCTTCTGGATCGTCTCCTTGGAATAATCATAGGGCTCATCCATACCTGTCGCCAGGAGGCTGCAGAAAAAGCAGTAGGGCAGGCCGTAGTCCTGATAGGCAAAGGCAATATTTCCGAAATAAGTCGAAAGAACCCTCTGCTCCAGGCAAAGCTTTGTGCTTCCGGCAAAGAGAATCGGCACAATGATGACCCCTGCAATGCTCAATGGCCACTTGATCTTTTTCTGATACTTCGGTGCAAATCTCCACAGAAGAATCAGGATCACGATAGCCAGAACCACGCCGCCGACCTGCGTAATCAGCTTCAGCGGCGACATATAGACATTTACGATATCCAGAGCATCGGTGATCAGATGCAGATCCTGCCCGGTAAACGGTGTTACACGGGTACTCAGGATCGTTCCGTTCATAAAGCCCAGGAAAATCCAGAAGGCCGCAATCAAAAGCCTCACAAAGATACGCCTGCGGAACAGATAGACCAGCATAAATGTGGTAAAGATCATAAAGCTGTTATAGGCAAATACCTTGGGACTTCCTGTCATGAAGTTCCAGGCTTCTACTATCGAATGGCGCGACATTGCCTCCATAATAAAATAAATCACGGCTGCGCCCACCGCGTGTAAGAACAGAGAAAACCGGTTCGCGATCCGCACCGGCTTCTCCATGGTCTTGCTGCACCCCTCACTCCATTTTCTCAAGGCTGCGCTGCAGCGTGCGATGAATCCCTTCACCGCACGGCCGCAGCCCTTTGCCTTCTGCAAAAACTTTTTCATAAATTCCTCACTATATTAGTTATTTCGTAAGCGCTGCAAGATGCTCCTTTACCTGATTCATCATCTGGGTATATTTCTGAAGCTTTTCCTTTTCCTCATCAATCTTGCTCTGGGGAGCCTTGCTGATAAACTTCTCGTTGCTCAGCATACCGTTGACACGGGCGAGCTCCTTATTCAGTCGCTCCTCTTCCTTCTTCAGGCGCTCGATCTCTTTCTCCAGATCCACAAGCTCTGCGAACGGCATATAAACGGCCGCATCCGGAATCAGGGCGGATACCGCATCCTCACCGATGCCTGCCTTGTCCGCCTGTACGGTTACCTGGCTTGCATAGCTTAAGGTGGCGAAGAAGGCCTTGCTGCCCTCAAACACCTCCAGTACCTCCGGCTTCTCGGATACGACGATCACATGAGCCTTCTTACTGGGCGGTACATTCATGGAAGAACGCACATTACGGATAGCGCGGACTGCCTCCTTGATAAGCTCTACATCTGCCTCTTCTTTCGCAAAGCTCCACTCCTCCTTGAACTCCGGCCATGCGGAAATCATGATAGACTCCTCGCCGGTCAGGTTCCGGTAAATCTCCTCTGTGATAAATGGCATATACGGATGCAGAAGCTTCAGGGCGTTCGTCAGAACAGTCTTCAGCGTCCACAGGGCTGCCGCCTTGGTCTGATCCTCTTCATTATAGAGACGCGGCTTCACCATCTCGATATACCAGTCGCAGAACTCCTCCCAGATGAAGTCGTAGAGCTTCTGAACCGCGATACCGAGCTCGAACTTGTCCATATTTGCGGTCACATCCTGCGCGAGGGTGTTGACCTTGGACAGGATCCACTTGTCTGCTCCGGTCAGCTTGGTGAGATCCATTTCTGCCGGAACCTCTGCCTTCTCGATGTTCATCATGATGAAGCGGGAAGCGTTCCAGATCTTATTTGCAAAGTTACGGCTCGCCTCCACGCGCTCCATGTAGAAACGCATGTCATTGCCGGGCGCATTGCCGGTTACCAGAGTAAATCGCAGGGCGTCTGCACCGTACTGGTCGATGATCTCCAGCGGATCGATACCATTGCCCAGAGACTTACTCATCTTACGTCCCAGGGAGTCACGAACCAGGCCGTGAATCAGCACATGATGGAACGGGCACTTTCCGGTCTGCTCATAGCCGGAGAATACCATACGGATAACCCAGAAGAAGATGATATCGTATCCGGTTACCAGGACATCGGTCGGGTAGAAGTAGTCCAGATCCTCTGTATTTTCCGGCCATCCAAGGGTAGAGAAGGGCCACAGGGCAGAGGAAAACCAGGTATCCAGGGTATCCGGATCCTGCGTAAAATGCGTGCAGCCGCACTTCGGGCAAACGGACGGCATCTCGCGGTCTACCACGATCTCGCCGCAGTCGTCGCAGTAATAAGCCGGGATTCGATGTCCCCACCAGAGCTGACGGGAGATACACCAGTCACGGATATTCTCCAGCCAGTGCAGGTAAGTCTTGTCAAACCGCTCCGGTACGAAGGTCAAATCCCCGTTCTTAACAGCCTCGATAGCCGGTTTCGCCATCTCTTCCATCTTTACGAACCACTGCTGCTTGATCATCGGCTCTACGGTCGTACCGCAGCGATCATGGGTTCCTACATTATGGACATGGTCTACGACCTTTACAAGAAGTCCCTGCTCCTTCAGCTCCTCTACCATTACCTTACGAGCCTCGTAGCGATCCATGCCTGCATACTTGCCGCCATTCTCATTGATCGTGGCATCGTCGTTCATGATATTGATCTCCGGCAGGTTATGACGTCTTCCGACCTCGAAGTCGTTCGGGTCGTGTGCCGGGGTAATCTTTACGACACCGGTACCGAAGTCCTTATCTACATATGCGTCGGCAATGACCGGAATCTCACGGCCTACCAGCGGCAGGATGACGGTCTTGCCCACGATATCCTTATAACGCTCATCGTCCGGATTTACAGCCAGCGCACTGTCGCCAAGCAGGGTCTCCGGTCTGGTAGTTGCGATCTCGACGAACTTGTCGCTGCCCTTGATCGGATAATTGATATGCCAGAAATGGCCTGCCTGCTCCTCATGCTCTACCTCTGCGTCCGAGATAGAGGTCTTGCAGACCGGACACCAGTTGATGATTCTCGATCCCTTATAGATGTAGCCTTTTTTATGCAGGCGCAGGAATACTTCCTGAACTGCCTTGGAGCAGCCCTCGTCCATCGTGAAACGTTCTCTGTCCCAGTCGCAGGAGGAACCGATCTTCTTCAGCTGATCGACGATGGTGCGACCATACTCTTCCCGCCACTCCCAGGTTCTCTTTAAGAAGCCCTCGCGGCCCAGCTCATTCTTGTCGATACCCTCAGACTTCAGCTGGTTGATGACCTTGACCTCGGTAGAAATGGATGCATGGTCTGTACCCGGAATCCAGAGTGCATTGTAGCCCTGCATTCTCTTGTAACGGATCAGGATATCCTGCAGGGTATTGTCCAGGGCATGACCCATATGCAGCTTTCCTGTAATATTGGGGGGCGGCATTACAATGGTAAACGGCTTCTTGCTCCGGTCTGCCTCTGCGTGGAAATACTTCTTCTCCAGCCACTCTCCGTAAATCCGATCCTCCATTGCTTTCGGATCATAGGTCTTTGCCAACTCTTTCATTCTCTTCCTCCTTCAGCTATAAATTAAGAAAGAATGTGCCTTGGCACATTCTTGCGCCGAGGCGCGGTTGCTTTAGCAACCATTTACCTCCTCGCCGAGTGCGCATCTTCGCGGAGCGTTTTTTAATTCATAAGACGCTCTTTTCTATGAATTAAAAAACGCCCTTTCCTGCTCGAAAGGGCGCCTATGCGTATTTCTCTTTTTACTGCCTTTCTTTCTTGTCTAACTGTACGTAAATATAGCAGTCTTTCCGCGGATTGTCAAGGCTTGCGCCTATTCCTTCCGGATCGTATATTCGTCGTAAACCGTCCAGTTATCCACTGTATAGGCACGAAGATGAAGGTCGGTATCTGTCAGGTCGATGCGAAGCGCCATCGGCTCCTCCGGCTGCCCCTGGAAAACGAGCTGATCATTCGGGGTCACTGCCTGGTAAAGGCTGCCGCTGGAGGTACCGCAGGTCACGAACATCGTGCCTTCCGGATTCACCGCCGTACCGCCGGATGAGTAGTCGTAGCCCTCGTAGTTTTCGCAGCGCCGGTTCGTAAAGGCCGACCTGGAATAGACTGAATCATGTCCTGTCAGCACCAGATCGATATCATTGTCCTCGCAGATATACCCCAGCGAAAAGCGCATCCAGCTGTCCATGTTTTTCTGATATCTTTCCACGCTGCTGTAGGCCGGATAGTGCTGGATGATGATGCGCCATTTCGTGTCCGGATGCTCGGCAATGACCTTAGGAACATATTCCTCATGAATATCCGTCGCCTGGGCAGTCAGGCTGTTCAGCACGATAAACAGGGCATTTCCGCGGATAAAGTAATAATCTCCATCCTTGTCATACTCGCTCATGCCGTACTCCTCCGAACGGTTCGGCACATTAAAATGCTCGTAGAAATAAGGTCCTCCTCCGTAGCCAAGCTCCTCTATCATCTGGGAATTGGCTACATCGTGATTGCCCGTTACCGGAACCAGCGGGATCCTATAGAGAGCCAGATGATCGAGGAAGCCTGCGTATTCCGCCGCATCTCCGAATTTCGATACCTGATCGCCCGTATGTACCAGGAACTGCGCCTCCGGCACATAGCTGGTAAGCCGTGTCACGACCTTATCCCAGTCGTCAATGGTTACCTGTACATCATTTCTTTCGTCCTGGCCAATCTCGGCATCGGAGGTCACCAGGAAGGTAAAGCCTTCTGAGGTATCCCCCTCCGGAACAGTATAGCTGTAGCTCGGCGACCAGCCGCCTGCATCATTGCCTACCTGATAGGTATAGGTTTTTCCTGCCTCCAGGCCTTCCACCGTTGCCTTGTTTACATAATATCCAGGCACTGTCTGGGACGCGCTGCACTGCGCTGTCACCATCTGGGTCTCCCCACTCTCTTCGCTTCGCCAGCTTACCTGTCCGGCTGCAGCACTCGGAGACATCCAGTTCATACGCACTTCTCCGTCCGTGCTTCCTACTTCCAGGCTCAGATAGCGAATCGATGTCGTCGTAAGAAGGGGCGCACTCTCATAATCGGTTACAAAGCTATTTTTTTCCTCTTCCTGTCTCGCAGCTTCATCCGCTGCTGCCTGCTCCGCTGCGAGCTCCTCCTCGCTTTTCGTTTCTCCCTTGCTTTCCTCTGTTTCTGTCTCCTGCGCAGGCGTCTCGATCGGAGTCTCTGATTGTTCCTCTCCGGCCGTCTGTCTCCGGCTAACCATAAAAACTACTGCAAGGATCAGTATCAGCACCAAAATAATGATTGCCGGAAGCCACTTTTTTTGTTTTTTCCTCATTATCTCGGCTCTGCTTTCCCCGCAAAGTGCGGATAACTGTTTTTGTCATCATAATAGTACCAGGTCTTTCCGCAGGCTTCTGCCGGATGCTGTGTGTCACCTTCCGGAATCGGCACCTCGGCATTGCACATCTCCTGATCGCGGAGAAAAAGTACATGATGTACCGGCTCATCGAATTGGATAAACCATTCCTCCCACGGATGATCCTTCTCTATCAGCTCTGCCGGTGGTACTGCATGAATGACATATTCTTTGATTCCCTCTACGGTACAGGGAATCTTCTGCCAGGAATAGTTTACATAATTCGCATCCACCTCCGGACTCAGTCCGCCGAAAATCTCTTCACAGTCATATCCCAGAGCTTCCAGGGCTTCCCGAATCCCTTCTTTTTCCAATTTCTGTAAAAGCATACTTCCTACCTCCCTTTTAGCATATTACCTATCTTACCATATGCAGGAAGCCTTCGCAAAGTAAATCGCGCATCTTTTCCGGATCGTATTCTTTTCCCTTATCTGATTTTCCAAGATAGAGTACCAAGGTAGCCAGGCTTCCCAATAGCAGAAAGGCTGCCTCCTCGGGCGAAAGATCAGCTCGCACCTCATCCTCTTTTTTTCCGCATTCACAAAGCTCTCTTAGAAGTGCCAGCGGTTCATGCATGACGTCCTCGCATCCATCCTCATGCTTTTCCTGCATCACCTTCATCAGGGCTTCCCGAATTCCACTGGTCTGAACAGACAGGAGCATGAAGCGGGCAAATGCCCGCTGCTCCTTGACGCACTCCGTGACCCATCGGAAACAATAGCGAATCTTTTGCTCAAAGCCTTCGATCTGCTCTAACTGCTTCCAGGTTTCTTCCCCCTGATTTTTTGCATCGTAGAGGATCGCACCCGCAATGATCTCCTCCTTGGATTTGAAATATTCATAGGCGGTTCCCTTGCCGATCCCGGCTTTTTTCGTAATATCCGCCACTGTCATCGTATTTACATCCGCATTTTCATTAAGAAGTCCGAGAACGGCATCATACATTGCCTTCACTTTTGGCTTCAGCTGTTCGGCCATGCTTTTTCAACCTCCATTTCCGCGGTTTCTTCGGTCCTTTTTCCTTTTTATCCTTATTGCCGTAGGCCATCAGGTAGAAGACCGGCATCAAAAGCAGAATCAATATCGTCGAAGCCGTCAGGCCGCCGATGATGATAATTCCCATTCCCTGCATCATTTCCGTTCCGGTTCCGATTCCTAAGGACATAGGAATCATGGACATAATGGTTGTAAGAGTCGTAATCAGAATCGGCCGAAGTCTCGTCTTCGCGCTCTCGATCAGGGCATCTTCAAGTTCGAAGCCATCCTCCTGTATCAGGGCATTTACTCCGTCTACGTAGAGAATTCCGTTATTTACAACGATACCTACCAGCATCATGATACCCATCATGGATGTCATGGTCAGGGACTGTCCGGAGAGGAAGAGCAGGCCAAAGGATCCGATCAGGCTGAACGGAATACTCAGCATCACCATAAGCGAATACTTCGGCGACTCAAACTGCATCGCCATTACCAGGAATACCAGGAAAATGGCTGCCGCAATCGCCTTGCCGATGGCGCCAAAGGTCTCCGTCATCATCTCATCCATCGTATCCTGGGACAATTCGACTGAATCCGGAAGCTTCGTATCTGTTACAAGCTGCTCCAACGCGGTATCGACAGAATCTGTATCATCCGAGATACAGGAGGCCGTGATGGTCGTAATATATTTTCCATCCTTCTTCGTGACAGTCTGCTGGGAATCGGTATACTCTAGGGTCGCCATCTCTGACAGCGGTACACCGCCGATGGAAGCGTCCAGAAGTGTGCTTGCCTTCGTATAGGTTCCTTCCGGATACTCCAGCATAACACTGTATTCCTGTCCGTTTGAGGTAATCGTCGTGGCCTCGGTGCCGCTAATCATACTGTAGAGGCCGCCGGCCACCTGCACCGGTGTCATGCCGTGAGACATGGCATTCAGAGGATCGATGAGTACCTTGATCTGAGTTGCACTCTCTCCTGCATCCGAGGATACATTCAGGACACCCGGAATATCCCAGGCCTCTTCTTCGATGGCAGAAACTGCTTCCTTCAGGTCATCCAGATTTGTCGATGCTAGCGTAACGCTTCCGCCGCTTGAAGTCATCATCATCGTCGACATCTGACTGCTCAAGGTGATATCCAGCTGCACACCGGTCATATCCTTGGTTTCCTCCAGCCATTCATCTACAACCTCCTGGCTGGACATCTTGCGGTCATCCTTTAAATTCACGGCGATACTTCCGGAGCCCTTGGATGAGGTCAGGGTATAGCTGTCCACATCCTCGTGGGAAGCTATCATATCTTCCAGCTCCTGCATCTTTTCATCGACCTCTTCCACCTTGGTGCCGCTTCGGAAGGTAGCCGTTACAGAAATCATACCCTCATCCATGGAAGGCATCAGTTCGGTCTTCATCAGACCCACCAGGCCAAAGGAAGCGATCAGCAGCACGACGGCTGTCAGCACACAGAGCTTTTTCTTGCGTAAGAGCTTTCGCTCCATCTTATCATACCGATCCTTGACCCGATCTAAGAGTCCGTTGATCTTCAGCTCCTTCTTCTCCTGGGGCTTAAAGATGCAGAAGAACAGAGGCACGAGCGTAAGTGCCGAAATCAGGGACGCCAGCATGGCGATAATGATCGTATAGCCCAGCTGACCAAAGATCTGGCCGGTCAGACCTGTCTGTATACAAAGCGGCAGGTATACGACCACCGTCGTAATCGTAGAGGCAATGATAGAACCTGCCACGCCCTGTGCTCCGATTTCTGCCGCTTCCTTGAAACCAGGCTTTCGATCCTTTGCACGGAAACAGCTCTCCAGAACGACACTGGAGCTGTCAACCATCATACCGATGGCGATAACCAATGCACCGAGCGTAATGATATTCAGTGAAAAGCCTGCCATAGCCATAACAATGATGGTTACAAGAAGGGAGATAGGCATCGCGCTGCCTACGATCAGACTCGCCTTCCAGTCTCCAAAGAACAGGAAGAGAACCAGCATCGATAGAACGACACCCATCACCAGAGTGCTTCCCACGGACTGCACAGACTGCAGGATCATATCGGAGGCATCATAGGAGGCTGTCGCCACAAGCCCCGGATGCTCTTCCTGCATCGTCTTCATAACCTTCTTTACATCGCGCACCATTCCCAGTGTGCTGGCGCTCTGATTTTTTGTAACGCTGACCGTCAGCGTCTCTTCTCCATTGTAGCGGCTGATGCTGTCCGGATCCTTCTGGGACCACTCGACATCCGCCACATCGGACAGGTGAATCATGCTTCCGGTACTCGTGAAGAGGGGAATCTGCTGCAGATCCTCTACTGTCGTCAAATCTGCTGTGCTGATAGCGCTGATGGACTGACTGCCCTGTTCCAGAGAACCGATGGGCACAGTAAAATCTGTCGTCGCGATATACTGGGCGATACTGCTCATGGTCAGGCCATATTGATTCATAGCCTCCTCATCGAGCTGCACGCTGATATAGTTTTCACGGCCGCCGCTCGTCTCTACGCTCGCAACGGAGCTGATAGCCTCCAGTTCCGGCACGATCTCATCATTTACCAGAGAGAGCACGTCACTGTCATCGGTGGTACTGACAGAATAGGTCAGGCTCGCCATCGAATTGATATCCATCTTCATGACGATGGGGCTCTGGCAGTCATCCGGCAATGTATTCTCGACGGAGTCCAGTGCTGCGCGCAGGTCGAGATAGGCATCGTTGATATCAACGCTGTAATCATACTGCAAAAGAACCATCGAGCTATTCTCCCTGGAATAGCTGGTTACAGAATCCACGCCGCTTAAGGCTCCTACCTTGCCCTCAATCTCGGAGCTTACCAACTCCTCCACAGACTCCGGATCGGCTCCGGGGTAGACCGTCACTACCAGCATCATCGGCATATCCATGTCCGGCATCAATTCCAGTCTAAGTCCCATCAAGGAGGTGATACCGAATACAGCCAGAGCCAGAACAACCAAAAGTGTCGTCACCGGTCTTTTTAAGGAAAATTTTGTCAAATTCATTTACTGTGCATCCTCCGACTCTGTCTCACTGCTGTCTGCGTTCTCCGTTCCCTTCTGGCTTTCGTCCGCCGCATCCTTTGCCCCGGCAATCACAACCTCGGCACCGTCACGCAGCTTGGAAGACCAGGTAGTCACCACCTGACTCTCGGCATTCAGTCCGTCCTCCACGGACACCTCATCATCATTCATCAGACCTACGGTAATCTGAGTTTTGACAAGCTTCCCATCTTCCACGCAATACACATACGCATCGCCTGCAGAGAAGTACACTGCGTCATAGGGGATCACGAGCCCGCTCTGTTCACGCTGTGTGGTAGCATGCACCTTAACCGATACACCGCTTGGCAGCTTGTCGCCTGCGCCTATGACCATAGCCTTCACTTCAAAGAGCTTCGTCTGAGCACCGGCCATGGTTCCTACCTCGGTAATCGTTCCGGCAAAGCTTTCATCGTCCCGCTCCACCTCGATGGCATCGCCCACCGTCAGCGCATCCTTCACCTTCTCGGATACATAAAAGGTAACCGTCATAGAATCCTTATTGGAAATGACATAAGCCGGATTTCCTGCCGACGTCAGCGCATCCTTCTCCACGGAAATCGATTCAATCTGGCCGGAAATCGGTGCCTTGATCGTATACATATCCAACTGATACTGGGCGGATTCCAGAGCTACATTCGCCTGGGAAAGCTGGGCAGAATAGGTCGCATCGGTCTCCGGGTAAACCTCGTTTTTGGTGATTTCGTAGGTTTCCTTTGTGGTATTCAGGCTATCTTTCAATGTATCCTTCTGGCTCTTGGCACTGTCCAGAGCAGTCTCCAGCTGGGATTTGCCGGATTTCGCCGCTGAGAGTCCGGACTGAGCCTGGGAAAGTGCTTCCTGCGCCTGGGTCAGCTCCAGCTTGGCGGTGGCTACCTTGGTTTTCTGCTCCTGAATGGCCAGATCACTGACTGTAGTATCTACTGATGTGCTGCTATTCTCCACATCAGACTCCGCTCCAGTGGTCGCAGTTCCGCCCTCTGTCCTACCGGTGTTTCCTGCATCTGTTTCCGTTTCGCTGCCTGCTCCGGTGGATGCCTTTGCATCTTCCGCTGCCTTTTCCAGGCTCTCCAGCTTCAGCTGTTCCTGAGCCAGTGCCTGCTGCTTTGCCGTCACATTTGCCTCAGCCGCCGTTACCGCCTGACTAAGCTGCGTCTCCTGGGTGCCCAGCGTATCAATCTGACTTTCCATATCCTTGATGCTGTCGCGCACCTTGTCCAGGCTGTCCTCGATGCTGTCGATCCCCTGCTCGGTCTGATAATTCTGCAGATGTCTCGCTCCCCCTGTCGCTGCATTGACTCCCGCCTGTGCCTGGCTGTAGGTTGCCTTTGCATTATCCATCTGAAGCTGCGCAGCCTCGTCATCGATCTTGAACAGCACATCGCCTTCCTTAACCGTATCACCTACAGAGTAGTTCACCTGTGTCACGGTTCCGGATACCAGCGGCACCACATAGACCTGCTGCTCCGGAGAGACGCTTCCTATATATTCTGTATCCAAAGTGACCTCACCACTCTGGGGCGTCTGTACTTCCACGTTTGCCTTCTCTGTTTCTGTCTTCTCCTGGCTTCCACAACCCACCATGGATACACTCATGGTCAGCACAAGCCCCAGCGCCAGTACGCTCTTATTCTTCATCAAATGTCCTCCTCTATATTTGTCAAAACCCGACCGACCAGTCGGTCGGAAACTGGATTTATTATATGACAGGGGTGAGGGGGACGTCAAGAGAAATGGAATGGGGATTTTCTTAAAAGTTTGTAAAGACGGAATTTGTCATCCTGTCACATTTTTTCAAAAAGGAGGGCTTTTGCCCTCCTATATCTTTTCCGCAAACTCATCCAGACTCTTCACGCTTCCGGCCAGTACATACCACTTCTTTAATGTATCCTCGTCCGAAACAGACATAATCCTTTTTTTGAGTTCTTGCGATACGGATGAGATTTCCTCTAGTCGCTCTAAAAGAAGCTCTATCAAAAGCTCAGTTCGTCCTTCAGTTCGTCCTTCTGCTCGTCCTTCTGCTCGTCCTTCTGCTCGTCCTTCTGCTCGTCCTTCTGCCCAGCTTTCCCGTCTCAGGTATTCCCGTTCTTCTTTTTCATTATACTCTGTCAGTATCATCCTGCATACCTCCGTTCCATATTTTGTCAGGATATCTGCCAGTATTCCTCTGTCAATACATCGCTTCATGCTAATCTCCGTTGCTTCCTCCAAAGACCAGCCTTCATCCATTTTCCAGCGGATTTGTCCGATAAAATAAGCATAATCTCTTAATCTCCGACATTTCCGCATCATATCATTGTTTCGTCCTGCATTGATATTCAATACTGTTGCCTTGCATTCTAGGCATGGCTCTCCTTCTTCCCGATCCGGCTTCAAGAAGCAGTCAGAAAGCTTCATTTCCGCCCGATCCGGCATATCTGACGTTCCATTGTAAAATACCACATACTTGGGAAATGGAACCATCACACGCTTCTTTTCATTTGTCAGCTTTATATTCTTCCCATTCAGATACTGCTGATACAGCTCTGAAAAATAGAAGAATCCCCGGAGCGGCATGTTCAGTTACATTTCTTGCCCTTCGGGCGTACTTTGGGAATATTGATTTCGAAATGAAATCCAGACCTTTATCTTTCGTGAATCAGCAACGGAAGAAACCGTGCTGTAAAAAAACAGTGCCTTCAGACAAACATCTAAAAATTGTTATCTGATGACACTGTTATTCTACTTATTTTTCGTAATTCCGTCAATCTATTTATTTACAGATTACAGATACTTCTTCAGCTCCTCAACCTTATCTGTCTTCTCCCAGGGCAGGTCGAGATCCGTGCGGCCGAAGTGGCCGTAAGCTGCGGTCTGCTTGTAGATCGGTCTGCGCAGATCCAGCATGCGGATGATGCCTGCGGGACGCAGATCGAAGTTCTCACGAATGATGTCCACAAGCTTCGCATCGGATAACTTTCCGGTTCCGAAGGTATCCACGTTGATGGATGTCGGGCGCGCTACACCGATGGCGTAGGACAGCTGAATCTCGCAGCGGTCAGCGAGGCCTGCAGCAACGATGTTCTTTGCTACATAGCGGGCTGCGTAGGCTGCGGAACGGTCTACCTTTGTGCAGTCCTTGCCGGAGAAGGCTCCGCCGCCGTGACGCGCCATTCCACCGTAGGTGTCTACGATGATCTTACGTCCGGTCAGTCCGCTGTCTCCGTGAGGTCCGCCGATTACAAAACGGCCTGTCGGATTGATATAAAACTTCGTATTCTCATCTACCATCTCAGCCGGGAGAACCGGGTCAAAGACATATTTCTTGATATCCTCGTGGATCTGCTCCTGGCTGACTTCCTCGCTGTGCTGAGTCGAAAGAACGACAGCATCGAGGCGAGCCGGCTTGCCATTCTCGTCGTACTCTACCGTTACCTGAGACTTTCCGTCCGGACGAAGGTAAGCCAGGGTTCCCTCTTTGCGAACCTTTGTCAGCTGTCTGGTCAGCTTATGTGCCAGGGCAATGGGATAGGGCATCAGCTCCGGAGTCTCATTGACTGCATAGCCGAACATCATACCCTGATCGCCGGCACCGATGGCCTCAATTTCATCCTCGCTCATCTGATGCTCCTTTGCTTCCAGAGCCTTGTTTACACCCATAGCGATATCTGTGGACTGCTCATCAATAGCTGTGATAACGGCGCAGTTGTCTGCGTCGAAGCCATATTTTCCTCGATCGTATCCAATCTCACGAACGGTATCGCGAACGATCTTCTGGATATCTACATAACCCTTTGTGGTAATCTCGCCCATAACAAGCACCAATCCTGTGGTGGTAGCTGTCTCGCAGGCTACGCGGCTCATCGGATCCTGCTCAAGCAAAGCATCCAGAATGGCGTCGGAAATCTGATCGCAGATTTTGTCCGGATGGCCTTCCGTAACGGATTCTGAAGTAAATAATAATTTTTCCATGGTCTCTCCCTTTCTTCTATATGTACTCTCGGAATCTTTCTGTGCTTGATTTTGCGAGAAGATTTTTTGTCAGTTGTGCCCAAATTTCTGAGGCGTACGCGGTGCGTACGTTGATGAAATTCGGGTGCGACTGGCGGAAAATCGGCCGCAAAAGCGAGTGCAGGAAAGACTCCGAGAGTACATCTATATCAACCTACTCTGAGGCGAAACTTCTGAAGTGCACGCTCATCCGACACTTTTTCAATCTCTGCACCCAGAGAACGAAGCTTTTCATCAAAGCGCTCATATCCGCGCTCGATGAAATGAATGTCGTCTACAATGGTAATTCCATCAGCGGCCAGCCCGGCGATAACAAGGGCTGCTCCGGCACGAAGATCCGGACTGGATACCTGTGCACCGGTATAGCGCTCTACACCTTCGATAATCGCTGTGTTGCTCTCTACCTTGATATTTGCGCCCATGCGCGCCAACTCGTCTACATATTTAAAACGATTTTCAAAAATACTCTCTGTCACGATGCTGCTGCCCTTTGCGAGAGCCAGAGTAGCCGTAATCTGCGGCTGCATATCCGTCGGAAATCCGGGATACGGAAGGGTCTTTACATTCGTACTGCGCAGCCCCTTGGAGCAGACTACACGAACTGCATCATCCAGCTCTTCGATCTCACAGCCAATCTCCAGAAGCTTTGATGTAGTAGCCTCCAGATGCTTCGGGATCACGCATTTTACCGTAACGTCTCCACGTGTCGCTGCTGCCGCAAACATAAAGGTACCGGCCTCGATCTGATCCGGTATAATCGAATACTCGGTACAGTGAAGTCGATCTACTCCCTTGATTCGGATGACATCCGTACCTGCACCCTTGATATTCGCACCCATGCTGTTCAGGAAGTTTGCTACATCGACTACGTGGGGCTCCTTTGCAGCATTTTCGATGACTGTATTTCCCTCTGCCATCGATGCCGCCATCATGATATTGATAGTCGCACCGACAGAAACGACATCGAGGTAAATATGGCTGCCCCGCAGGTGTGCTGCCTCTGCCATAATGGAACCATATTCAATCTTTACTTCTGCGCCCAGTGCCCGGAATCCTTTCAGATGCTGGTCAATGGGTCTGCTGCCGATATTACAGCCGCCCGGAAGGGGAACCTCGGCCTTCTTATACTTTCCAAGCAGAGCGCCCAGAAGATAATAGGACGCACGAATTTTCTTGATATATTCGTAATCGACACTATAGTCTCCGATATGGGAGCCATTGATCTTTACGGTATGCCGATCCACCCGGTCAATCTGCGCACCAATCTGCTGCATCGCCTCCAGAAGGACATTGATGTCCCGTACATCCGGAAGATTTTCTATCAAAACTGTTTCATCTGTCATAATCGCTGCTGCAAGAATCGCCAGTGCCGCATTTTTCGCACCGCCAATCTCCACCTCACCGACCAGGGGATTGCCTCCCTTTATCACATACTGATCCATAATAACTCCCGTTTTCTTTCGTTATAGCCTTTAAACCTTAGTTTAGTATAACACAAAGTTGTTATTTGTAAATACTGTATATTTCACGAAATGTAAGACTTTTCCGGACGTTTTCTTTCTTAAAATACAGGATGTTTTCCTGCCTACTTCCTTTCTTTTCAGAAATACGCTATAATACTTACGATACTAATATATCTGATGAGGAGATTCAGATGAAGCCTATATTTTTTATCGATTATGACAATACAATTTTCAGCCACCAGTCCTGGGCGGTTCCGGAGAGCGCCCTTGAAGCTTTAGCAGAACTTCAGAAGGACGGATACCCGGTTGTTCTGGCCAGCGGACGGGCTTTTCGAAGTGACGCACTGCCACCGGAGTTTCAGGGAAGATTTTCACCGGACTGCCTGGTCAGCTCGAACGGAGCGATTATCGAAATTGAGGGAAAGCTGGTCTGGGAAAAGTACTTTGATCCGGAATTGCAAAGACGCATTATGGACTATGCCCTGGAGAAGAAATATTGCCTGATGTCCGGCTACAATGGCGAATGGTATACTTCCAATCTGGAACATTTTCTCGCCACCTCTTCCCCGAGCCGAAAGTCACTGATGCCGAAAACCGGAGAGGATTTTCTTTCCCTTTATAATAAGAAGCTGCCCTCCTTCTTTCTCTCGGACTCTCTCGAGGCCATCGCTGATATGCAGGCGCATTTTCCGGAGACCAGACTTCTCTATATGGGGGATAACCTGGGCGGTGCCGATATCATCCCGAAGGAAAATGGCAAGATCACCGGTGCTAAGCGGGTGCTTGAGCATTTCGGACTGACACTTGCAGACGCTGTCGCCATCGGAGACAGCATGAATGACGTTGAGCTCATCGAAGCTGCCGGCTTCGGTATCTCGATGGGAAATGCCATGCCTGAGGTGCAGGCACGTGCTGATTTCGTAACCGCAGATATCGACCACGACGGACTTGCGAAGGCCATCGCAAAGGCCAGGGAGCATTTTAGCTAACCGGTCAGCTCTTGAACCCAAAAAACAGGGGAGTTATCTGTCCGCGTAAGACGGACAGATAACTCCCCTGTTTTTTCTATCCAATTATCCTTTTACATCCAGACGGAGCAGCGCTCTCTTCAGTCTGGCTTCCGCCAGACGATAGTCGCGCTCGTTCAGATTCTTATCCTCCAGAAGCTTCTCGGCGCGCGCTTTTGACTTCTCGGCACGTTCTGCATCGATCTCCTCTTTCCACTCCCAGGTCGTAGCCATGACACGGCAGGTGCCGTTCATCACGGAAAGCATTCCGCCGATGCAGGCAGCCTCCCTGGTGGTTCCATCCGTGAGGACAACATGCGCATGTCCCATACCGAGGGCGGTGCAGAAATTACTGTGTCCCGCCAGGATCGCCAGGTCACCTGTGATGGTTCTGCAGACGATCCGCTCCGCTTCTTCTTCGAAAAGCAGTCCGTCCGGCGTTCCGATTCGTAACGGAAAAGTCTTCATAGACATCCCCCTTTACTGATTCTTCGCTTTCTCAAAAACGTCATCGATGGTTCCTGCCATCAGGAAGTAGCTCTCCGGAATCTCATCGCACTCACCATCCAGAATCATACGGAATCCGCGCAGAGTCTCCTTCAGCGGGACATAGCTTCCCGGCATACCGGTAAACTGCTCTGCTACTGAGAAGCTCTGGGACAGGAAACGCTGTACCTTACGGGCACGGTTTACAGTCAGCTTATCTTCCTCGGACAGCTCATCCATACCCATGATAGCGATGATATCCTGCAGCTCCTTGTAACGCTGCAGTACCTGCTGTACCGAACGGGCAATCTCATAATGCTCCTTGCCTACGATATCCGGGGAAAGGATACGACTGGTGGAATCCAGCGGATCTACGGCCGGATAGATACCCTGAGCACTGATCTCACGGGAAAGTACCGTGGTCGCATCCAGATGGGTAAATGTAGTAGCCGGAGCCGGGTCAGTCAGGTCGTCCGCCGGCACGTATACAGCCTGTACGGAGGTGATGGAGCCCTTTCTGGTAGATGTGATACGCTCCTGCAATGCACCCATCTCGGTAGCCAGAGTCGGCTGGTAACCTACTGCGGACGGCATACGTCCGAGCAGAGCGGATACCTCGGAACCTGCCTGGGTGAAACGGAAGATATTGTCAATAAACAGAAGCACGTCCTGATTCTTTACATCACGGAAGTACTCTGCCATAGTCAGTCCGGAAAGACCTACACGCATACGTGCTCCGGGGGGCTCGTTCATCTGACCATAGACCAGTGCGGTCTTGTCAATAACGCCGCTTTCCTTCATTTCATTGTAAAGGTCGTTACCCTCACGGGTACGCTCGCCTACACCGGTAAATACGGAAATACCGCCGTGAGCTGTCGCTACGTTGTGGATCAGCTCCATGATCAGGACGGTCTTACCTACTCCCGCACCGCCGAACAGACCGATCTTACCACCCTTTGCATAAGGGCAGATAAGGTCTACGACCTTGATACCGGTTTCCAGAATCTCGGTAGCCGGTACCTGCTCCTCATAGGACGGAGCCTGACGGTGAATCGACCAGTGTTCCTTCGCGTCCGGTGCCGGCTGATTGTCTACCGGGTCACCCAGAAGGTTGAATACACGGCCAAGGCACTCCTCGCCTACCGGAACCTCGATGGGCTTTCCGGTATCCAGAGCCTTTGCTCCTCTGACGAGACCGTCCGTGGAGTTCATGGCGATACAGCGGACGGTATTGTCACCGATCTGCTGTGCCACCTCAACGGTCAGCTTACTACCGTTGTTATCGATTTCAATGGCATTCAGCAATGCAGGCAGCTCATCGTGAGCAAACCGGATGTCCAGTACGGGTCCGGTGATCTGCACTACCTCACCAATGTGTTTTTCACTCATTCCTGAATCTCCTTATATATCTTACATACCTTGTAACTATTCAGAGCCATGCAAAACTGCGTTCTGCGAATGCTTGCATTCAGGCAG
>CAVHYN010000016.1:0-6615 GCA_963640245.1 Bulleidia sp.
GTCTAGGGTACGTCCACGCATGTAGGCCAGGGGTGCCACCTCGATCAGTCCTTTTTCCATATTTTTCAGGAAGCTCTCTGCTCCCATGATCTGGTACAAGGCATCGTAAAGCGGCCGCAGATAGGGATCGACCTTACTTTGCAAATCTCCTGGTAAGAAGCCAAGCTTCTCACCGGCCTCGATGGCCGGACGGGTCAGAACGATGCGGCTTACCTCATTCTTTTTAAAGGCGGTAATAGCCATCGCCATGGCAAGGTAGGTTTTTCCGGTACCGGCTGGCCCGGTACCAAATACGATCATTTTATTTCGAATCAGATCCACATAGTGCTTTTGTCCCAATGTTTTCGGCTTAATGGGCTTTCCGGCTATCGTATGACAGATAAGATCCTTGTCCATCTCCACAAGGGATTCCTCCTGTCCCTCCAAGGACAGGGTCAGGGCATAATTAACATTTTGCTCCTCTATGATGTTTCCTCTTTTGGACAACTCCAAAAGCTGCTCCAAGACGCGCACAGCTCTCTCCACCTCTGCTGCATTTCCGAGGATTTTAACCTCCCCGTCCCTGGCGATAAGGGATACGTGCAATGCCTGCTCTATCTTTTTTACATGACTGTCAAACTGACCGAATACATTACTTTCGTGCTCGGCCGGTATATCAAAGACCTTTTCTACCATATGATTCAAGTTTTTGTAGGCTCCTTTTTATATAGTATAAGGCTGAACCAGGTTACCAGCCTGCTGCCGCTCATAAAGGTGATTCCCTTTTTTTCTGCCAGCTCTGTCACCAGAATTCCGTAGCTTTCGATGCAGGGGAACATCAGTTCCGGATGCCTGCATGGGGCTTCCGGGTAGGCACAGGTCTCACAGATCGCACAGGACTCGGTCGAGAGAACCTGCATTTCACTGCAGAAGCTTCTCATCTCATCCCGGATCTGCCTTGTAAGCTCCTCGTGCTCCAATCGGGTGGCCAGCATCGCTGACATGTCTTCGGTATCCACATCCTCTGCGATACTCGTAAAGAGCAAGGCGGCATCATAGGAAAGGCAATGAGCCTCACATTCCTTTACAGTTCCGACAGCGGGCGGACAAGACCACGAGGTTCCGTACCTGGGACATTCATTTTTGCAGATCAAACGAACTTCGTCTCGGAATGGAATCTCCTGCGGCGATAAGAAGGCATATTCACAGATGGGATAGGCTTTTAATTTTTCTTCTATCTTATCTTCTACGGCTTCCTGCACATTCATCTGTATAAAATCAATCCACCTTTTTTCTCGTGTCCGGTATTCCAAAGATCATCCATATCAAGCCATTTCCAGGCGCCGTAGGTCACAGCCTTTACCATACAGCTGTCCCCGGCTGTATCATACCCTGTCAGGAGAAACCAATGCCATACATAATCCGCAAACAGAGGATTCTCATGCTTTAAGATCAGACACGGAACAGGAAAGCCTCGATCGATGGAGTCTATGACGGCTTCCTTCGCCTTTGCTGCCTCCTCTGTGCCGGACAGTGCTTCCATAGAAATGCTGTCACAGCCCTTATCGTGCAAATATTTTCCAAATCCTTGCATATAAAGCTCCAAAGAATCGATACCTGTATGCCGCGGCCTTAGATAAGCCTTCATTTTCATACCAAACCGAACATAGTCCTTCTTTGTCAAGGCTGTTTTTTCATAAGGATATAACCCGCTCGTGCCTTTAAAGCAGTCAAAATAAATACTGCTGTCACAGGCTGTCACGGCTGCACAGCCTCCAAGCTTCATCGTCGGATCCCAAAACCAGTCCTGACTTCCTCCATAGGAGCGTTCAATAATAAAATAGTCCAGTTCCTTTTGCATAACCTATCAGCTGCATCCTTTCCTGTTGCTCAAGAAACAAGAGCACATCTTTCTTTTTGTGCCCCCATTCTCTTTATTATAATTTTTTGCCCACAGATAGTCAATGCTGAATCGTCAACCGGACGTCTGCAGATAGGTTTGATAAATGGCCACATGGTCGTAGATGCATCTCCAGCTGCTGTGGGCATCTGCCGTTACGCAAATATACTGGCGGCCGTCGTCGGATCTACAAAAGCTGACCGCACAATTTCCAGACTGTACTACATAACCGGTCTTAGCTCCGAGAATTTCCCCGTGAGTATCTTTATCCTCGATTCTTCGAAGAAACCAATTGGAAATGGTGATGCCATCCGGATGCTGCTCTGTCTGGGATGTCGTATAAGTACGGGTATTTAAGATCTCCTTGCACAAAGGATTGTCCATGGCCGCTTCCATGATGACCGCCATATCGTATAAAGTACAATAATGATTCTCATCATAGAGACCGACACAGTTTGTAAAATGTGCTGTCCCGGAAAGGCCGAGCTCATCAAGCTTTTCATTCATCAGCTCCACAAACCCATCCAGGGAACCGGAAATGTAGTAAGCGAGTCCGGCTGCCGCATCCCCGCCCGAAGGCAGAATGGTTCCATATAAAAGATCTTTCACTGTAACCGTTTCATTTTCATCAAATCCCACTGCACTGCAGTCATGGGAATAACTATAATCTGTAATTTCACGTGTGATGGTAAAGCTATCCTCCAGGTCGGAAACATGCTCCACTGCCACCAAAAGTGTCAGTACCTTTGTCATGGAGGCCGGACTGATCCGATCCCCTGCTCCTCTTTGCGCGATCACCGTGCGATTATCCGCATCTACCAGAAGTGCGCGGGTACTGTTTACTTCATCACTTCCTAAGTAAGAAGCGCTGTCCTGCCCAGTGATGGAATAATCTCCCGTCACCACATAGGAGTTTTCTGCTTCCTGCGCGGTATCTTCCGTAGTATCAGTTTGATCCGCAGCTTCCGTATTCTCAGCCTCGGAGTTAGCTGTATCTACCTGCGTGATTTCGGGTTTTGCAGCCTTGGAAGAGGCACCTTTATGGATCGTTCTGATCAGTGTCACCATAAGGAATATCACAGCGATCAAGATAAGCCCCATACAGGCAAGTACCAGCATTCGTTTGATTCGGGCGCGGCGCCGTCTCAGCTTTCGTCGTTTTGCACGGCGTCTCGCCCTCTCCCGCTCCCATGCTTCATCCTCATTTTCATACATTCTTCCCACCGGGAACCTCCCTATTTATGATACGGCTCATGCCTCATGATCCGAAAACTTCGATATATTTGTTCCAGCAAAACCACCCGCATCAGCTGATGCGGAAAGGTCATGGGGGAAAAGCTGAGGGCAAAATCGGAATATCCAAGAACCTCCGGTGAAAGTCCAAGCGACCCACCGATGATAAACTGGATCTGACTTTCTCCCTCGATTCCCAGCCGCTCAATTTTTCTGGACAAGCCCACAGAATCCAGCATCGTTCCATCGATAGCCAGGGCAATGACATAGGCATCATCCGCGATATACTTTAAAATGCGTTCGCCTTCTTTCTGACGAATTGCATCTTCCTCCGCTGCGCTCGCACCGTCCGGTGTCTTCTCATCCGGCACTTCGATGATTTCCAGCTTGCAATAACGACTGAGTCTTTTACTGTACTCCTTGATGGCATCTACAAAATAACGTTCTTTGATTTTTCCGACTGTAATACAGGTGATCTTCATAAGAACTTCCTTCTTTCTGCAAAATATCGTAATTATTTTATCAGACGTACACCTGTTTGACAAGGCAGTTTGCCAGTAAAAAGCCGTATCAACGGCTTTTCCCGTGATACGGCTTTTTTGTAATAGAAAATTTATAGTAACTATTTCTGGCTCAGATACTCGTGAATACCCTTTGCGGCCTCTTTTCCTGCGCCCATAGCCAGGATTACGGTAGCTGCACCGGTTACTGCGTCGCCTCCGGCAAAGACACCATCCTTGGATGTAGCGCCTGTCTCTTCCGAAGCAACGATGCACTTTCTCTTGTTGATCTCCAGACCCTTGGTAGTGGAGGAAATCAGCGGGTTCGGGGAGGTTCCAAGAGACATGATAACGGTATCAACGTCGATATCGAACTCCGATCCCTCTACCTCTACCGGACGTCTTCTTCCGGAAGCATCCGGCTCGCCAAGCTCCATGCGAACGCAGCGGATACCCTTTACCCAGTCATTCTCGTCCTCGAGAATCTCTACCGGATTGGTCAGCAGATCAAAGATGATGCCCTCTTCCTTTGCATGATGTACCTCTTCCTTACGTGCCGGGAGCTCGTCCTCGGAACGACGGTAGATAATATGTACCTCAGCGCCCAGACGCAGTGCAGTACGTGCAGCGTCCATCGCTACGTTTCCGCCACCGACTACGGCTACCTTCTTGCCGTGGAAGATCGGAGTATCATAATTCTCATCGAAGGCCTTCATCAGGTTGTTTCTGGTCAGGAACTCGTTTGCGGAGAATACACCGCAGGCTGTCTCACCCGGGATACCCATGAACTTCGGAAGTCCTGCACCGGAACCGATGAATACAGCATCAAAGCCTTCGTCCTCCATCAGCTCATCGATGGTAACGGACTTGCCGATGATTACGTCGGTCTCGATCTTAACACCCAGAGATTTTACATTTTCTACCTCCGGAAGTACGACGCCGTCCTTCGGAAGACGGAACTCCGGAATACCGTAAACCAGAACGCCGCCTGCCTTGTGCAGTGCCTCGAAGATGGTTACATCATAACCAAGCTTAGCCAGGTCACCGGCGCAAGTCAGACCTGCAGGACCGGAACCGATGACAGCAACCTTCTTGCCGTTCTTTTCTGCGGGAGCTGCCGGCTTGATGCCCTGCTCTCTTGCCCAATCTGCTACGAAACGCTCCAGCTTACCGATGGAAACTGCCTCGCCCTTGATACCGCGAATGCAGCGTCCCTCACACTGGCTCTCCTGCGGGCAGACACGTCCGCAGATAGCCGGAAGGGCGGAGGACTCGCTGATTACACTGTATGCCTTTGCAAAATCGCCTTCTTTTACTGCACCGATGAAATCCGGAATGTGAATCTGTACCGGACATCCTTCCATACATTTTGCTTTCTTACATCCGAGACATCTCTGTGCCTCTTCTACTGCCTCATCTTTGTTATATCCCAGACAAACTTCGTCAAAATTTGTTGCACGAACCTTCGGATCCTGCTCTCTTACCGGAACTTTCTTTAATACGTCAGCCATTACTTGTCACCTCCGCAATTTCCACATCCGCCATGATGTGTTTTTCCTTCCTTATATGCCAGCATGCGGCGGCCTTCCTCTGTCTTGTACATAGCTGCACGCTTCATAGCCTGATCAAAGTCGATCAGGTGACCATCAAACTCCGGTCCGTCTACACAGGCGAACTTAACCTCATCGCCTACTACCACACGACAGGCTCCGCACATACCGGTTCCGTCTACCATGATCGGGTTCATGCTGACGATGGTGGGGATACCAAGCTTCTTGGTGGTCAGACAGGCGAACTTCATCATGATCATCGGTCCGATAGCTACGCAGAGATCATAGTGATGTCCCTCGCTTACCAGCTTCTCCAGCATAGCGGTTCCTACGCCCTTGAAGCCGTAGCTTCCGTCGTCTGTACACAGATACAGATTGCCGACCTTGCTCATTTCCTCTTCCATGATCAGGATGTCCTTGGAACGGGCACCGATGATGATGTCGCACTCAATCCCATGCTCATGAAGCCATTTAGCCTGCGGATATACCGGTGCAGTACCGACACCGCCTGCGATGAAGATGACTTTCTTTTTCTTCACTTCTTCGAAGTCATCGGTTACCAGCTCAGACGGACGTCCCAGCGGTCCTACAAAATCAAGGAAAGCATCTCCTTCCTTTAAATCTACCATCTTGCTGGTGGATACACCGATGGGCTGGAAAACGATGGTGACTGTTCCTGCTTCTCTGTCATAATCGCAAATGGTCAGAGGAATACGCTCCCCTGTCTCATCCAGTCTTACGATAATGAACTGTCCCGGCTGACAAGAAGCTGCCACTCTTGGAGCGAGGACAACCTTCTTGTAAACATTTGCAGAGAGCTGCTCTGCTTTTACAATCTTGAACATACGTTCCCTCCTGGAATATAAACTTGCGGTTCTGCCGCTAATGAGCCGTCGGAATCTCTTCCCACGGCCAAAATAAACTCATCGTTAATATAATAACGCATTCCCTAATGGATTTCAACCATTAGATCCGTCCCTCTCCTAGATTTCGAAGTCAAAGCAGGCACGATCGCAGGTAGACGGCTTAATCAGCTCGGAACCAAAGGCTACATGAAGGGGATGAACCTGGTAAGCTGCGAGATCCTCCGGACTGTCGAAGTCCGTCAAAAGCATCAGCTCCCGATTGCTTCCCGGAAGCCGATTGAGCTTGATTTCTGCGGAAGTCAGACCCTTGACCGGTCCAATCAAAGCCTTGATACGCTTGTCCGCCTCCAGAGCAAAGGCCTCCTTTTTCTCCTCCGGGAAATCCTCCTTGAAATTCCACATAATCAGATGTTTAACCATGATATACCTTCCTTTCTTTTGCATCGTTCACAAACAATTTTGGTTACAGTGTCAAAAGCCTGAGCCCACGACATGCTCGCATGTCGGTGGGGGAATGGCTTTATGACACGCCCCTCAATGAGGGTGAAGTGGGGCGAAAGCCCCGCGAAAACCCGAATTGAGGAAGG
>CAVHYN010000017.1:0-25480 GCA_963640245.1 Bulleidia sp.
GCCGAGAGTTGACTATAGCTTAACAGAATTAGGAGAAAAGCTGCTGCCAATCATCGATGCACTGGCAGATTTTGGAAAGTACTATAAATCGGTTACTTTGTGATGGATATGTTCCCACAAACAGGCAAAGACGGAATGTTACCTGCGACATGGCACGATTAGAAGAAAGAAGCGAAAGGTATGAGCTTTCATCGTTTGACAAAAGAAGAATGTGAACTTTTTAAAAATATCGGAACCCTGGTCGAGATAAAAGGGGGACAAAATATCTATTTGAAGGGCGATCCGGCAGATCGGGTCTTCTATATCGAAAAAGGCAGAGTCCGTATCTATGATAATTTTCCGTCCGGCAGGGAAATTACCGTTGATGTGATTGAAGCAGGCTATATATTTGGCGAGTCCTGCTTCTGTGAAAATGCAGTCAGACCAGTCAATGTTGAGGCAGTCATTGATGTAACCTTGATTGTGATACAACCGAAAATACTGATAGAGCATCTTTCGAAATATCCACTTTTAGCCCTGCATTTGCTGCAGATGTGCTCGGACAGCATGGATCGGCTGATGAATCATGTCGAGGAGCAATGCCTTCTCGACAGATATGGAAAGACGGCAAGCTATCTTCTGGATGTAACAGCGGTGGAGTCAGAAGAGAGGGGCACACTGGAAGGAAATGTGCCTTATACGCATGAAGAACTGGCAGTTGCATTAGGACTGAACCGCACGACAGTTTCGGCTGTTCTGAAATATTTTGACAGCAAAAAATGGATTAGCTGCGGGTATCGAAAGATTCGTGTGATCGACAGAGAGAAGCTGAAAGCCTTTGTTGACGAACAAAAATCATAATGTCGTATATTCGACATTGCGCCCATTTTGCTTGACGTACCTGCTTTAACGTGTTAAATTTCTTTCATAAATTGAACGGGTTGAAAAAAAGACAAAGACGTCACGCACAGACTGGAATGTGCGGGCGGCTTTGTCTTTTTTTATGTGATAGGAAATTCCGCGAGAATGTGCCAAGTCACATTCTATCGTATACCCGGTCACAGAATGATTGAAAGGAAGTTGAGAGTATGAAAAAGAGAGAAAACTTCAGCAAAATTGGATTTATCCTGGCGGCTGCGGGAAGCGCAGTGGGACTTGGAAATATTTGGAAGTTCCCTACTTTGGCAGGGCAGAACGGAGGCGGAGTCTTTCTTCTGTTCTACCTGTTGTTTATCGTGATATTTGGAGTACCATTGCTCCTCGGTGAGACTACCATGGGACGTCATGCGCAAAAGGGACCGACCGATGCATATAAGAATATAGCGCTTGAGAGTGGAAAGAAAGGCTTCAGCGTAAAATTCTGGACTTTTATCGGTTCACTCGGTTCCTTTGCAAATCTGCTGGTTCTGATGTATTATTCGGTTATTGCAGGATGGGTACTGCAGTATTGTGTCAAGGTTTTTACGATGCCGATCAACGAAATGGATATGAGCGTGTTTGGTGAGACGATTTCACAGCCGCTTGTTCCTATCATTTTCGCAGTTATTGTAATCTGGGCAACGGTATTTGTGGATATTCAAGGCATAGCCGCAGGAGTTGAAAAAATTTCTAAAATACTGATGCCGTTGCTGCTGATTATGCTGATCTTTTGTGCAGTATTTTCTCTTACACTTCCGGGAGCGATAGAGGGAGTGAAATACATGTGTATCCCGTCTCTCGAAAATGCGGAAAAAGCCGGAGGACTCGGTCATGTTGCACTTGCGGCTCTTGGACAGTGCTTTTTCTCACTTAGCCTGGGCTGCGGCATGATGATTACCTTTGGTTCTTATTTAAAGAAGGATACAATTCTTACCAAACAGGTATATGGAATTCCGGTCATCGATACACTGGTAGCATTGCTTGCCGGCTTTGTAACACTTCCTGCCGTATTTGCAGTATCTTCTCAGACCGGTATCGATCCGACAAGCCAGACCGGCCCCGGAATGCTGATGTACGCGCTTCCGCAGTCCTTATATGCAGCATTTGGTTCGGGACTTGGAACAGTACTTGCCTTTATCATGCTTCTATTAGTGGTATTTGCGGCATTCACATCGACAGTAGCCATCTTGCAGGCGACAGTCAACTTTGTAACAGAATATAAAAAGGTTGAAAAGAAAAAAGCCTATATCGGAACTGGCATCGTTGTCACGATCGGCGCGGTGATTTGTTCTCTTTCCAACGGATCGGTACTTGGAGGCTTCCAGCTCGGAGGAATGTGTATACAGGATGCTGCGGACTGGTTCGTTTCAAACCTTTTGATGCCGATAGGTGCTCTGGGAATGTGTATCTTCGTTGGCTATGTATGGAAGATGAAGAATGCAATTCAGGAGATCACCAATGAGGGTACGATTAAATTCTCATGGGCAAAGCTCTTTGCAGTATGCATTATGGTGATTGATCCCTTGATTATCCTCCTTGTTTTCCTCTCCGGAATCGGTGTGATCAACATTTAATAGGATAGAACACAAAACAAATTGTCGTAAATGCGATTGTAAAGTAGAGAAAAAACATCTATACTCTACATAGTTACGATAAGGAAGATAAACGGGGTATTTAGAAATGAAGATACTTGTTATTGGAAAAGAGGGCAGGCTTCAAAACAACTCGGATCCGACACTTTATGCAAAGCATGACTTTCATTATGTGCCAAATGGAGCAGATGATGAAACGATACTGGCTGCCGGAAAAGATGCGGAGGTTATCATCGTAGACGCGATGGGAAAGGTTTCGGCAAATGTGATCCATCAGATGCCAAAGCTCAAGATGATTCATTCCGAGGGTGTCGGTTATCAGGGTGTTGACCTTGCGGCTGCCAATGAAAAGCATATCTATGTTTGCAATTGCAAGGGAATGAATGCCAGTGCAGTTGCGGAGCAGGCGGTACTTTTAATGCTCGGACTTTTGAGAGGGATTGTTACCGGAGATCAGGGCTTTCGGGACGGAAGGCAGATCGAGATCAAAGAGAATCACATGCTGAGCGGAGACTTAAAAGAATTAGGCGAGTGTACGATAGGTTTCCTGGGATTTGGAGATATCGCAAAAGCGACCGCTAAAATGGTAAAAGTATTTGGTGCAAAGATTGTTTATTATTCCAGAACCAGGATGACCGAGAGCGTCGAAGAAGAATATGATGTGAAATACATGACACTGGATGAGCTTTTGGCCGCGAGTGATATCGTAAGTCTGCATCTGCCGGTAACAGCGCAGACGAAGGGCAGTGTAAATGCAGAATTCTTTGAAAAAATGAAGGAACATTCCTATCTAATCAATACAGCCCGCGGCGAGCTGGTAGAATCGAAGGCATTGATAGAAGCGATCCGAAGCGGAAAGCTCGCAGGTGCTGGCCTTGACTGTGTAGCAGGAGAGCCGGTAAAAGCAGACAATGAAATCCTAAAAGCAGAAAAAGCGGTAGAGGACAAAATTATCTATAGCTGCCATGTAGGCGGAATTACAGCGGCATCCTTTCGGCGGGGATACCAGATGGTATGGTCGGATATCTTAAAGATAGAAAATGGGGAAAAACCAGAGCATATCGTAAACAGCTGGGAATAGAAAGAAAAAAACAGGGAAGAGGTAATGTCACATGATCAATGAAAGCTACAAGAAAATGCTGCAGGGAAAATCTATCATTCGTGAACTGAGCGAATATGCTACGGAGCGGGGAAAGGAGATCGGTTACGAGAACGTATTCGATTACAGCCTTGGAAATCCGAGTGTACCATGTACACAGGATTATACAGACACAGTGATCGAGATGTATAAGAATGAAAATCCCATGCAAATCCATGGTTACAGCCCGTCACTTGGAATCGAATCAGTCAGAACGACGATTGCAGAGAGCCTGAACAGACGCTTTGGAATGAACTATGAGACAAAGCATATTTTTATGGCAATCGGGGCTGCGGGAGCACTGGCGCATGCGTTTCGCCTGGTTACAGAGCCGGGGGATGAAATCGTTGTATTTGCACCCTTCTTCCCGGAGTATCATGAATATATCGGACGTACAGGCGCGGTGATGCGCGTGGTTCCTGCGGATACGGAAAGCTTCCAGATAAACTTTGAGGCTTTTGAGAAAACGCTGAATGAAAAGACGATGGCTGTTCTTATCAATACTCCGAATAATCCTTCCGGAGTAGCCTACAGTACGGATACGATCACAAAATTGGCTTCTATCCTGGAGGCGAAGCAGAAAGAATACGGACATGATATTTTCCTGATTTCAGATGAACCCTATCGCGAGATCGTATTTGAGGGAGCAGATTCGCCTTATCCGAGTAAGTTCTATGATAATACGCTTTCCTGCTATTCCTTTTCGAAGAGCCTCTCCCTTCCGGGTGAGCGTATCGGATATGTAGCTGTCAATCCGAAGGCTACGGATGCGGATATACTTGCTGTGATCATGGGGCAGATCAGCCGCGGAATCGGCCATAATTGTCCTTCCTCTACGTCACAGCTGGCAGTTGCGAAGGTAATCGACGAGACAAGCGATCTGTCGATCTACGAAACAAATATGAACATTCTCTATGATGCATTGAAGGAAATGCATTTTACAGTTGTAAAGCCGGGTGGAACCTTCTACATTTTCCCGAAGGCCTTGGAGGAGGATGCAAATGCCTTTTGTATGAAGGCAAAGGAATACGATCTGATTCTGGTTCCGGCCGATAATTTTGGCTGTCCGGGATATTTCCGTATGGCATATTGTATCGATACGGAAAAGGTAAAACGTTCCATTCCGGTATTCAAAAAATTCGTTCATGAACAATATGGAATAGACGTTACTATGTAAATGAAATAAGATTGTGTATGCAAAAATGAGGGATAAATTTTTATCCCTCATTTTTGTGTCTCACAGATAGATTCATTTTTGCAATGTATACAAAGAAAATTGCAAAAGAATAGCAGCTATGGAAGAGAAAAGCTATGCTATGATTAGAAACATGTAAGGGGTAGGTAAAATGAACGTAAAGTGGATTGTAACCGATATGGACGGCACCTTGCTGAACAGTAAAGATGAGATAGGAGCGCGCACGAAGGAGGCGCTGATGACCTGCCAGAAGAAAGGCATCCGCCTGATTCTGGCCAGCGGTCGAAGCTACGTGCGGCAGCTGCCTTATGCCAGGGAGCTGGAGCTTCTGAAGTATGGAGGCTGCCTCATCGAGAACAATGGATTGACGGTCAATGACTTAACCGAGGGCGGGCGCCATAAAAAGACCTGTCTTGGACAGGCGGACAAGGCCTTGCTCTTTCCGGTTCTTCAAAAATGGCAGGTGGAGATTCAGTGCTACGAGGATGACGCCATTCACTATTGGATTCCGGATTGGATGCGGCCATTCAAGGAGCAGGAGCGAAGCAAGAAGGGATATCCGGCGGATCATCCTATGGTAGCCGGAGCCTGGTCCTGGGTGACGGAGAATATCAACAATTATCCGCGTCTGATTGAGATTCATTCAATGGAGGAGCTGCCGGAGAGCCTCAACAAAATCAATGCCACCGACAATCCGGAGCGGATAAACGAGCTTCATAAGGAATTGACCAAGGTCTACGCGGATCGGTATGAGATCGTCCGGACAGGACCGAGACTGATCGAGATTGCGCCGGGAGGCATTACAAAAGGAAAGACCCTGAAAGAATTGATGGAACAGGAGGGCATCGCCCCGGAGGAGGTCATCGCCTTTGGCGACGGCGAAAACGATGTAGACATGTTCCGAACTGTTGCCTATGGAATCGCGATGGGTAATGCGGCAGATTATGTGAAGACCCATGCCTTTGACGTGACGGCAACGAATAATGAGGAGGGCATCGCCCGGGCACTTGAGAAATACGGCATCATCTGAGAAGGGAAAGGCGGCGGAGTACATGAGAGAAATTCCGAAACCGAGACAGATTGAGATTTTCAGACAGCTGATGATGACTGGGGTTCCTCTGGATATTGCCACCTTAAAGGAGAAGCTTCAAAAGAGTGAGCGAACCATCCGGTATGATATACAGGATTTGAAACGGATTTGCCAGGAATACGGCATCGAGATCAGTTACCTGACAAAGAAGGGATATTTTATCCCGGCATCCCAGAAGCAGTACTGCTCGAGCCTGCTGGTTCAGTGGGACAGCGGAAGCAAGGCAAGCTTCGTGGATGGGGAGGAAGAACAGCGACTGGAAAGCCTGTTTTTCTATCTGCTTAGCCAGAAAGGCTATGTGACGGCAGAGAAGCTGGCGGATGTCTATCTGGGTTCCAAGTCCACGCTGACCAGAGGCCTGGGGCGCCTCGAAGAGTATTTTCACGGAAGCTTCCGGCTGGAGATTCGAAAAGCCCAGGGCTACCGCCTGGAAGGTGATGAGCTGGTGCTGCGAAAGCAGGCAGTCAAGCTTCTGACTGCTCGCTTCATGGGAAGCTATACCGTCGATGACTGGTATCTTTTGCTGCCGGAAGAGCTGAAAGGCTGGGTGACCGGTCAGTGCATTCGGGATATCAGCCGGAAAATACAGCAGCTGAATGGCAAGTACAATGTATGGATCTCCAATACCGCTTATCTGAATCTTTTGAGCTATTGCATCGTACGACAGGTGCGAATGGACGTATTGGAAGAAAACAGGGAAGAGCCGGACGGGGAGGAGAACTATGGCCTGGAGCTTCTGGCAAAGCTTTGTGAGGAAGACAGCAGAGGCTATAACAGGCAGGAATTTCTATGGCTTTCCATGGTTCTTTACGATTATGGCATCTTTACGCAGGGCTACCGGGTGAAGGATGAAATTTTGAAACGCATCATGGATCGGATCATGTCCTACCTCGAAAATGGCGAGGAACGGGAAAGTTTTGAGCTAGAGAGTCTGCGGCGCGATCTGGAGGAGCATATCAAGAATTACCTGACGATGAGTGAGACAGAGCATCAGGAGGAAGAAAATACCTACGTGCTCCGGGAAATTCAGGAATATTATTATTCCTATTTCCAGCTGGCAGGAAAGCTTGGAGAAATCATTGAGGAAGAGATCGGACAGAAGCTGGATGTAATGGAAATCTGTTACCTGGCCGTCTATCTCTATAAAAATGGGATCCAGGAGGAGAGCGAACGAAAAAATGTGCTGGTGGTCTGCGCCACCGGTAAGGGACTGTCGCATTTTCTGACGCTTCGTATCAAGCATGTATTTCCGATGCTGAATGTGGTGGGGCAGTCTTGTGATGGAGAAATTTTTCGAGATTACCGAAACGATGCTCCAGGTGAGAATTCCGATTTCGGAGAGAACCGCATTTTATCTGTATATCATAGAGGAGAAGTAGAACATGAAAAGCCTTTTAATCAAAAACGGAGAGCTGCTTGCTCCGGCAAACGGCTATCGGAGAGAAAAAAAAGATATTTTCGTGAAAAATGGAAAAATTGAGAAAATAGGTCAGGAACTGGACGTCGAAGCAGAGGAAGTGATTGATGCAGAGGGCTGCATTGTGACGCCGGGCTTTATCGATATTCATACGCATTGCTATCCGAAGGCTTTCTTAGGCCTTGATCCGGATGTGCTGGGATTGGAGCGCGGTGCTACTGCCATCCTGGACGCGGGAAGCAGCGGAGCGGATAATTACGAGGATTTCCGCGCCAATTATATCGAAAAGGCGAAGACAAAGGTATTTACCCTCTTAAATGTATCGAAGGAAGGTCTGATTCGCGGTCATGAGCTGGACAGCATGGACAAGCTGGATGAGACAAAGGTAAAGGCCACGGCAGAAAAGTACAGCGACAACATCGTAGGCCTAAAGGCCAGAGCCAGCCAAAGCGTCGTAGGAGAGATGGGACTTACACCTATCGCGGAGGCTGCCCGGATCGCCCATGAGATCGAGAAGCCGCTGATGATTCATGTGGGTAATTATCCGCCCGCACTGACAGAAGTATTGAAGCTGGTAGATGAGGGCGATATCATCACCCATGCCTACCATGGCAAGAAGGGCGGTATCCTGACTGATGAGGGAGAAATCATTCAGGAGGCAAAGGACGCCAGAGCTAGAGGCGTGCGCTTCGATGTGGGACACGGAGTGGCAAGCTTCAGCCTCCGTGTATACAAGCAGGCACTGCTTGAAAATTTTGACTGTGATATGATCTCCACAGATTTACATGTAGAAAACTACAACGGACCGGTGTACAACATCGCCAGCGTTATGAGCAAGCTTATCAACTGCGGTGAGAGTCTGGAACAGGTGGTACATAAGGTGACCTACGTACCGGCAAAGCATTATGGCCTTTCAGGTCTTGGAGAATTAAGAGAGGGCTGCGTGGCAGACTTGAATCTGCTGACACTGGATGCCTGTGAGGAGGAGATCGCAGATTCCATTGGCGATACCATTTTCCTCAAAAATAAAATTACAGTAAGAAAAACGATTTACAGTAGGGGAGAAGAAAGTGAAGTATTTAGAAAAAGCACTGGAAATGAATGAAATCGATGCCGGGCATCGGGAACGCACCATCCGGGAGTATGAGGCTTCGAAGGAGAGAATCGGGAATCTTCCCGTTGTCTTAAATGAGGATGCGGATGCGATGCTCAGCAACCATTTGGTGGCGTTGATTAAGCGCATCTATACGGGTCAATATGTAGCGCCCATTGAGGATGAGATGATGGACGAGGTATCTGAGACCGCATGGAAGTATGCGCATCAAATAGTAGACCCGCTTTTCGAGGCTCACGGCGAACCTATCAACAAAAGCGAGGTATTCCTTGTGGGAACCCACATGGAGATGGCGATTGCATCGGCGTCAGCCGTTCAATAAATACTAGATGAAGGAGGAAAGACAGAATGAAGGAAGTACTGGTAGTAATCGGTCACCGTATGGGCAAGGGGCAGGCGGTGGCAAAAGGCGTGGAGAAGGCCGGCGGAAAAGCCATTGTAATTCCGGGTATGGCAGCAGACATGAAGCTGGGTGATGTGATGAAGGAAAACAATGCAGATCTCGGCATCAGCTTTTGCGGAAGCGGCGGAGCAGGCGCTCTGACAGCCCAGAATAAGTATGGCTACAAGGCAAAATATTCTCTTCGCTCCGTAGACGCTGCTTATACCGCAGTAAAAGAGGGCTATCAGGCCATCGGCCTTGGCTTTATGGACGTAGAGGAACTGGGTGAGCGTGTCGTACAGGCATGGCGTGAAGTACACGGAGAAGAGTAGGATGTTTGGGAAGAATGTAGAACAGATCGATACCTTTGAGGGAAAGCAGCTTCTTCAGGAGATGGATCATGAAATGACCATCACCATGACCGGAGGCTCCATGGAAAATGCAGTAGCGAATCTGTTTCAGCTTATGAGAAAACAGATTTTTCAGGAAATCAAGTATCCGATTATCCAGATGGAGGCCAAAGAGGTTTACTTTGATAAGGTACAGGTTCAGAAAGAGACCGAACGTTTTCTATTTCTTTTTATGCCGAGAGAAAAGATGACAGTTACCGTCACCGCTCGCATTGTGGTGAGGGTGAAATATCTGAATATCACGAAGGAGGACTTTTAACATGTTAGAAATTATCATTTATTCCGCTATCATCGGTATCATCGGTGGCGGATGCATTGCAGCCGGTGCAGCACGTATGTTCCATGCACCAGAGATTCAGTCTATGGGAGCTTTCCGTACTCTGGGTGAGTTAAATGCCTGCAATGGTGACCCGATCGCACATTTTTCCTTTGGTCTTGGATTTTTCTTCTCATCTGCAGCTTCTGCTGTGGCTGCAGGTTCTCTGACACAGGATGTTCTGCATCGTATCGTGCCGAACTGGAGTGCCGCACTTTTGCTGACAAAGAATAACAAGGTAGAAGAGACGGTACAGAATCCGCGGAAGATGATGCTCGCAGGTTCTGTCGTTGGCGGTCTGGTTGTCATTTTCCTGAATACTATGGCTAGTATCATTCCTGAGAAACTTTCTACCATCGCTTCCGAGGTTCTCGGACCGGCTACTTCCTGGCTGATCAACCCGGTCATGCCTGCAATCTTCTGGCTGGCTGCTGTTGACGCAGGAAAGACTACAGGTCTTTGGGGTACTGTTCTGGGTGGTGTCTCCGCACTGATTACCGGAAATGCAACTCCCGGTGTCGTACTTGGTATCCTGATTGGTAAGTCTGCTGAGGAAAATGGTTATAAGAGCAAGGTAGTTCAGATTCTGATTGCAATCGTAGTCATTCTGTTTGTTGCCATTGCATACTTCAGAGGCTTCTTTAGCAAGTTTTAATTAGGGAGGAAGAAAAAAATGGAAGACAAGAGAACATTTGGTCAGAAAATGGACGAATTCCTGATGAAGGACAGCACCTTTATCCTTCTGGTAATCGGAGCTGCAGCAGCAATCTTCGCAGGAACCTTTATGTATATGAACTTTGGAACAGGTGCATTCAACGATATTTCTATCGTAGCTATGCTCCGTGACGGTATTGACACAGGCGATTATGCAGCGGCAGCTGCATTTGCAGCAGGTTTCCTGATTGCCCGTATTCTGGAAGGCCCCTTGGTAGGTCTGATGGATATCGGTGGCTCCCTGCAGACTGGTGTAGGTATTGGTCTGCCGGCTCTGTTCCTTTCCATGGGATGGAAGCTTCCGTTTACCAACTTCTTTACTGCACTGCTTACCGGAGCTATCATCGGTCTGATCATCGGTGCGATCGTTATTCTGGTTCGTAAGCTGATGCCGGAAGGTGTAGCAGTAGGCGGAACTTCTGTTATGATGGGTGCCGGAAATGCAACCGGACGTTATCTGGCTCCGCTGATCGTACTGGCAGCTACCAGCTACAATGTATATGCTGGCTTGGGCGCAATCATCGGTTCCGCAATCTTCTACAAGTGGGGAAAAGAGATGACTGGTGGTGCTATCTTGGGAGCTATGATCCTGGGCGGTATCTTTATTCATTAAGCGTTTGGAGACGAAAAAATGACAGTTTATGAAGAAATCGGACTTCCCCGCGTCATCAATGCCAGCGGCCGCGTAACCGTGCTGGGCGTATCCACGATCAGCGATAAGGTTGCAAAGGCAGCCGTAGCAGGCGGGCAGTCCTATGTAGTGGTGGAGGATCTGATTGATAAAGCCGGGGAGATTATTTCCCGATATACAGGTGCGGAGGACAGCTGCCCGACTGTCTGCGCATCTGCGGCGATCGCTCTTTCCATTGCGGGAATGATTTCCAAGGGAAAAAAGACGATTATGGATCGTCTGCCGGATTCCACCGGACTGGCCAATGAGATTATTCTACAAAAAGGGCATGTGATCAACTTCAATGCCCCCATCGAGACCATGATGCGTCTGGGCGGCGGTGTGCCGGTAGAGGCAGGCTGCGCTACGGAGGTTACCGTGGAGGACGTGGAAGAGCTGATCAGCGAAAAGACGGTGGCGCTGCTCTATGTAAAGAGCCATCACTGCGTACAGAAGGGAATGCTGGATCTGCCGACTATGATCGACATCGCCCATCGTCACAACCTGCCGCTGATGGTAGACGCGGCTGCAGAAGAGGATTTCCGCAAGTACATCGCCATGGGCGCTGACCTGGTGTGCTACAGCGGTGCCAAGGCTCTGGAAGCAACCACATCCGGCTTTGTAACCGGTAAGAAGGAACTCATTTCCTATATCAAGAAGCAGTACCACGGTGTAGGACGTGCCATGAAGGTAGGAAAAGAGGCTATCATGGGACTTCTGGCAGCTCTGGAGCAGTATGAGAACAAGGACAAGCAGGCTGAGGTGGAAAAAAATGTAAAGATCGTGGACTGGCTGGTGGACGAGATCAATCAGATTCCGAACCTGAAAGCTTCGAAGATTCAGGATGAGGCCGGACGTGCGATTTTTCGTGCGCGTGTATTCGTTGATCCGGAGAAGGCCGGCATGACAGCCACCGAGCTGGAGGCTAAGCTGAAGGCCGGTACACCCACCATCCGCTGCCGGACGGAATTTATGAGCCTTGGAAGTCTTGACTTCGATCCGAGACCGCTGGTGGAAGGCGATAAAGAGCTGATTATCGCAAAACTGAAAGAAATTATGGAGGCATAAAATGGGATTGAATTATTATAATGGCAGAGTATGCTTAAACGTTCTGGGTGGCAGCCTGGAGAATGCGAAGGAGATCTACGAAGCTGCCGAGAAGTATGTGGCAGTAGGTGTTCTTTCCGCAAACTATCCGGACGTACCCAGCGCAGTAGAAGATATGAAGAAGTACATGGACGTAATGGAAGGTAACCTTTCCGTAGGCCTTGGCGGCGGAAATCCGGCACAGTGGAGAGCCGTAGCAGAGATCGCGAAAGAGATAAAGGCCAACCACTTTAACCAGGCCTTCTGCGCAGTGGGCTGGACCAGAGCTAATCTGGGAACCGATGACATTCATGTAAACTCCATGTGTGCTCCCTGCGGCAAGGTCGGGTATGTAAAGATTTCCACAGGCCCGCTTTCCAAGGAGTGCGAAGAGCCGGCTATCGTTCCGGTAGACACAGCGATCGCCATGATCAAGGAGATGGGCGGAAACTCCATCAAGTACTTCCCCATGGGCGGACTGAAGTGCAAGGAGGAGATGAAGGCCGTTGCTGAGGCTTGCGCAAGAAATCACTTCATCATGGAGCCGACTGGCGGTATCGATCTTGACAACTTCCGTGAGATCATGGAGACGATCCTGAACGCAGGCGTAGAGAAGGTGATTCCGCACGTATACTCCTCTATCATCGACAAGGCTACCGGCAACACCCGCATCGAGGATGTGAAGAAGCTGCTGGCTATCGTAAAAGAGCTGGTATAAAAAATATAATGAAAACATGAGCCGTCCTTGGCAGTGCCAAGGGCGGCTTTTTCGGCCTTTTGTTTCCTTAAGCCGGAAACTATAAATAGGTTTACCGGCCAAGTCGTAAGTGGTATAATCAAAGAGAAATTAAATACAACTCATACGAAGGATGAAATAAAATGACAGAAAAAGAAAAAATGCGAAAGCAGATGCTATATGATGCCAATTATGACAAGGAGCTGTTGGAGGACAGAAAGAAGGCAAAAGACCTTTGTCACGATTTTAATCAGCTTCGCCCATCCGACGAAGAGGGCCAGCGTACGATCCTGAAGCAGCTGCTCGGAAAAACAAAGGAGAGATTTTGTATTACAGCTCCATTCTGGTGCGATTACGGTTACAACATCGAGATTGGAGAAAATTTTTATGCGAATCATAATATGGTCATTCTGGACGGCGCAAAGGTGACTTTTGGAGACAATGTCTTTGTAGCACCGGATTGCGGCTTCCATACAGCGGGACATCCGATTGATTTCGAAAGAAGAAATCAGGGCTTGGAATATGCTTATCCGATTACCGTCGGGGATAATGTCTGGATTGGTGCCGGTGTTCAGGTTATGCCCGGTGTCACGATTGGCAGCAATGTCGTGATCGGCGGAGGAAGCGTTGTCGTAAAGGATATTCCGGACAACTCCGTGGCCGTCGGAAATCCATGTAAGGTCATTCGTGCAATCACGGAAGAAGATAAAAAGACCTGCTGGGACAGATAGCAGGTCTTTACAAATTTCAATGTGAGGAGGCATGAAACGTGAAGCAGCGCATCTATCTTGCTATTGATCTAAAGTCCTTTTATGCCTCCGTAGAATGCCGGGAACGGGGGCTTGACCCTCTGGATACCAATCTGGTGGTGGCAGACGAAAGCCGGACAGACAAGACCATCTGCCTTGCAGTTACACCGACATTAAAATCCTTTGGCATTCCGGGACGTGCCCGGCTGTTTGAAGTCAAACAGAAGGTACAGGCCGTCAATGCGGGTCGAAGACAGAAGCTTCGGGGCAGAGAATTTTCCGGTACATCGCATTTTTATTCCAAGCTTCAGCAGGATGAGACACTGGCACTCGACTTTCTGATCGCCCCGCCCCGCATGGCCTATTATATGGAATATAGCACCCGGATTTACGCTATTTATATGAAGTATGTCGCTCCGGAGGATGTGATCGTTTATTCGATCGACGAGGTATTTATCGACGTGACGTCTTATCTGGATACCTATGGACTTACACCTAGAGAGCTGGCCATGAAGATGATTCTGGATGTGCTTGAGAATACCGGGATCACGGCGACAGCAGGTATCGGCACGAACCTCTATCTCTGTAAGGTGGCCATGGACGTGATGGCAAAGCATATTCCGGCAGATGAGAATGGCGTCCGGATCGCACAGCTCGATGAGATGAGCTACCGGAGAAAATTCTGGTCGCATCGTCCCATCACGGATTTCTGGAGAGTCGGTCGCGGTTATGCGAAGAAGCTCGAAGCTTACGGCATGTATACCATGGGCGATGTGGCGCGGTGCTCGGAGGAAAATGAAGAGCTGCTTTACCGGCTGTTTGGCATAAATGCGGAGCTTTTGATTGACCATGCATGGGGATGGGAACCCTGTACGGTGGAAGCGGTCAAGGCATACCGGCCGGAAAATAACAGCATTAGCTCCGGCCAGGTGCTGCAGTGTCCTTATACGGCAGAACAGGCAAGGCTCGTCATGCGGGAGATGGCCGATATACTCTCCCTAGATTTGGTCGATAAGCGTCTGGTAACCGATCAGATCGTGATTACGGTCGGCTATGATATAGGAAATCTGACCGATCCGGAACGAAGGAAACGGTACCATGGTGCGGTCGTCACAGACCGTTACGGGAGACAGGTTCCGAAGCATGCCCACGGCACAGAAAATCTGGATGGATTCTCGTCCTCCACGCAGAAAATCATGGATGCCGCAGCTGCCCTGTATGATCGTGTGGTCGATAAAAATCTTCTGATCCGGCGGATGAATATCACCGCGAATCATGTGGTGGATGAGGCTTCGGCACCGAAGAAAGAAGAGGCCTATGAACAGCTCGATCTTTTTACAGACTATAAAGCCTTGGAAGAAAAGAAGCAGGCAGAGCAGGAGAAGCTTACCAGAGAGCGAAAGCTCCAGGAGGCAGAGCTTTCCATCAAGAAGCGATTCGGCAAAAATGCAATCCTGAAAGGCATGAATTTCCTGGAGGGAGCAACTGCTAGAAGCAGAAATGAGCAGATCGGAGGGCATAAGGCATGAACGAATACGAGGATATCATTCATTTGCCGCACCATGTCTCGAAGAAGCATCCGCAGATGTCGATGATGGAACGGGCGGCACAGTTTTCGCCCTTTGCAGCATTGACCGGCTACAATCCCGAGAAATCCATGACGCAATCGGAAGAGGCTTTTTCGCCTTCAAAAAATATTACGCAAAACAGGTAAATGGACTTGATTATTTGAAGGAAAAAAGTTATCATATATTTTATGAAAGATTTTGATAGCTGTTTGTTACCTTTGCAGTTACCAAAATTTGGAAGTTCGAATACGGGAGGGCAACATTTTGCTTGAGATTATGATGAATGATGCGGAATCGGCAGCCAGAATTATCGTGATTGGTGTAGGCGGCGCCGGAAATAACGCAGTAAATCGAATGATAGATGAACAGATAGCCGGAGTAGAATTTATCGGTGTAAATACAGATAAGCAGGCATTACAGTTTTGCAAGGCAGAGCGTGCGATTCAGGTCGGAGAGAAGCTGACCAAGGGTCTCGGAGCCGGAGCAAAGCCGGAGATCGGAGAAAAAGCGGCAGAAGAAAGCATTGAGGAGATCCGGGAAGCCATCCAGGGCGCAGATATGGTATTTGTGACCTGCGGTATGGGCGGTGGTACGGGTACCGGCGGAGCACCGGTGATCGCGAAGCTTGCCAAGGAGATGGGAATCCTCACCGTTGGGGTGGTGACCAAGCCTTTCCGCTTTGAGAATAAGGTACGTATGAAGAATGCGCTGGAGGGAATTGAAAAGCTGAAAGACAGCGTAGATACCCTGATTGTGATTCCGAATGATAAGCTTTTGGAGATCGTAGATCGCAGAACGACGATGCCGGATGCCCTGAAGAAGGCGGATGAAGTCTTGCAGCAGGCTGTGCAGGGAATTACCGATTTGATCAACCTGCCGGCTCTGATCAATCTCGATTTTGCGGACGTACAGACCGTCATGACCGATAAGGGTATCGCACATATCGGTATCGGCAGCGGCAAGGGTGATGAAAAGGCACTGGAAGCAGTAAAGCAGGCGGTAGAGAGTCCACTTCTCGAGACTACCATCGTTGGTGCTTCCCACGTTATTATCAATATTTCCGGAGATATCTCCTTGATGGATGCAGACGATGCTGCCAGCTATGTACAGAAGCTGGCTGGAGAGGAAGCGAATATCATCTTTGGTGCCATGTATGATGACAGCCGTACCGATGAGGCCACGATTACAGTCATTGCCACCGGCCTGGATGATAACAGCAGCACAAAGGTACTGCCGAAAAACAGTAGCTTCGGAAAGATGGCGACAGCAGCACCGAAGCAAACCTATGAGTCAGCAGTGCAGAGCACACCGACTTATACAGAAGCTCCTGTATTTAAGCCGATGCCGGGTCTGAATATCCCGAAGCGCCCGGAAAGCAGGGTGGCAGAGACCGAGATCAAGATTCCGGAATTTTTGCAGAGAAATAAATAAATACGAATCGAAGTTTTACGAAAAGCCGTGGCGATTGCTTCCACGGCTTTTTCCATGAATACAAAGGAGAAAAGAATGAACTGTATTTCTGTAGAAGAATTGCTGAAATTGGATCCGGAGACAGCCACGATCCTGGATGTAAGACCGGAGGAAGAATACAAAAGAGGAAGCGTACGCGGCGCGAAAAGCATGCCCATGGCGGAAATCTCGGAACGAATGGTGGAGATACCAAAGAATAGACCGGTCTATCTTCTCTGTCATACCGGAGAACGGAGCATGGAATATGTAGATATGCTGGAGCAGGAGGGCTTCGATGCCTGGAATGTGGATGGCGGTTATCGGGCTTTTCTAAGACATGAGCTTGCTGGTTTTGTGCAGGAGGAGGATGCCCGCAGGGAAAAGACGGCCGAAATCGAGCGAAGTATCATCAAGAAATTCCGAAAGCCTATCTGGCGGAAATTTACGCAGGCGATCACCGATTACGACCTGATACAGCCGGGAGATAAGATAGCAGTCTGCATCTCCGGAGGCAAGGATTCCATGCTGATGGCGAAGCTTATGCAGGAGCTGAAGCGCCACGGAAAATATCCCTTTGAGCTGGTATTCCTGGTTATGAATCCGGGATACAATGCGGATAACTGGAAAATCATTCAGGACAATGCGAAGGTACTCGGGATTCCGCTGACGGTTTTCGAAAGCGAGATCTTTGATATCGTAGCCGGTGTGGATCGAAATCCCTGCTACCTCTGTGCGCGGATGCGGCGTGGCAACCTCTATGCAGAGGCGAAGGCTCTCGGCTGCAATAAGATCGCTCTCGGACACCACTTTGATGATGTCATCGAAACGATCCTGATGGGAATGCTCTACAGCGGTAAAATAGAAACCATGATGCCGAAGCTTCACAGCAAAAACTTCGAGGGAATGGAGCTGATCCGTCCGATGTATAAAATCAAGGAAGCGGATATCATAGCCTGGCGCGATTATCATAAGCTTCATTTTATTCAATGTGCCTGCCGCTTTACAGAACACTGCGCGACCTGTGGTGGTGAGCAGGGCTCCAAGCGGGAGGAAATGAAGGAACTGATGAAACAATTTCGAGCTACCAGTGACGTCATTGAATCAAACATCTTCCGAAGTGTCCACAATATCAATCTGCGAACCGTGATAGGCTATCATAAGGATGATGAGGCCTATTGCTTCCTGGATGATTATAATGAAAGATAGACGAAAATTTTGTCAAACTGAATCAAATAATTACGCCCGAAGGTATCCGTAAATTTACAAATCTCGCCCCGGCCTCTTACTAGAATATAGGCAGAACAAGCCCATAAAAGTAGGAGGTACAGACGAGAATGTTGATTAAGGTAGCGATTCCGAATCAGTTTCAGCTGAAGCTGGTTCCGGATTCTTCGGTATTATTTGCCGGGAAAAAGAAGGAAACCCATTACATCGGCGGTGCAGAAGTTCTGCCGGCACCCCTAAAGCCGGAGGAGGAGACAGGCTATCTTTCACAACTTGGAGGGGAAGATGAGTGGGAAGCAAGGAATGCCCTGATCGAGCACAATCTCCGCCTGGTTGTCTATATTGCAAAAAGGTATCAGAATACCGGAGTAAATAGCGAAGATTTGATATCCGTTGGAACCATCGGGCTTATCAAGGCTGTACAAAATTATAATTCTGAGAGAAATACAAAGCTTGCCACCTATGCTTCCCGCTGTATTGAAAATGAAATCCGCATGTATCTAAGACGAATGGGAAGGATGAAAAGAGAGATTTCGCTAGAGGAACCGCTCTGCCGGGATGACGATGGCAAGAAGCTGCTACTTTCAGATCTTCTGGGTACTGAGGAGGACACGGTTTACCGGGAGTTCGAGACAAAGACTGAAAGAGGTTTGCTAAAAAAGGCTCTGAAGACTCTTTCAGAGCGGGAACGGCTCATCATAGAGCTGCGCTTTGGCCTATGCGATCCGCAGAGCCGGAGCATGACACAGAAGGAAGTAGCCGGTCGGCTCGGGCTTTCGCAATCGTATTTATCGCGCGTGGAAAAAAGGATTATTCAAAAATTGAGAACAGAAATGATGAGCTATGAATAAATGCGAGGAAAAAACGCACAAAAACGCACCCGTGTGTATCATGCAAAATCACGAAAAAGAAAATAATTGTGAAAAAAGTTAGAAAATTCTTAAAAATTCTGTTAAAATATAATTATTGTAGCACTAAAACCGTTTCGCCCTTTGCGTGCGGTTTTTTTATGTAATAGGAAAGTGGGTCCTATGAATAAAAAAAGAAGGAGGTCTCTCATGTTTGAAAAAGGCGATTATATGGTATATGGTACGACGGGAGTATGTCAGGTGGAAGAAGTTACGGAGCTGAAAATGAAGGGAGCCTCCAGCGCGAAGCTTTATTATGTACTTCGCCCCTGCTTCCAAAAGGGAAATACGATTTTCACCCCTATCGACAATGAGAAAATCGTCATGCGCGCTGTAATGAGCAAGGATGAGGCGGAAGCCCTGGTTGCGCAGATACCGGAGATCGAGGTATTTCAGGAGACCGATGATAAGGAAAGAGAAAAGCAATATAAGGAAGCGATCAAGAGCGGCAATTCCGGAGAATGGATTCGGATCATCAAGACCTGTTACCTTCGAAGCAGAAAAAGAGAAGCAGAAGGGAAACGTGCGACGACCGTGGATGAGCGCTATTTCCGTACTGCGGAGGATCATCTCTATGCAGAACTATCGGTTGCGCTTGGAATTGTTCGGGAGAAAGTGAGAGATTATATCACAGAAAAACTTGCGGAAAGCGAGGATTTTACCCTGTAGTCGATTGACATAAAACGGCAGTCTGTATTATACTTGACACATTGTAAAGCTATCGCTGACGATTCAAGGAGGATAAGGGAATGAAGTGTCCATTTTGCAGCCGCGAAAATACCAGAGTGATCGATTCGAGACCGGCAGAGGACAACAGCTCCATTAGACGGCGCCGTCTTTGTGATGCCTGTGGCAAACGGTTTACGACCTATGAAAAGATCGAGACGATCCCGGTCATCGTGATCAAAAAGGACAATAATCGGGAGCATTACGACAGAAGCAAGATTGAAGATGGAATTTTGCGAGCCTGCCATAAGCGCCCGGTTCCGCTGAAGGATATCAATGCCATGATCGACGGGATCGAGAGTGATATCTTCAATCGGGAAGAGCGGGAAATCGCAAGCTCTGTCATCGGTGAGATGGTAATGGATCGGCTGAAGGATCTGGATTCCGTAGCCTATGTGCGCTTTGCTTCCGTATACCGGGAGTTTAAGGATGTGAATACCTTCTTAAGTGAGCTGAAAAAGATGCTGGATAAATAAGGAGGACACATGTTATTTCAGGCATTTTATCCAAAGAAATATATAGATTCTGTTTATCATATCGATTTCGAAGGCCTGTATCAGAAAGGCTTTCGAGGTATCCTATTTGATGTAGACAATACTTTGGTTCCTCATGGAGCTCCCGCTACGAAGGAAAGCGTGGAGCTCTTTCGACGGCTGCATGCCCTTGGCTTTGCTACCTGTCTCATTTCTAATAATAAGGAACCGAGAGTGCGCCCCTTTGCAGACGCCATGGAGACAGCCTTTGTCTATAAGGCGGATAAGCCGAGCCGAAAGGGCTACGAAGAAGGAATGCGGCAGATGGGTACAAAACGAAGCGAGACCCTTTTTGTGGGAGATCAGCTCTTTACGGATATCTGGGGAGCCAATCGCGCTGACATGTATTCGATTTTGACGAAGCCTATCGATCCCCATGAGGAAATTCAGATCGTTCTGAAACGATATCTGGAAAAAATTGTATTGCATTTTTATAAAAAAGGGGAAGATAGGAAATGAATACAAAGATAGCAGAAATTTTAAAGGAAAAGGGTGCGGACGCAGCGCTGCTTTCCACTGCGGCCAACATCCGTTATATCAGCGGCTTTGCCGGGACAGACAGCTATCTCTACGTGACACCGAAGCGCAGGGTGATCCTGACGGACAGCCGTTATACGCTCCGGGCGAAGGAAGAGGGAAAAGGCTGCGAGATCCGCACCATGGATCGGGAACACAGCTATGGAGCTCTGCTCGGAGAACTGCTGCGCGAAGATCAGGCGGAGCGGATTGGCTTTGAAGAACAGGGGATGCTTTACGGAACCCTGGATAATCTCTGGAAAAAATCAGGCTTCGGGGCAAAACACTGGGTGATGCTTGGTGATGGCTTTTCGAAACTGCGCGTAATCAAAAAAGAAGAGGAGCTTGTATGCCTTGAAAAGGCAGAGCAGATCGGGGATGCAGCCTTTCGCTATATCCTGGGTGAACTAAAGCCCGGCATGACGGAGCTTGAGGTGGCGGCGAAGCTCGAATATTATATGCGTAGCCATGGGGCAGAGGGAACCAGCTTTGATACCATAGTGGCCTCCGGCCTTCACTCGGCGATGCCGCATGCGGTGCCGACAGAGAAAAAGCTGGAGTCCGGGGACTTTGTGACCATGGATTTTGGCTGCAAGTATCATGGTTATTGTTCGGATATGACCAGAACCGTCGTGATCGGAAAGGCAAGTGCGCGTCAAAAAGAAGTCTACCAGGTTGTATTAGAAGCGCAAAGCGCAGCTTTAAAGGGACTTCGACCGGGCATGACCTGCAAGGAGGGAGACACCCTTGCAAGAGATGTCATCCAAAAGGCGGGATACGGAGCGTATTTCGGCCATTCCCTTGGACATTCCGTAGGACTCGAAATCCACGAGCGGCCGGCTCTCTCGCCGGGTGATGAGCATATCCTGCGTCCGGGAATGATCGAGACAGTGGAACCCGGCATCTATATTCCGGATTTCGGAGGGGTACGGATCGAGGACATGGTTGTGATCACGGTGGATGGCATACGCAATCTGACCGCCTCGCCGAAGGAGCTCATAGAGATTTAGCAGAGAAATAGAGGCGGCAGATAGAAAAAGGGTTGAAAAACCAAGCACTTTATTATAGAATACAATCAGGTAATTGTGTGTGAACAGTTACAAATCTATTTTTATGTGCAGATAACTGCATTAAGACATTAGGAGGAAGTTTAAGAATGATTTCAGCAGGAGATTTTAGAAACGGCGTTACACTGGAGATTGAAGGAAACGTATATCAGATCATGGAGTTCCAGCATGTAAAGCCGGGTAAGGGAGCAGCTTTCGTAAGAACAAAGCTCAAAAATATCATCAACGGTGGTGTGGTAGAGAAGACCTTCCGTCCCACAGAGAAGTTCCCGGCAGCAAGAATCGAACGTGTAGAGATGCAGTACCTGTACAGCGATGGAGACCTGTACAACTTCATGAATACAGAGAACTACGATCAGATCGCCCTGAACAAGGATGATATCGGAGATTCCCTGAAGTTCGTAAAAGAGAATGAAATGGTTAAGGTATGTTCCTACAACGGAAACGTATTCGCAGTAGAGCCGCCTCTCTTCGTAGAGCTTGAGATCACCGACACAGAGCCGGGCTTCAAGGGTGATACCGCTACAGGCGCAACCAAGCCGGCTACTGTAGAGACAGGCGCAGTTGTATACGTACCGCTGTTCGTAGAGCAGGGCGATAAGATCAAGATCGATACCCGTACAGGTGAGTATCTGTCCAGAGTATAAGCTGTTTGATTGCGATAAAGTCAGAAAAAAAGGAATTCCGCGGAGAGCGGGATTCCTTTTTTCTATCGTAAAGGTAACTATTCAGAACCTAGTGGAAAAAACTCGCACCGCCATCCAATCGGACAGCGGCGCGAGAAACGTATAATGAAACTGCATCTGACTAGATTCGAACTAGCGGCACCTGGCGTCGGAGGCCAGTGCTCTATCCACTGAGCTACAGATGCATATCGACTACCTTTCTATATTACAACAAAATAAAATCAGATGCAAGCAAAAAATTTAAAATAAAAAGATAGAAAGGGATTGAAAAAGGAAAATATTTCCAGTATAATAAGAGAACGAGTTCAGAATAAGATGAATTCATTGATCAGCGCAGCGGTTCGCTGCATTTTCCACAGAAAAAAATCAAGGTACAAAAGCGAAGAAAATAAAAAGAGCATAGAAAGGGAAATTATATGAACTATCAGGAATTTGTAGGCTCCGTGACAGGCTTTCTTCGCGAATCACTGCCCTGCGGAACAAAGCTTGAGATGATACCGCTCGAAAAGAATAACGGAATCATCATGGATGGACTATCTGTCCGGAAAGAAGGGAAACGCGTTGCACCGATGATTTATCTGGATTCTTATTACCGGGAATATCTGGATGGGCGCTCTCTTCGCGGCATCTGTGATAAGATTTTGGAATGCTGCGAGGATCCGGATTTTGAAGAGCGGTTTTCAGTGGAATTTTTCCGGGATCCGGAACTGGTGAGGGGGACGGTAGTCTATAAGCTCATCAATTATGAGAAGAACAAAAAGCTGCTTCAGGGGATTCCACATCTTCCCTATCTCGACCTTGCGCTTGTCTTTTATTGCCTCTTGACGGATACGCCGGTAGGAAATGCGACCGTCTTGATACATAACAGCCATCTGGAGCTTTGGAAAAAGAATACGTCCTGGCTTTACGAGGCAGCGAAGGAGAATACGCAAAAGCTGCTGCCAAGCAGACTGGTCCGAATGGAGGACATGATTTGTGAGTTGGCCGGGGGAGGGGAGGAGATGAATTTTTCCGGTATTCCGATGTATATTTTGACAAATCGGCAGAAGTCTTATGGGGCGGCCTGCATTCTGTATGAGGGAGCACTCGAGGAATGTTATGAGGCACTGGGGGAGAATTATTACCTATTGCCCAGCAGTGTGCATGAGATGATTCTCCTTCCGGCTTCAGCTGTATCGGACAATCGGGAGTTATGTAGCCTGGTGCAGGAGGTCAATCGAACCCAGGTATTGGATACGGAGGTGCTGTCGGACACCGTATATTTTTATCAAAAAGGAGAAAAAGGACTAAAATTGTTGCAATAGTTTCCTTGATATCACGCATGTTCACAAATTTATCACAAAATACGGTTGCCTTTTGCCTTTAAGTTTGTTACAATCGATTTGTTACGAAAATGTTACAAAATATGGAGGCAAATATGAACCTTAACGATAGAAAAGAAAAATGGGATAAAGAGAGCTTTCAAGCCTGGCTTGAGGAGCACAAGCGTCAGGTAGCAGTGGGGTGCATCGCAGCCTGCCTCGTGATTGCAGCCGGAGCTAGTGTGGTAGGCAGCGGAAGCGGTAAAAAGGCAGAACAAAGCGCAGAGGAGACTACGGTTCTGGCGGGAACGACGGATGATTTGGCCGCCGCCTCCGAGGAGTCCGCGGCAGAGTCGAATCCTCTGGAGCAGGATGCTTATCCGGAAGTCAATGAGCTGGTACAGAAGTACTATGATTATATGTCTGCCGGTGATGTGGACGGTCTTTCTTCGGTAGAGGATCAGATCAGTGAGGAAGAGCAGAACCGGATCTTGCGTTCCAAGGATCTGGTGGAGGGCTATCAGAATATCTCCTGCTATACAAAGAAGGGCATGGAGGACGGATCCTATCTGGTTTTCGTCTACTATGAACTGAAGTTCTCCCAGATTGACACGGCTGCTCCGGGTCTTTCCCCGATGTATATCTATACGAATGACGAGGGAAACCTGGTAATCTTTAATGGCGAAGCCAGTGACGAATTGAATACCTTCGTGGAAAATGCAGCAAAAGAGGACGATGTGCTGGCACTTCGCGAAGAGGTTAAGGCAAAGTACGAGGAAGCAAAGGCCGCTGACGAGAATCTGGCAAAGCAGGAGGAACGTTATCTGAAGATTGCCCAGGCTACGGAAGAGGCTTCGACGGAGGAGACGACAGAAGAGACTGCGGAGGAGACCGCAGAGGAAACTCAGACCGAAGAGAATACCGAAGCTGAGGAGAGCCAGACCGAGGAAGCTTCCGCAGACAGCAGTGCAGCTACGGCGCAAAATCGTGAAACACGCTTTACGGAGAGTGTAAGGCTTCGTGCCGAGGCCAGCACCGAGGCTGAGTATCTGGGAACCGCCTTCCAGGGTGAGAGCGTAACGCAGATCGAAAGCTATGAGAATGGCTGGAGCAAGATCAGCTATAACGGAAAAGAATGCTATTGTAAGACAGAATTTTTGGAGTAAAGAACAAAAATTCGGGGATTTAAAACAAACAAAAAAATATTTTTGGATTTAGAACAAAAAAACCTTGAAAATCAACGGAAGCCATGTCATAATAATTTCGACAAAGGCGTCAAAAGAAGCGTGACGTAAGATCACGCTTTCTTTTGTTCGCCTTTTTCACTATAAAATAAAAGGATTGTTCGCACCCACGGGAAGGGTGACACCTGTCTGGAAGACAGAGGCAGGCATGCAGAGAACAAAGAAAGAGAGGAAAAACATGTCTTACGTTGATGAAGTGATCGAAGCGGTGGTAGCGAAGAACCCGGGAGAACCGGAGTTTCATCAGGCTGTCAAGGAGGTTCTGGAGTCCCTGCGTCCGGTAGTGGAAGCACATGAGGAGCAGTATCGCAAGGAAGCGATCCTGGAGCGTCTGGTGGAGCCGGAGCGTCAGATCAAGTTCCGTGTTCCGTGGGTAGATGATAAGGGACAGGTTCAGGTGAATGTTGGCTATCGTGTACAGTTTAACAGTGCCATCGGACCCTACAAGGGAGGTCTTCGTCTCCATCCGTCTGTAAATGTGGGAATTATCAAATTCCTGGGCTTTGAGCAAATCTTTAAGAATTCTCTGACTGGTCTGCCTATCGGCGGCGGCAAAGGCGGTTCGGACTTCGATCCGAAGGGAAAGTCAGACCGTGAGGTTATGGCATTCTGCCAGAGCTTTATGACAGAGTTGTATCGTCATATTGGAAAAGATACCGACGTTCCGGCGGGAGATATCGGAACCGGTGCCAGAGAGATTGGTTATATGTACGGACAGTACAAGAGACTGACCGGTCTTTATGAGGGTGTTC
>CAVHYN010000018.1:0-27013 GCA_963640245.1 Bulleidia sp.
GTTCCCGTCAGCACCAGAAAAATCACCGTGCTGAGAAACCAGAGTGCCTTACAGGACAGGGTTTCCAGCGTCCAATGTTTTTTGTTCATGTTTTTCCTCTTTTTTCCATCTGTGTAATTTTATTTCCATGCCGCTGTAGCAGCACTGCAAACCCGCTGCCGCCATAGGAATCAGCATGATAAAATACGGCAGAATATATCTGCTTTTGGCCTCCCAGAGAATGTGGAACAGGAAGCCGCCCAGGAGAACGACGAATAAGGTGTACTGCGTGATCTTCCTTTTTCGAAACAGGCCTGCTGCCAGAAACAGAAACGCGCCTGCATAGATTAGGCTCTGGTACACATTTATGAATTTATCCGTCACGATACGGCGTTCTCCTTTGTAGAGATCGTCTCCCAGTGGGCTCCTGTCCTCTGAACGCGTATTGGTATAGAAATAGCATTCATAGCTTGGTTCATTCCACTGGCTGAATATTTTTCGTTTGTAAAAATCCAATGCGTACTTCGGGTTTTCACGAAATACGGTTATGGAATTTCGAATCGAGTTTTTCGCCGTCTCATCTGAACGTTCTGAAGCATGGACCTCATCCTGTTCCAATGCCGCCATATAGGTATCTTCGGAATAATCATTCCACCATCCGGCTTCCCGGTCTCCTTCCTGCATTCCCATGGCCACCCAGAGGGAAAAAGGCATTCCCTTTTCCAGTGTGATATTACCCTGCGCCTCACAGACCTTCAACGGTATTTTTTTGCATACCAGAATACAAAGCAGCAGCGGCAGAATATACAGCAGTCTTTTCCACCGCTTTGCGGAGATATCCGTAACACCCCAGACGCAGATAAGAGCCAGAAGCAAAATATAAAAATTACTTCTCAGAACAATTGCGACTGTCAGGAGCACTGTCATTCCCAGCCAATTTTCTTTTTTACCTGTCTTCAGAAATTTCAGAAATTCCACACAGGCAGCCATTCCGAATGTCAGGGCGATAATGTCATTATAATTGAAGCTGCAATAAATGTACAACGGCAGACAGCCCAGCATCAAAAGCAAATATAATACTTCTGTTTTTACTGTATCTTCTTCTCTGTCCGTCAGTTCCCTTATCAGCAGATAGCCTGCCGCCACACAGCCGGCCATTCCCAGCACATTGACATATTTGAATGCCATATAATTGCCGCCCGCCAGAAGCAAAACCGCTTCCATCAGAAGTACCATTCCTGCCTGATGCGGATACATCTGCAGGTAAATGCGTTCGGTCTCCGTCAGTTCCCCATTCAGCAGCTCATGAGCCAGATAATACAGACTTCTCTGATCCCCGACAATATCGGTTTTCGCAATTCCAATCCACCAGACAGCGATCGCTCCCATTATTATAATGGTGCCTGCGCAAAGCCAGCCGGAGATGCGCCCCCCCCGGACAAATTTTGAACACAGGCCAAGGAAAAGCACAATAAGTAGAATCAACAGGAACATCATTTTCCAGTTATCATGCATTTCCACCGGCATATCCTGATGATTGTTCTCAAACCATTCTGTATAAAATAAACTGTATCCTGTCAAAACAAGTAAAAGAATACTGCCTGCCGCTGCGAGAAATTTTCCCGCAACATTCTCCAGTTTTTTCATCTCTCTTATTTCTCCCTGTACTTCAATCTCTCCGCCATTCTTTCACCGAAAGCGGCCATCCCCTCCGCCGCTGCCGGAAGCAGCAGTACGAAGTAAAACAGGCCGTAGCGTCCCTTGACCTCCCAGACTATATGGAAGAGATAGCCGCCAAGCAGAATCAAGACCGGCAGACACTGTTCGATCCGGTAACGCCGCTTCCAGCCAAAGAAAGCAAAGGCAGCGGCTCCCAGGAAGATCAGCGAATGGTAGCCATTCATAAAGAAGGCTAAGACAGGTGTCTCCTGACTGCCGGCTGTCACCTGGCAGCCGTAGCTTGCATCGTTCCACTGGCTGACAAATTTACGCAGGAAGAAAACGGCTGCCGCCTTCGGATTTTCGCGGAAGCCATCAAGTGATACCTGGATAGCCTCCCTGGCTAGCTCATCTGCCGTCTCCGTGTCATAGTTTGCCTTTTCCTTATAGATCTCGTCCGGGAACTCATTCCACCAGCCCGAGCTCATACCCTCTCCCTGGAGACCCATGGCCATCCAGAGGGACTTCGGCATTCCCTGATCGAGGAGCCAGCCGCTACGTGCCTCATATAGCTTTGTCATGGCGGGCTGCGCCAGAAGGACAAAGGCCAGCAGCGGAAGCAGCCACAGCGCCAGCCGCTTTCTATGCTCTCCGATGGCTTTCACAAGCATCACAATGCCGATGGCCACCACGGCGATCAGCGCATTGTTCTTCATATAGACTGCAAAAATCAGTGCCAGAGTCAAACCAATAAACTGCCACAGCTTCTTTTCCCGAAGCCACAAAAGGAACAGGAAGAGAGCCACGGAAACTCCCGCGATGGCCAGCACCTCACCGTAAATCACATTCGTATAGATGAGAACCGGGATGCAGCCTGCCGCCAAAAGTAAGTAATTTACCTTCGTCCGGTCATTTTCATAGAGAAGGCCGGTGATCCGGTAACCGCAGGTAAGCAGAACCAGAACGCCCAGAGTATTCAGCATCCGGAAGGCCAGGAGGTTCTCATAGCCAAAGATGCGATAAACCAATTCCAAGAGAAGAGCCTGCCCTGCCTGATGCGGGTAGGTATAGAGATAATCCAGTGCGCTCTCCCCGATGTCACCGGTCGCAAATCCTCCGGCAATGGCATGAAGGTACAGGGGATCCGCGCGAAGCGCACTCTTTGCCACCAGGTTCCAGGCTGTACAGAATACCGCGCAGTATACCAGAACTGCCAGAAGAAGCAGGTTCAGATTTTTCTTCCGGTTCTCCTCTTTTTTCAAAATCTGCCGTCCTGCGAAATACAGTACTGCAAGACCTGCTGCCACGAAGAGCAGGATCAAAGGCACCGGATCCATCTTCTGAAGAGGGACCTCCAGATCGTTACTCTCATAGACCGTCGTAAAAATCAGACTGTAGAGAAACAAAAAGGCACTTGGAATTCCGGCTAAAAGAAGAATCGTCTTTACGCTAAAAGCTTCCAGATGATCGGTTACCTTCTTTATCCGCTCTTTCGTCTTTTCCTTCTTCCGCCATCCGGCCAGTCCCCGCAAAGCTTCCTCCCAGGCGCAGGCTGCCATCGGAATCATCAGCATGAAATACGGGAAGACGTACCTTGATTTTGCCTCCCAGAAAATGTAAAAAATGAAGCCGCCGATCACTACGATCAGAAGTCCCAGCTTCTCCACCGGAATCTTCTTTCGAATCATCAGCACTAAAAACAGCAATGCGCCCCAGTAAATCAAGGACTGATAGACATCCATGACGCGCACAAAGGGCTTCCAGAGGTCACCCTTGTAAAGCCGATCCATAAAGGCACCGCGCTCGGACCAGCGGTGGTTTGTCTCCACCTGGCAGGCGTAGGTCGGCTCGCTCCACTGGCTGACGATCTTTCGCTTGTAGAAGTCCAGCATATAGGAGGGATCGGCCTGAAACTTCGCCCTGGACTCTGCGATAACTTCTTTGGAGCGTTCGGTCGCAAGCTCCTGATCCCGTCCGCATTCATCCACGAAGAGATCCCAGGCCAGACCGTTATACCAGCCTGCCTCCTTGCCGTCCGCACCCTCCTGCGTAGCCATCGCGACCCAGAGGATCGAGGGCATCGGATGCTGAAGATCGACGCCCAGCCGGTTCTCATAGACCTTGATTAGCCCCATATGACCTACGAAATAAACTGCGATGCAGCAGAACAGTACCAACACATGGCGCAGCTTCTTATCCCCGATGGCCTTTACCACCAGCACACAGGCCATCGCTGCGAGAACGATATAGCAGTTGCTTCGAATCAGGCAGGCCGCTGCAATCGACAGAGCCATGTAAAGCATCTCCCGCTTTCTCTGCTTTCTGAGATACAAAAGCATCGTATAGATCGAAAGCATGGAGAAGAGAATCGAGAGTACTTCCCCGTAGATAAAGGGAACATAAATAATCAAAGGCCAGCAGCCAAGCATCAGGATCAGGAAATATACCCCCGGCTCCTCACGTCCGGAGAGCTCCTTCGTAAGCTTATAACCGGTCCATACGAGCAAGGCTGCACCGACGGCATTCAAGGCCTGAAACATCCGGTAATTCTCCCCCCCTGCGATGCGGTAGAGTATCTCGAGAATGGAAATAATTCCCAATTGCTGCGTATAAGAAGTAATATAGTCAATATCATGGGCGCTGATATCGTTGATCCCGTTCGCAAACTGATTGCCAAAGAACGAAATCATTTCGCCGTCCCACATCATGTGGTAATGGCATAAAAAGGCCCATGCAAACCCGAAGATTCCGACATAGGCGCAGGTAAATACCAGTAAAATCCGGATATTGCGCTTTCTGTGCGCCTCATTCTTCAGGATGATTTTCGCTGCATAAAAGAGCAGAAAAAGGATAACCGCCATAGACAGCAATGACAGAACAACCGGATCCTTTACAAGCTCCAGTTCCTCTGTCCTGTTGGCGGTAAACTCTTCTGTATAAAATAAGCTGTAAAGGGACAGGAATCCTAAAATGAGGATTCCTATCCCTGCTGCCACGCGGCTGCAAAAATATTCAAACTTTTTTGTATCCATAAACTATCCCTTATTTAAAATATGCTACGCCGGACTCGAAGATCTTCAAATCCTGCTCTCCGTAAATATTGATGGCAACGGAGTCGCCGCGGCGCTCGGAGTGCGCCATCTTGCCAAGGACACGGCCGTCCGGGCTTGTGATTCCCTCGATGCTTGCGTAGGAACCATTGACATTCCAGTACTCATCCATGCTGGCCTCTCCCTCAGGATTGACATACTGGGTTGCTACCTGACCATTTGCAAAGAGCTTGTCGATCCATTCCTTGCTTGCCACGAAGCGTCCCTCGCCGTGAGAAGCCGGGTTTACATAAGTCTTTCCAAGCTCTGCTCCGGCAAGCCACGGGGACTTGTTTGTCACTACCTTGGTATAGACCATCTTGGAGACATGGCGGTTGATCGTATTGTAGGTCAGGGTCGGGGAATCCTCGGTCTGTCCCACGATCTCACCGTAGGGTACCAGTCCAAGCTTAATCAAAGCCTGGAAGCCATTGCAGATACCAAGTGCCAGTCCGTCGCGCTCATTCAGAAGCTTCATTACCGCTTCCTTCATGCGCGCATTCTGGAAGGCTGTCGCGAAGAACTTCGCGGAACCGTCCGGCTCATCACCTGCGGAGAAGCCGCCCGGGAACATGATGATCTGCGCCTGGCCGATCGCCTTCTCAAACTCTTCCACGGACTCTCGGATATCCTCTGCAGACAGGTTACGGAATACCTTGGTAATGACGTCCGCTCCTGCACGCTCGAAGGCCTTCGCGCTGTCATACTCGCAGTTCGTGCCCGGGAATACCGGGATAAATACGGTCGGGCGTGCTACCTTATGCTTGCATACATAGATGCTGTCTGCCTTGTAAAGCGGACTCTCCACCTTGTCCTCTCCGGCCACTGCTGTGGTCGGGAATACCTTCTCTAAGGGTTCTTCCCAGGTCTTTAAGGCCTCCTCGGTATCGATCTGCATATCGCCGTAAGCAAAGCCGCTCTCGGTTACCTCACCGACTACCGTATAGGTGACAGAAAGCTCGCTGACGCGATCTGCCGGAACCTCGGCCACGATATCGCCAAAGCCTGCGGTAAACAGGTCTCTCTTATCTACATTTGTCTCGATCTTGACGCCAAGCTTATTGCCGAAGGACATCTTGCTGACTGCCGCTGCGAGTCCGGAGCCGTCCAGGGCGTAAGCAGACTGAATCCGTCCTGCCTTCACATCCGCAAAGAACTTGCCGTAGAGATCCTTGATCTCCTCATAATCCGGCAGATCGTAGGCATCTCTGTGAATCTGTACCAGAACCAGCTTATTGCCTGCCTTCTTAAGCTCCGGTGTCAGGATGGTCTTGTCGCTGGCGATGTCTACCGCGAAGGATACCAGGGTCGGCGGTACGTCGATCTCATTGAAGGTACCGGACATACTGTCCTTTCCTCCGATGGAGGGCAGGCCAAAGCCAAGCTGTGCACTGTAAGCACCCAGGAGGGCTGCGAAGGGCTGACTCCAGCGGTGCGGATCCTCTGTCATTCTGCGGAAGTACTCCTGGAAGGTAAAGCGGATCTTCCTGTAGTCACCACCTGCTGCCACAATTCTTGCCACGGATTCGATCACGGCATAGACTGCTCCGTGATAGGGGCTCCAGCTGGACAGGTACGGGTCGAAGCCATAGCTCATCATGGTGACCACGTCGGTCTTGCCCTTCAGTACCGGAAGCTTCGCTACCATGGCCTGGGTCTCGGTCAGCTGATACTTGCCGCCGTAGGGCATCAGGACGCTGCCTGCGCCAATGGAGCTGTCGAACATCTCCACCAGACCCTTCTGGGAGCATACATTTAAGTCTTTCAGGGTATCCAGCCACTTGGCACGGACATCCTCTACGTCATTTCTTACAAAATACTTCTCCTGCTCAGCAGGCATGTCTACCGCTACGGTCGTCTCCTGATGTGCGCCGTTTGTATCCAGGAATGCACGGGAGATATTCACGATCTCCTTGCCTCTCCAGGAGAGAACCAGTCTCGGATCCTCGGTTACCACAGCCACGGTAGTAGCCTCCAGATTCTCCTCTGCGGCATATTTCAAAAACTCTGCCTCGTCCTTCTTATCGACTACGACTGCCATACGCTCCTGGGACTCGGAAATCGCAATCTCGGTGCCATCGAGGCCGGCATACTTCTTCGGAACCAGGTCAAGGTTTACCTTCAGGCCGTCTGCCAGCTCACCGATCGCTACGGATACGCCGCCTGCGCCGAAGTCGTTGCACTTCTTAATCAGACGGGTGACCTCCGGGCGGCGGAACAGTCTTTGAATCTTCCGCTCGGTAGGCGCATTTCCTTTTTGTACCTCAGCACCGCAGGTCTCGATGGACTTCTCCGTATGTACCTTCGAGGATCCGGTTGCACCGCCGCAGCCGTCGCGTCCGGTCTCGCCGCCAAGCAGGATGATCAGATCGCCCGGATCGGAGGTCTCACGGATGACATCCTTTCTCGGAGCCGCACCCATAACCGCACCGATCTCCATACGCTTTGCGACGTAGTTCGGATGATAAATCTCTTTTACATAACCGGTAGCCAGACCGATCTGGTTGCCATAGGAGCTGTAGCCGTGGGCTGCGCCGCGTACCAGCTTCTTCTGCGGCAGCTTACCCTTCAGAGTCTCCTTTACGGATACGGTCGGGTCAGCCGCACCGGTCACGCGCATCGCCTGGTATACATAGGTACGGCCTGACAGCGGGTCACGGATCGCACCGCCCAGGCAGGTAGCTGCGCCACCGAAGGGCTCGATCTCGGTCGGATGGTTATGTGTCTCATTTTTAAAGTTTACAAGCCACTCCTCTGTCTCCCCGTCGATTTCCACGGGAACTACGATGGAGCAGGCGTTGATCTCGTCAGACTCCTCCTGATCGGCAAGCTTGCCCTCTGCCTTCAGCTTTCGCATCGCCATCAGCGCCAGATCCATCAGGCAGACAAATTTGTCCTTTCTTCCTTTGAAGATCTCGGCGCGGTCAGCGAGGTACTGCCGATAGGTCTCCTCGATCGGTTTCTTATAATAGCCTTCCTCAAAGCTTACATCGGTAAGCTCGGTAGAGAAGGTGGTATGGCGGCAATGATCAGACCAGTAGGTATCCAGCACACGGATCTCGGTCATGGACGGGTTTCTCTTCTCCTCGCCCTTGAAATAATTCTGGATATGCTGGAAGTCCCGGAAGGTCATCGCGAGGTTTAAGGAGCCATAAAGCTCTTTCAATGCAGCCTCATCCATCTCGCAGAAGCCGTCAAAAATCTTCACATCTGCCGGCTCGTCAAAAACGGTCACCAGGGTGTCCGGCTTCTCGACAGCCGCCTCGCGGGAGTCTACCGGGTTGATGCAATGATTCCGGATCGCGCTAAGCTCTTCATCGGAGATGCCGCCCTCGATCACATAGGTGGTCGCGGTGCGGATCACCGGCTCCTCGTCCTCCTTCAGGAAGCGGACGCACTGTACGGCAGAATCTGCTCTCTGGTCAAACTGTCCGGGCAGATACTCGACACTGAATACCCGGGCATCCGGTGCAGTCTCAAAAGTTTCATGATATAAAATATCTACAGGCGGCTCGGAAAAGACTGTCCGGCAGGCACGCTCAAATACCTCGTCGGAGATATTCTCCACGTCGTAGCGGATCAGCACCCGCACGCCCTTTACGTCCTCGATTCCAAGGAAATTCTGGATCTCCTCCTGAAGCTCCTTTGCCTTCACAGCGAACGCATCCTTCTTTTCCACATAGATTCTTCTTACGCCACTCATAACCGACCTCCTAAAAATTATTCTCAGCACGGTATTACACAGTTTGCTGTATTATACCATATTATTCTTTTCCTAACAATTCCTGAGTTTATCATAGCACAAAGGACTACATAAGTATAATTAATAGATTTAAATTCATTTATAACTTTATCTAATAGATTTTTACAGGGTTCTATGATATAATGAACTAAAAAAATACCTATTCAGGAGTAACGCTTATGAAACGTCTGGAAAAATGGAAATTTCAGGGTCTCGTCACCCTCCTTCTCGTCCTTTTTCTGCTTCTTATGCCTTTTCAGGATTATACGGAGCGCACCTTTCTCATGGATTCGATGAATTATCCCGAGGATCTCATCGGTACCTTAAATACCGATCAGGGAATTCTGTCGATCCCGGCAGGCCTTGGTTCCTTCACTTTGGAAACCGGCAGCCACTATTTCCGTCAGGGTACCTATGAGGTCACCTTCAACGTCACCTCCTCCGAGGCCGGCAATACGGTCGATGTCTACGATCCGAATTATCTCAATGCGGACAATACGGTTGGAAGGGTGCTGGCCGAAAGCGAGGTTCCGACCGACGGTCAGAACATTCATCTGACCTTTACCATCGATGATTATGCCGAGAGCATCGTCTTCCGGGTAAACTGTGAGACGCCGATGACCTTCGAGAGCGTCTATCTCCTGTCGGAGCGTGGTCTCTACTGCGATCCCTATATCTATGCAGGGCTGGTCGTTCTCGCTTCCATCCTCTTCTTTTTGTACCGCCGGAAAAATAAGGTTCGCCCGGAGCCTCTGTTTCTGCTTCTTTTCGCAGTTTTGTGGTCCTCCCTGCCTACCTGCTTCGCCTGGCTCACTACCGGCCACGATATGTACTTCCACTACGGACGGCTCTTCAACCTGTCCCAGGAACTGGGCGAGGGTCTTTTCCCGGTTCGCTTCCACAGCTATATGAACCGGGGCTTCGGATACTGCGTTCCGATGATGTATTCGGAATTCTTCCTCTATCCCTTTGCCCTTCTGATTCGCCTGGGACTTTCCCCGATGGGCTGCTGGCATCTTCTGGTTTTCGCTGCAAACCTGGCTACCGCCTATGTCGCCTACTACTCCTTCTCGCAGCTGACCCGTTCCCGCCGCATCGGACTTATCACGGCAGTTCTTTATACCCTGTCGATGTACCGGCTTATCAACCTCTATACCCGGGCGGCCATGGGAGAGGTGCTGGCTACGATTTTCCTGCCCCTTGTTCTTCTTGGCATGTATCATCTCTTCCTGGGAAATTCGAAAAAATGGTGGATCGCAGTCCTTGCCTTTACCGGGCTTTTCCAGTCTCATGTGATTTCCACGGAGATCGCGCTTTGCTATTGCATCGTCTTCGCCCTCTGGAATATCCGGCGTCTGAAGTCCGTGGAACGGCTGATTCATCTTGTCCTGGCAGGGGCTTCGACCCTTCTTTTAAACCTGTGGTTCATCCTGCCCTTCCTCGACCATATGCGCTATTCCATGTTTGTCATGGGGGAGGAGCGAAATCTCTACGCCTACTCGGTCTATCCGGCGCAGTTTTTTGATCTTTCCTTAAATAATCCTTCCGCGGATAACCTCGGACGAACCAGCTTTTCCGGTTCCATGCCCTTCTCCATCGGTCTGGTTTTATTGATCGGTATCCTGCTCTTTGTCCTGCTTTTGATTCGTAAAGAGCCTAAGAATACCTTTCATCGGAAGCTTGGCACCTGGTGCCTGGTACTTGGCGGCCTTTCCCTCTATGCTTCCTCGGTCTACTTCCCCTGGGAAGCCATTCAGCGCATCTCGATTTTGAATGTCTTTGTGGAACGTTTCCAGTTTGCTTCCAGATTTCTGCCCTTTGCCAGTCTCTTCCTTGGAATCACGACTGCCCTTGCCCTCTACTATTTCTTCGAAAGCCGGGAGCAGCGCCGGAGCCTCTGCCTGCTGATGGCTGTGCTTCTCATCTATACCTCCGGAAAATATATGAGCGACTATTCCAACAGTGCTTCCACCTTCGTGGACTGGGACAACCAGATGGATCATGCCTACGATACGGATATGCTTTATCTCATCAGTGACAATGGCGCCCATGTCAGTGTCCGTCAGATGTATGCGCAGGATACAGCCTTCCAGGCTTCTGAAGGCGTCACGATTACGGAGGCTTACCGGAATGGCACAAACCTCTCCTGCAGCTATGAGAATGCAGCCGGAGGCGAGGCCTACATCGATGTGCCCATCTACTACTATCCCTACCTCCATGCCTATGATGCCGACGGCAATCTGCTTTCCACGAGCCATGGAGACCTGCTGAGACTTCGGGTGGCACTTCCGGATACGACTGAGGGCAGCATCACCATCCGTATGGAAATGCCCCTCTTCTACCGCATCGGCGACTGCATCTCCCTTGCTACCCTGGTTCTTCTTATCAGCGGTGCTGTCTATCTTCGGAAGCGAAGAGCCAGTGTCCCGCAGACCAAAGAGGAGGTTTCTTAATGGATATCAATTATGAGCTCTATAAGGTATTTTATCATGTAGCCGTGACCTTAAGCTTCTCAGAGGCCTCCAAGCAGCTCTTTATCTCCCAGTCGGCTGTCAGCCAGTCGGTCAAGGTTCTCGAAAAGAAGCTGAACCAGAATCTCTTTATCCGGAGCACGAAAAAGGTACAACTGACGCCGGAGGGCGAGATCCTGCTTCGTCATATCGAACCGGCAATTCAGCTTATCAAGCGCGGGGAAAACCAGATTCTCGAGGCCGGCTCCCTCGGGGGCGGGCAGCTTCGCATCGGTGCCAGCGATACGATCTGCCGCTATTTTCTGGTTCCTTTCTTGAGCCGCTTCCATAAGGAATTTCCGGGCATCCATATCAAGGTGACAAACCAGACCTCGATCGGCTGCGTCGATCTCCTCGAGAGCGGCCAGGTGGATCTGATTTTCAGCAACTATCCCAATTCCCGCCTCGGCAATACCGGGCATATGATGCGGGTACGCTCCTTCCAGGATGTCTTTATCGCAAACCGCAATTATTTCAGTCTGGAGCATCAGAGGCTTACCTTCCGCGAGCTTTTAAATTATCCGATCCTGATGCTCGATCGCAAGAGCACGACCAGTGAGTACCTGCATGCCCTCTTTTTGCAGCATCAGCTTGACCTGGTTCCGGAGATCGAGCTTTCCAGCAATGATTTGCTTCTCGATCTGGCTTCCATCGGCCTCGGAATCGCCTTTGTGCCGGATTACTGCCTGCCAAAGCACTCCCCGGATCTCTTTCCGATTCAGCTCTCGGAGGAGCTTCCGAGCCGCCAGCTCGTTCTGGTTCACAGCGAACAGCTGCCTTTAAGTCCCGCTGCGAAGCAGTTTCTTGAATACTTTGCGGATGAGACTACAACGATATAAACGATACACTAGCTTCTGTATAGGAAAGAGTGTGATTCCTATGAATTTAAAAGAAACCCCCGGCTGTCTGCCGAGGGTTTTCTTTTCTTACCTATGTATGCTGTGTCTTAAGCGATTGCAAATTTGGCCAATACCTGATCGAAGTCTCCATTCTCTCCATGACATTTCACGGTCAGGATCTGGTTTAAATCCATGCTCAGGACACCGAGGATGGATTTGGCATCGATGAGAATCCTGTTGTAATACACATCGACATCGAAATCACACTGGCTTGCGCCCTGTACAAATTCCTGTACGTCCTCTGCATTCAGCTTAATCTTTTTGGTATGCATTTCTTTCCACTCCTTTCGGCCTGAATACGAATTCACGGCCTGTAAAAAAGCACTTTTCGCTTTGTTGCAGGTATTATGACAGCAAGTTTTTACTTTGTCAATCCCTGTCGTGTTTTTTTCGGAGAGTGGACTTTCCCTTATTTTTTGGACAATTTATACAATTTCCCCATCCGAATTCTGGTAGTTTTTTTTGATCCTCTCTATCTTTTCCTTATTTTCCCATTTTTGTTCTTACTCACTTGTAACTAAGAGAGGCTTTTTCCTCAGTAATTCTGTCAGTTTTTCCGAAGCTTTTAACTGTCTTATGCTTTTACCGGCCGGTCTGTGGACTCGATCAGGATAAAAATTCCGGTATTTATGCGGATTTCTGCAAGATCTGCCACGATCTCATTACTGACCCCAAGGCCTGCACTTCCCGTGCTCGTAAAGGTATGATCCGTCAGTTCGTACTTGAAGCCCCTTAAAGTTACCCCTGTCACCTCTGTCGTGAGAGGCAGAAGGGATACGTATTTTCCGTATTGCTCCTCTTTTTTCAGGAAAACTGTCCCGTCAATCAGGCGGATCCGGTTATACTCATCCACGAGGATACAGGGAATGTCCCTCTTCTTTGCGAGCATCAGACTCTGGATATTCCCGAGGACATGGTCTAGGCGGGTTCCGGTGCCGCCGAGGATATGGATTTTCGAGCTTCCAAGCTCCAGAGCCAGCTCGATCGCGATCTGGCTGTCCGTGGAATCCTTGATGGGGTTGTATCTTCGAATCGGGATCTCCGTCTGGGTTCTATAATATTCCACCAGCTCCGGAGACGCCGTATCGAAGTCCCCGACGATGTAGGTCGGTTTGATATCGTTCTCATGAAAAAAGCGAAGGCCGTTGTCTACGGCAATGAGTGTATCGAAGTTTTGTTTTTTTAAATAAGACAGGGCAAAATCTCTCTCGATTCTGCCCCCGCTGATAATTCCTGTTTTCATGCTTCCCCCATAATCTTACGGAAGTCTGCTACATTTTTCTCGATATCGCCGCCAAAGATCGCAGATCCTGCCACGATCACATTCGCTCCGGCATCCAGTACGGTCTGAAGATTGGTAAGCTTGATGCCGCCGTCTACCTCGATGTCGATCTCGAGTCCCCGCTCCTCCATCATCTTTCGAAGGTTCCGAATCTTTGCGGTACAGCTTTCGATATACTTCTGGCCTCCGAAGCCTGGATTTACCGTCATCAGAAGAACCATATCAAGATCCTCGAGGATATAATCAAGGGCGCTAAGCGGTGTCGATGGATTCAGTGCCACGCAGGCCTTCATGCCGTTTTCCTTGATCGCCGCAACGGTGCGGTTCAGATGCGGACAAACCTCTGCATGAACCGTCAGGATATCTGCACCTGCCTCGGCAAAGTTCTTGATATAGGCATCCGGGTTGTCCATCATCAGATGTACATCAAAGACGGCCACAGATTTTTTCCGGATCGATTCAATGACCGGAAAGCCCAAGGACAGGCTTGGCACAAAGTGTCCGTCCATGACGTCGATATGCAGGTACTCTGCACCTGCCTCCTCTGCTCTTCTTACATCCTCCCCCAATGCCGCGAAGTCCGCGGACAGGATGGAAGGAGCCAGTTTGTTCAGCATAACTAATACCTCCTCTTTTGTTTCAGCTCCTCATAGAGCAGCTTATAATTTTCATAGCGAATCGGACTGATCTTTTTTTCCTCCAGAGCCTCCTTGACGCCGCAGCCTGGCTCCGGGATATGGGAGCAGCCCTGAAACTTGCAATAGGGCTCGTATTTTACAAATTCTGGAAAATAACTACCAAGCTCTTCCTTTTCCATCTCCGGCAGATAGATCGAGCTAAAGCCCGGTGTATCGAAGAGGAATGTATCCTCACTTAGGGCAAAAAGCTCCGAATGGCGGGTCGTATGCTTGCCACGCTCGATCTTCCGGCTGATGTCCCCGGTCTCCATCCTGGCCTCCGGAGCCAGTCGGTTGATCAGAGAGGACTTTCCCACACCGGAGGGTCCGGCCACGGTGGTGGTCTTTCCCTTTAGGACGGAGCGAATCTCGGCGATTCCCTCCTCCTTCTCGGCGCTGATACAGAGAACCGGATAGCCTGCGCTCTCGTAGGTAGCACGCAGGATCTGTAGAGCTTCCTCATCCACCAGATCCTGCTTATTAAAGCAGACGACAGCCGGTACCTCCTGGTACTGCATCAGGATCAAAAAGCGGTCGAGAAGATTAAAATTCGGGCTCGGCTTCGCAGCCGCGAAGATCACTAGAGCCTGGTCGATGTTCGCCACTGCCGGGCGGATCAGTTCGTTTTTTCTGGGCAGAATCTCGGCGATACTGCCCTTCTTTTCTTCCTCATCGAGAACCTCCAGACAGACATCATCGCCCACCAGGGGCTTGATCTTCTGGTTTCGGAAGGCTCCCTTTGCCTTGCATTCATAGAGACCGGCTCCTGCTGCATAGACGTAGTAGAAGCCGGCGATTCCTTTGATTATCTTTCCTTGCATGGGTTATTGCTGGGTGGTGGTGTTGGTGTTGTCTGTGGTGTCTGTAGAGGGTTTCGAAGATACCGGTGTTGTAAATGTTGCACCACACTTTTCACAGGTTACAGTCTGTCCTTCTCCTGTTCCTGACGGTGCTGTATGATTACCATCTCCGCAGTTCGGTACATTAGCGTATACTTTAACTGAAATTGATATACCTATATTCTGTGTTCCTGAATATTGCTGCCAATATATAGTCCCATTTTTCTTATAATTCGGTGCAATATCACCATTAGGTGCATCTCCCAAAGTAAAATTGCTTCCTAAAGCACTCTTTGCCTGAGCAACTGTCATTCCTGTAAGATCCGGCACCGTCGCTGTTTTTGCTGGTTCTGATCCCTTACTTAAAGTCACGGTTATTGTGCTTCCTGCCGCTACATCTGAGTCCATCGGATCATGAGTTACAACTGTTCCTTCACTATATTTATCACTGTACTTGCTGTCGGTATAAGACACCTTCAAACCCTTGCCATTAAGCTTACTTTCAATCTCACTCTTGGAATAGCCTCTGTAATCACCTACATGAACCGTACTCTTACCCTTACTGATCACATAGCTTACCTTGCTATTCTTATCCACCTTCGTGCCAGCCTTCGGATTCTGGGAGATGATATTGCCCTCGTCCACGGTATCGCTGTACTCCTGCGTTGCCGTGCCGGAGGCCAGTCCTGCGCTCTTTAATAGCTCCTTCGCCTTGGCCTCGGTCTTGCCAGTGATGGTCGGAACCTCCACCTGCTGATCCTCTTCCTTTCCCTTGCTGACTACGACCTTTACGACGCTGCTCTTGTCAACCTTCTTGCCGGAGGCCGGGGAAGTCGAGATAACCTTGCCTTCCGCCACGTCATCGCTCGTAACCTCAGAGACGTCTACCGAGAGACCGAGAGCCTTCAGCGTGCTCTCTGCCTTTGCCTGGGTATAGCCTGTGACATCCGGGACTTCGACCTTCTCACCGTCGCCGCAGATATCTACGACGATCGTCGTATTCGGATCGACCTTTGCGCCTGCTTCCTCGCTCTGGCTGATGATCTGTCCTGCCTCATAGGTATCGGAGGATTTGGTCTCACCAAGCTTGATGCCAAGCTCTACCTTATTCAGAGCCTCCTTTGCCTCAGAGTAGCTCATGCCCAGGAGATTCGGTACCTCGACCTCGGTATTCAATACATCTGCGATCTCGGTATCGTCCGTCTTCGTATCCTTCGAGCTCTTGCCGAAGCCTAAGATCTTCGTAATCATGACGCCCAGGATGATCACGATGATGATGGCTGCCACGATGCCGCCGATGGTCATGATCTTCTCCATCTTCGGTGCCAGCATGCCGCCGTCCTCGTCATCCTCGTCTTGTTTTTTCTTGCTATTCTTCTGATTCTTTTTCTGATTCTTAGCCTTTTCTTTTTCCTTTTTTCTCTGATTTCTGCGTTCTAGGAAGCTGAGCTCTTCTTCGTCGTCCTCATCATCGTAGTACTCGTCGTCCTCGTACCCTTCCTCGTCGCCGTCCTCATACTCGTCGTATTCCCGATCGTCGTAGTCTTCGTCTTCGTAATCCTCGTCCTCGTACTCCTCGTCTTCGTACTCCTCATCCTCATAGTCCTCCTGCTTTCCGGCATTCAGACGATCGAGATAGGCATACTTCGATTCGGCATCGTCAGCCGAGAGAGCCACCCGTCCGGTCTCCCGCTTGATCTTCGAGATCTCATCCCGGGTGATGGCTACGGTCTTCGCTCCGTCCGGCACGATCGCCTGTACGAAATTTACATCCGGTGTCAGAAGAGACTGCTTCAGATCCGTGATCAGATCCGCTGCGTTTGCATAGCGGCGATCCGGGCTCTTCTCGGTACATTTGAGAATGATATGCTCCAGGCTTACCGGAACCTCGGACGCATAGACTCTCGGGGATACGATGTCCTCCTGGAGATGCTTTACGGCTACGACTACCGTGGTTTCCCCGTCGAAGGGTACCCGACCGGTCACCATCTCATACATGACGATACCGAGGGAATAGATATCACTCTTCGCATCGCTGTAGCCGCCTCTCGCCTGCTCGGGTGAGGTATAGTGGACGGAACCCATCGCATCCGCCGTATTCGTATTCGAGGAAACGGATTTTGCGATACCGAAGTCCGTCACCTTCACCTTTCCTTCGCGGGAAATGATGATATTCTGGGGCTTGATGTCCCGATGTACGATCTGATTGTTATGGGCGACCTCCAGACCGGCTGCCACCTGAATGGCGATGCTCGTGGCCTCCTTGACCGTCAGGCGACCCTTTTTCTCGATATAGGTCTTCAGGGTAATGCCCTCTACGAGCTCCATGACAATATAGAAGATATTCTGCTCCTCCCCTACATCGTAGACATTCACGATATTCGGATGCGCGAGGCCTGCTGCGGCCTGTGCCTCCTCCTTAAACTTGCGGACGAAATTCTTATCCTCCACAAACTCATCCTTCAGCACCTTTACCGCCACAAAGCGGTTCAGCTTATGGTCTTTTCCCTTAAAGACCTCTGCCATACCGCCGGATCCGATCTTTTCCAGAATCTCGTAACGGTCTCCTAAAAACATTCCGATTCTTACCATTTTTTCACCTCAATTTGCCTCAGTCTCTATTTATATACGCTCAATCAATACGACAGAGATATTGTCCTTTCCACCATTATGATTTGCCATACGGATCAATTCCTTCGCACAGGACTCCAGATCCGTCCGCAGGTCGATGATCTCCTTGATCTGCGAATCCGGCACCATATTGGTCAATCCGTCTGAGCAGAGCAGGAGGCATTCTCCCTTTTCGAGATCCGTATCGAAATAATCCGGTTCCACGGTCTCGGCTGCCCCGATGGCCTTTGTAATGATATGCTTATCCGGATGGTTTCTGGCCTCTTCCCTGGAGAGCTCGCCCATACGAACCATCTCCTCCACCAGGGAATGATCCTGGGTGATCTGTTCGATCTGATCTCCGATTTTATAAAGACGGCTGTCTCCGACATTGACTACGAAGACCATATCATCCTTTATCGTGGCTGCCACCAGGGTCGTACCCATTCCGGTATAATTTTCGGATTCCTCCGCCTTCTCGATCAGTCTCTGGTTCGCATACTGAAAGGCGCCCTTCAGAATCTGATAGGGAATGGTCTGCCTGCTGCTTTTCACAGCTTCCTCCACCTTCGCAACGGTATATTCAGAGGCCAGGTCGCCTGCCTTGTGGCCGCCCATGCCATCTGCTACGAGAAAGAGGTTCGGGAGATTGCCAAGCGGCTTCTCCGATACAAAGATATAGTCCTGATTGATCTCACGGCATTTTCCGATATCCTTCATGCCCCAGGCTTTCAGCATCTGTTTCCTCCTCTCTGGGTTTCCCGTTTTCCTGATAACGTCTGCGAAGCTGGCCGCAGGCGCCGTCGATATCACGGCCCATTTCTCTTCTAATAGTAACATTTATCCCGTATTTTTCAAGTTCCTTTTTGAAATTGGCGATGGTCTCCTTTTTCGGCTGCACGTAGCTTCGCTCTGTCACCGGATTCACCGGAATCAGGTTGATATGCGCTCCGAGAGGCTTCGCGAGGGCGGCAAGTTTTCTTGCATCCTCCGGGTGATCGTTGACCCCGCCCACCAGGCTGTATTCAAAGGTCATCCGCCGGCCGGTCTTTTGATGATAATAGGCGCAGGCCTCCAGAACCTCCGGCAGAGCATATTTGTTCGCAATCGGCATAAGCTCGGCCCGTTTTTCCTGTGTCACAGCATGGAGGGACAAGGCCAGGGTAATGGCCAGGTTTTCATCGGCTAACTGCCGAATCCGCGGCACGATGCCGCAGGTGGAGACAGTCAGGTTTCGCTGGCTGATATGCAGACCGTTTTCATCGGTCAAAAGCCGGATAAACCGAAGCAGATTCTCGTAATTATCTAAGGGCTCCCCGGTTCCCATCACGACGACATTCGAGACACGCTCGCCGCTGTCCTTCTGGATCTGATAGATCTGCTCCAGCATCTCGGAAGGGGTCAGGGATCGCACCACGCCGCCGATCGTGGAAGCACAGAAGCGACAGCCCATGCGGCAGCCTACCTGGGAAGAGATACAGACGGAGTTGCCATGATGATAGCGCATCAGGACACTCTCGATGACATTGCCGTCGGCCAGGCGAAAGAGATACTTACAGGTTCCGTCAAGCTTTGAGCGCTGAACCTCCACCTTCTCAAGGCTCGTATATTCGTATTCGTTTTTTAAAAGCTCCCTGAGGGCTTTGGATAGATTGCTCATCTCATCGAAGCCGGAAGCCAGTTTTACATGCATCCAGTCATAGATTTGCTTTGCCCGGAATGCCTTTTCTCCCCGCGCCTTAAGATCCTCTTGCAGCTCCTTAAGCGTCAGGGATTTGATATCTTTTTGTTCCATCTTATTTTTTCCTGAATTTTGCGATAAAAAAGCCGTCGCAGGCATGGACGCCCGGAAGCAGCTGCAGATATCCCTGCTTCGTGGTCTCGCCTTGAAGCTCACGGGGCAGGCAGTTGTCTAGGGATACCGCCTCGTAGGGAAAATGTGACAAAAACCAGCGGACATTTTCTTCATTTTCTCCCTGGTTGATCGTACAGGTGCTGTATACAAGGATTCCGCCGGGCTTTACGTAAGCCTCCACGGTACTTAACATCTTTCTCTGCAGCTGTTGCAATTCCTGCTGCTGTTCCTTACTCATACGATACTTGATATCTGTCTTTTTCGACAGGACTCCAAGGCCGGAGCAGGGCAGGTCTGCGAGCAATACGTCGGCCTTTTCCTTTGACTCCTCATCCGATATACAGGCGTCCTTCACGGATACCGTTACGTTCGTCACGCCTAGGCGCTCTGCATTTTCCCGAATCAGCTCTGCCTTATATTCAGTCAGATCCCTCGCGTCCACGCTGCCCGTCTCTCCGGCCTTCTCGGCCAGATACAGGCTCTTGCCGCCTGGAGCTGCGCAGACATCGATGCAATGGTCGCCCGCTTTCACACCGGTGATCTCGACTGCGAGCATCGAGCTTACATCCTGCACCTGGAAGAGCCCTTCCTGAAACTCAGGTAGGCCGCCCAGATAGTCGAAGCCTTTGATCTGCAGGGCGCCGTCGATATAGGGTGCTTCCTGAACATGAACCCCCTCGGATTCCAGTCTGACTTTCAGTTCAGCCGGAGTGATGCGGTTTCGATTGACCCGGATAGTCATGGGCGCTTTCTTATAAAAGGCCTGCAGCATCGTTTCCGTCTGCTCCCGTCCGTAGATCGAAAGCCATTCCTTTACCATCCATTCCGGCATGGAATAGCGGACTGACAGATAGCGCACCGGCTCTTTTCCCGGCGGCAGCTTGACCGCATCGAGATTCCGGGCGATATTTCGAAGGACGCCATTTACAAAGCCCTTTAGCTGGCGGAAACCCTTTTTCTGCGCAAGCTTTACCGCCTCGTTGCAGACAGCAGAGTCCGGCACGCTGTCCATGTATCGAAGCTGATAGACCGACATCCGAAGGATTTCCCGGATGACCGGCTTTTGTTTTTTTACTTTGACACTGGAAAACTGGTCGATGATGTAGTCGAGCTCGATTCGCCGCTCGAGGGTTCCCTCCACGAGGCGGGTTAAGAAAGCCCGTTCCTGTTTTTCCAGATATTGGTATTTATCAAGCACATTTCGAAGAGCGATATGGCTGTACTCTTCTCCCGCTGATACCTCCAGCAGGATGCCTAGAGCCAGCTCGCGCATATCCGTTCCTTTAGTCACGATTTCTTCTTCCTCCAAAGAGTATCAGGAGACGAAGGAGGGACAGAATCGCAGCCGCTGCCGCTGCCACATAGGTCATGGCCGCTGCCCTTAAAACCTTCTTCGTTCCCCGCATCTCATCACCGTACAGAATTCCCATATCTCCCAAGATCCGAAGTGCCCGATGGGACGCATCGAACTCTACCGGCAGGGTCACGAGCTGGAAGAGCACGCCAAGGGAGAAGAGAAGGATTCCCAGATCGATCAAAAATGAGCTGCTTGTGAAAATAAGACCGATCAGAATAATCGGCCAGGCCGCCTGGGTTCCGAAATTTGCCACCGGAACCAGTGCATTTCGAAAGCGAAGCGGAAAATAATTCTTATCATCCTGCACCGCATGGCCGCACTCGTGGGCTGCCACACCGAGGGCTGCCACCGAGGTGGAACCGTAGACGACGTCCGAGAGGCGAAGCACCCGGTTCTTCGGGTCGTAATGATCGGTCAGCTCACCGCTTACATGCTCCACGCGCACATCGTAGATGCCATTGGCCTGCAGAATTTTTTCTGCCACCTGGGCTCCGGTAAAGCCGGACATGCTGCGCACGTGGCTGTATTTCGAATAGGTCGATTTCACTCTGGCCGAAGCCCACAGTGAAATCAACACGCCAATCAGTACTAAGATATAAGTGGGGTCAAAATGATAACCATAGCCATAACCGTATCCATAAGGCATAATCAACACTCCTTTGCATCACGGGCAGGGATTTTATCCCAGTTTCACGCCCGGCTCTAGGTGGTAGCCCCGTAAAAAGGCTCCCGTATCCATCCGTTTCTTTCCCTGCAGCTGAAGCTCCGTAATTTCCAGTGCCCCCTCACCGCAGGCCACACAGACAGTATCCTTCGACACTCTGATAATCTCCCCACAGGCGGCTGTCTCATCCGCCCTCTCACAGACTCTTGCAGACCAGATCTTTAAGGTCTTATCCCCAAGCTTTGTATAAGCGCTTGGCCATGGATTCAAGCCCCGGATCAGCCGTTCGAGCTTCTTGGCGCTTTCGTTCCAGTTTAGGTTTCCCATGTCCTTCGTCAGCATTCTGGCATATTCCGTCGGACTCTCCCCCTGCTTTTCCGGCTTTAACTCGCCCTTTTGCAGCTTCTCCAGTGCTTCTACGCAGAGATTTGCGCCAAGCTCGCTTAAGCGGTCGAAAAGGCTGCCGCCGGTCTCATCCTCTGCCAGCTCGATGCTTCCTTTTAAAAGCATATCACCGGTATCGAGTCCCTCGTCCATCTGCATGATCGTGACGCCGCTCTCCTTCTCGCCGTCGATCACAGCCCATTGGATCGGGGCTGCGCCCCGGTACTTCGGAAGCAGGGAGGCATGGACATTGATGCAGCCGTACTGTTTCATTTCCAGGATGGACTTCGGAATGATCTGGCCAAAGGCGATCACGACCATCACATCGGCCTCGGTCTCCCGAAGCTTCTCAATCACTTCCGGATCCCGCACCCTCTTTGGCTGGTAAACCGGCAGGCCGTGCTTCAACGCTGCCTCCTTCACCGGTGTCGGCTGCAGCTCATGGCCGCGTCCCTTTGGTTTATCCGGCTGGGATACCACCAGGGTAACCTCATGTCCGGCTTCCAGCAAGGCCTCCAGGGTTCCTACGGAAAAGTCCGGAGTTCCCATAAAAATAATTTTCATATTCCTTACTCCTCATCATCGGGCTCGACGTCCACCAGGTCGCCCTCTACCAGGTCTACATAGAGCTTTCCGTCCAGGTGATCGAGCTCATGGCAGATCGCTCTTGCGAGAAGTCCTTCTGCCTCGATCTCATAGCGCTCCATATTCTCATCATAGGCCTCTGCCTTGACATAGAGCGGACGCTTGACATTGCCGGCCTTTCCTGGCACGCTTAAGCAGGCCTCGCTTCCATCCTGTTCCCCATCTGTCTCCAGAATGCGGGGATTGATCATGGTATAGGGCTCATCATCGATATCGATGACGACGATCCGTTTCAGGATTCCTACCTGCGGTGCCGCAAGACCTACTCCGTTCGCCTCATACATCGTCTCATACATGTCATCGATGAGCTCCTCGATCTTCGGGGTAATCTCCTTCACCTCTCGGGAATTTTTCCGGAGAATCTCATCTCCCAGGGTTCTGATATTTCTGATTGCCATTTCTCTCTTCCTTTCTTCCTGCCCGCTTCCTTTAAAAAGGATTTACGGGATCCACATCAAATTGTATAGTGACAGCCGAAAGCTCCTGCTCCTTCGGAAGCTCTGCCTCCAGCTGTTCCTTCCATTTTGTCAAGTCACCTAGCTTCCTTCCCTTCAGATACATGACCTTCCGGTATACATCCTTCAGCTTCAAAAGCCCTGCATCCGCAGGCCCGATCCGGGTAAGCCCGGAACCGGTATGCGTGTCTGCCCAGTCTCTAAGCCGCATCGCAGCCTTCTCTAAGGCCTTCTCATTCTCCGACATCAGATAGACCGCCATCAGATGTGCAGCCGGAGGATAGGACATCATCCGCCGGTAGGCCAGCTCCTTTTCAAAGAAGGCCTGATAATCCGCGGCCGCGGCCGCCTTTACACTGTAATGTTCCGGGCTGTAGGTCTGAATCACTGCCGTTCCCGGCTTTTCACCTCGCCCGGCTCTCCCTGCGGCCTGCAAAAGAAGCTGAAAGGTACGCTCTGCCGCGCGGTAATCCCCGCTGTGAAGAGAGAGATCTGCTGCCAGAATTCCTACGAGGGTGACATTCGGGAAATCATGTCCTTTTACGATCATCTGGGTTCCGACCAGAATGTCTGCTTCATTTTTGGAAAACTTTTCCAAAATCCTCTCGTAATCCCCTTTTTGTCTGGTCGTATCGAAGTCCATCCGAAGAATCCGTGCGCCCGGAAAAGCCTTCGCTGCCGCCTCCGCTGCCTGTTCGGTTCCTGCGCGAAAGGCACCGATATAGGCCGATCCGCAGGAGGGACATTTCTTCGGAGTCGCTGTCTGATATCCACAATAATGACAGACCATCCGTCCTCCGGTATGGAGGGATAAAGACACGTCACAATGTGGACATTTTATCACATGTCCGCAGGCTCTGCAAGAAACAAAGCCTGCATAGCCGCGGCGATTGAGAAAGAGCATGATCTGCTCGCCCTTCTTTAGTCGATCCTCCATCTGCTCCTTTAGTCTCGCACTGAAGATGGAGCGATTGCCAAGGCGAAGCTCCTCCCGGAGATCGACCACCTCCGTATCCGGCATTCCCCGATTTCCCGCCCGCGAGGGAAGCTCATAGAGAACGTAGACACCTTCCTGTGCGCGTGCATAGGAGTCGACGGATGGAGTCGCAGACCCCAGGACTACGAAGGCTCCTGTCATCCTCGCCCGCTCGATGGCTGTCTCCCTTGCGTGGTAGCGGGGGGCATTTTCACTTTTGTAGCTGCCCTCATGCTCCTCGTCTATGATAAGGATGCCGAGGTTTTGAAAGGGTGTAAATAAGGCCGACCGGGGGCCAATCATAACCTTGACCTCGCCCCGTCTGGCCCGCTCAAACTGGTCGTAGCGCTCTCCGGCCGAAAGCTTTGAATGAATGACGGAGACCTGATCTCCGAAACGCCGGTAAAACCGCTGCACCGTCTGAAAGGTCAGGGCAATCTCCGGGATCAAGACGATGGCCTCTTTTCCCTTTGAAATCACTCTTGCGATAAGCTCCATATAGACTTCCGTCTTTCCGCTTCCGGTAACCCCGTGAATCAGGGATGGCCGCAGATCGCCTGCCGCCGTTCGTGCTGCCACATCATCGACAATGTCCTGCTGCGCCGGGTAGAGAGAGACTCTCTTGATTCCGCCTTCGTCTGTCCGGATCGGGTTTCGTGCGATGGCATCCGTCTCGATGCGGATCAGTCCCAGCTCTTCGAGCTTTCTAGCCGTCGCTGCATTTAAGCCCAGCTCCTTCGCCGCTGTCTGATAATCAAGTTCTCCCTGTTCTAGCAAGGCCTCGAGGATCCGGGCACGGGCGCTTTGATGCTTCCTTTGGAGCTCGGAAAGCGCCTCCTGCCCTTTCTCCTCCGATACCGCCAGCCGTATTTTTCTGGAAATTTTTTCCTGTACAGTTTTCTTTACCGGAAGGACTGTCTTTAAGGCCTGGTTCATCGTGGATCCATAGGTTCGCCGCATCCAGGCTGCCAGGGCGATGAGCTGCCCCTCCAGGCGGATTCCCTTTTCTGCAAGACCCAGGATCGGCTTTATCTTCTCCTCGTCCCACTCACAGGTATCGGTCAGCTCGAGCACATAACCCTTCAGGGTTCTGCCTCCCTTTCCAAAGGGAACCAGCACCTGCATGCCCTCCTGAAGCGTTCCCTGCAGCTCTTCCGGTATCCGGTATTGAAAGGTCCGGTCGAGCTTTTCGAGGGAAATATCTACAATGATATTGGCAAATTTCACTTTCTGCCTAACTCCTCCAAAACCTCTGCGATAAGTACCCGCTCATCCATCGGATGCTTGACACCGCAGATTTCCTGATAATCCTCATGTCCCTTTCCGGCGAGAACGATGACATCCCCGGGCTGGCCATTCTCGATGACGTAACGTATGGCCTCCTTCCGGTCAATGATTTCTACATATTTTCCTGTCGTTTTCGAAATGCCGGTACGAATGTCATCGATGATAGCCTGCGGCTCCTCGAAGCGGGGATTGTCGGAGGTGATAACGGTCAGATCCGCCAGATTGCCGGACACCTCGCCCATCTCGTAGCGGCGAAGCTTGGAGCGGTTGCCGCCGCAGCCAAAGAGGCAAACCAGACGCTTCGGCTTGTATTCCTTTAAGGTAGTCAGAAGGCTTTCCAGACTCATCGCATTGTGCGCATAATCGATCAGTAAGGTAAAGTCGTCGGAGACCTTCACCTTCTCGATGCGACCCTTGGTCTGCACGACTTCGAGGGCTGCCAGCATATCCTCTTTCGGGATCTCAAAATGACGGCAGACTGCTATCGCTACCAGAGAATTGTATACACTGAAGCGGCCCGGCATATCGATCTCTACATCGAAGTCCAGAAGGCCGGATACATGATAGTCTACGCCCAGGAAGCCGGGACGGTTCACAAGCTTCAGATCCGTAGCGCGGATATCTGCCTTCTCCGAGAAACCGTAGGTCTCTACCTCGCAGGTATGTCCCTTCAGAATATCACTTACATGTTCGTCATCCGCATTGACGATGCCAAGCTTACACTGGCGGAAGAGGCGGCTCTTGCACTCCATATAGTCCTCAAAGCTTGCATGCTCATTTTCGCCGATGTGATCCGGTGCTAGGTTCGTAAAGATGCCGATATCGAAGAGGATGCCGGCGGTACGGTGCAGCATCAGTCCCTGGGAGGAAACCTCCATGACTGCTACCTTGCAGCCTGCCTCGACCATCTGAGCGAAATATTCCTGGATTTCATAGGATTCCGGTGTCGTATTGTGCGCCGGGATGTGCTTGTCACCGATGATGACCTCGATGGTGCCGATGAGGCCGGTCGGAATCCCTGCATGCTCCAGAATAGAACGGATCATAAAGGTCGTGGTGGTCTTGCCCTTCGTTCCCGTAATGCCGATGACCTTCAGCTTCTTTGCCGGATAATGGAAATATGCGGCTGAGATAAGAGCCAGCGCATAGCGGGTATCCTCCACCAGAACCACGGCCGTACCTTCCGGCACCTCCACCGGATGCTCTGCCACGATAACCACGGCTCCGTTTTTCGCTGCCTCCCCTGCTACATCATGGCTGTCAAAGGTAGAGCCCTTGATGCAGACAAACATGCACTCCTTCTTTACCTTTTTTGTATTGTATACCAGCTCGCTGATATTGACATCGATGCTGCCGCTTACAACCTCATATTTCAGATCCTTTAATAATTCTCTTGCTGCTCTCATTTGCCGTCTACTCCTCTACGATTATTTCATATGCACTTATGCGGGTTTCTCCTGCCTCCAGGCTTTGCTCTCCGTATCTGTCCTTCAATTCCCCTGTAAAGCCTTTGTTGTCACAGCGGCCGTTCCATGGCTCGAGGCAAAGGAAGGGGGCTTTCTTTCCGACCGGTGACCAGATTCCCACCTGTTCCGCTTCCGGGCAAACAAGGGTAACCCGTCTGGTTCCGTCTGCTTCGAGAAGGCTTACCTTTTTCACCTGTCCGCCGTCGAAAATCATCGTATCCGCATCAAAGCTGTGGGCATCTATCGTATAGATCCCTTCCTGCAGCTTCAGCGTCACCGGATGCTCTGCATCCGCTGTTCCGCTTGCGAGATCGATGCCGGTACAGGAAAGACTCTCTTTTCCTTCAAATACCAGCTGACAGCCAAGCACCTGATCGACACAGAAGGCCGGATGGCCGCCGATGGCATAATAGAGGGTCTTCGTATCAGTATTCTTTACCGTCCATTCCACCCGGATCCGATTGCCCGCCAGTCTGTGAGTGACAAAAAGTTCAAAATCAAAGGGATAATTTTTCTTTGTCTCCTCGGAAGATTTTAAGCAGTGGGTCACAGCTGTCTCGCTTTGCTCTGCCAGCTCAAATGCGCTGTCCCTGGCAAAGCCGTGGGCACTCATCGCATATTCTTTTCCTTCATAATGA
>CAVHYN010000019.1:0-15566 GCA_963640245.1 Bulleidia sp.
GTTCAGTTATCTGATTCTCTCCCTTGTAATTTACATTTTTTTCCAGTTTTTACTTGATTTTGTAATTTTTATATGTTACGCTTGTTCTATAAATTAAAAACCTGACACTATCGCAAAGGAGATGAAACATGTCCGACCTGTATTACGAACTACTTTACGATAAAGCTTATTCCTACGGCTCCGCCGATGCGAAAGCCGAGTGCATTCTTGAAACCCTGTCAGATTATGGAACCGTTCCTGCAAGAATTCGGGAACAGATTTTCTCGGAGCGCAGCAAAGCCCAGTTAAGTCAATGGTTTTCCCTAGCCAGACAGGTGCATACCGTCGACGCCTTTGTAAACCGCATGTAAAAAGACAGCGTGTCGCAACACGCTGTCTCCTATTTCTACCATTTATTCATCCAGAGCTTCTTTCATCTTGTCAAAAAAGCCCTTCTTGCCTTTTCCCGGTTTCTCCGGATTTTTCCCGTTTACAATATCATCATAAGTCCGCAAAGCTTCCTTTGCATCCTTGCTCAGATCGGTCGGCACCTGTACCACAAGGGTAACATAGTGGTCACCCCTGACAGACTTGCTGCGAAGAGAAGGTACTCCCTTGCCCTTCAGACGGATACGGGTATCTGTCTGAGTTCCGGCCTTTACGTCGTACTCTACTTCACCATCTACGGTTTTGATCCGAATGGTTCCGCCGAGCGCCGCCGTCACAAAGCTGATGGGCGCAGTGGAATAGATATTCATATCCTGCCGCTGGAAAATCGGGTGGCGGGCTACAATCACTTCTACCAGCAGATCGCCTCTGGGACCGCCATTGACTCCGGGTTCTCCTTTTCCGCGAATCCGAATGCTCTGGCCATTGTCGATACCGGCCGGAACCGATACGGAAATCTTCTTCTTGCTTGCAATATATCCGCTTCCATAGCAATCCGGACACTTTTCCTTGATAATCTTGCCCGTTCCGTTACAATCCGGACAGGGACGTACGTTTTGTACCATGCCAAACATCGACTGCTGAGTATAGACTACCTGACCCTTGCCGCCACATTTCTGACAGGTCACTGGAGAGGTTCCCGGCTTTGCACCGGTACCATGGCAGCTGCCGCACTCATCCTTCAGCGTAAGCTCAATCTCCTTATCACAGCCAAATACAGCCTCCTCAAAGGTGACACGTACCTGAGTGCGAAGATTTGCCCCCTGCATCGGGCCATTGTCGCGGCGTCTGCTGCGACCTCCGCCGAAGAGATCACCGAAGATATCTCCAAAGATATCTCCCATATCCGCGCCGTTGAAATCGAAGCCGCCGTAGCCGCCTGCACCGCCTGCTCCTCCGTCAAAGGCCGCATGACCGAACTGATCATACTGGCGTCTCTTATCCGGATCACTTAAGACTGCATAGGCCTCGGAAGCCTCCTTGAATTTCACCTCCGCTTCCTTATCGCCGGGGTTCATATCGGGGTGATATTTCTTCGCAAGCTGACGATACGCCTTTTTGATCGCCGCATCGTCAGCATTTTTATCGACACCCAGAACCTCGTAATAATCTCTCTTCTGTTCTGCCATCTCTTCTATCTTCCTTTATTTCGTTTTTAGACCTCTCTGTAATCTCCGTCTACGACGTCGTCAGAAGCGCCTGCTGCGGCACCTGCTCCCATATCCGGTCCGGCCTGGCCTGCTGCTCCCTGTGCACCCTGCTGCTCATACATCTTTGCAAACAGCTTCTGTGCTGCATTCATCAGCTTCTCCTTGCCATTCTTCAGCTCATCAAGGTCTGCATCAGACAGGTCTGTCTGATCCTTGGTTCTCTCGAGAACTGCCTTCAGGGATGCAAGCTCTGCCTCAACTGCGGACTTGTCAGCCGGATCCAGCTGGGCACCTGCATCTTCCATCGCCTTCTCTGTCGTAAATACCATGGAATCTGCATCATTTCTTGCATCGATGGCTTCCTTACGCTTCTTATCCTGAGCTTCAAACTCAGCTGCTTCTCTGACTGCCTTGTCAATGTCACTGTCGGACATATTGGAGCCTGCTGTAATGGTGATGTGCTGCTCCTTGCCGGTTCCCAGATCCTTAGCAGATACATTTACGATACCGTTTGCATCGATGTCGAAGGTAACCTCAATCTGCGGAACACCACGTCTTGCGGGCGGAATTCCATCCAGACGGAACTGGCCGAGAGATTTGTTATCCTTTGCAAACTGACGCTCACCCTGTACGACGTTGATGTCTACTGCAGTCTGATTGTCTGCTGCTGTAGAGAAGATCTGGCTCTTCTTGGTCGGGATGGTAGTATTACGCTCAATCAGACGGGTTGCGATACCGCCCATGGTCTCGATGGAGAGGGACAGCGGGGTTACATCCAGAAGAAGGATATCGCCTGCGCCGGCATCTCCTGCCAGCTTGCCGCCCTGGATGGAAGCACCGATGGCTACACACTCATCCGGGTTCAGGGACTTGCTGGGCTCATGTCCGGTCAGCTGCTTTACCTTATCCTGTACAGCCGGGATACGGGTAGAACCGCCTACCAGCAGTACCTTGCCAAGCTCAGAAGCAGAGAGTCCTGCATCCTTCAGGGCTGCCTGAACCGGTCCGGCGGTACGCTCTACCAGGTCATGGGTCAGCTCATCAAACTTTGCTCTGGTCAGATTCATATCGAAATGCTTCGGTCCCTCAGCAGTTGCTGTGATGAACGGAAGGTTGATATTCGTGGTCGTTGCGCTGGAGAGCTCTTTCTTCGCCTTCTCAGCCGCCTCTTTCAGTCTCTGCATTGCCATCTTGTCACCGGACAGGTCTACACCCTCGGTACGCTTAAATTCAGCAAGCATGTAATCTACAATCTTCTTATCGAAGTCGTCACCGCCCAGACGGTTGTCGCCGGCGGTAGCCAAAACCTCGATGACACCGTCGCCGATCTCGATGATCGATACATCGAAGGTACCACCGCCCAGGTCGTATACCATGATCTTCTGCTCTTTCTCATTGTCCAGGCCATATGCCAGTGCTGCTGCAGTCGGCTCATTGATGATACGCTTTACATCCAGGCCTGCAATCTTACCTGCATCCTTGGTAGCCTGTCTCTGAGCGTCGTTGAAGTATGCCGGTACGGTGATAACTGCCTCGGTTACCTTCTCACCCAGGTAGTTCTCTGCGTCTGCCTTCAGCTTCTGCAGAATCATAGCAGAAATCTCCTGCGGAGTATACTGCTTTCCGTCGATGTTTACCTTATGATCGGTACCCATCTCTCTCTTAATGGAAGAAATGGTCTTCTCGGAGTTGGTAACTGCCTGACGCTTTGCCGGCTCACCTACCAGTCTTTCACCAGTCTTTGTAAATGCTACGATAGACGGTGTGGTTCTTGCTCCCTCTGTATTTGCGATAACTACGGGCTTACCACCCTCCATCACTGCTACGCAGCTGTTTGTAGTTCCTAAGTCGATACCAATAATTTTGCTCATAATAGAGACCTCCTCATTTATTCTGATTAATTTGCAACTTTTACCATGCTATGGCGGATGACTGTATCCTTGTAAATATATCCCTTCTGGAATTCCTCGGCTACAACATTTTCTCCCTGCTCCTCATCCTCCACATGCATCACTGCATTGTGGTAATTCGGATCAAACTCTTTTCCCACTGCCTCGATAGGCTCCACGCCCAGGTCGGTCAATGTAGTCAGCAGCTGATTGTATATCTTATCCATACCTACGATAACCGGATTTTCTTTTTCTTCCTCAGGTACAGATGCAAGACCTCGTTCAAAATTATCCACAACCGGAAGGATTTTCTCGATGACATCTCTGGCTCCCACTTCATACATATGGGATTTCTCCTTCTCGGTTCTCTTTCGGAAGTTGTCGAATTCTGCCATCTGCCGCTTTACACGATCTTCCAGCTCTTCGATCTTCTCCTCCCATTTTTCTTTCTTCTTTTTCTTTTTCAGCATCCCGGCTTCCTCTCCGTCCTTCTTTTCCTCCGGATTTTCCTCGCCGGTACTGCTCATCTCTTCCGAAGCCTCTGCAGCCGCAGCTTCTTTTTCTTCTGTCATCTCACCGGCTGTCTCTTCGGTTCTTTCTTCTTTTTCCATATTCTCTTCCATGGGCTTTGCCCCTTTCTTTATCTCTTATTTTTCTTATAGATTTCATCCAGCTGATCCGTCAGGGTCTTCAGTGTTTTCAACACGTTTTCGTAATCCATCCGTTTCGGACCGATGATTCCGATCGTTCCCTGCATCCCCTCACCAAGCTCGTATGTAGCTGTCACGACGCTGCAGTCCTTCATCGACTGAATCGAAGTCTCCTGGCCGATATAAACCTGGATACTGTTTCCGTCTGCATGCTCCATGGTCTGCTGAATCAAATCAGTGAGCTGTTCCTTTTCTTCGAATGTACTAATCAGCTCACTGGCCATTCCATTCTCTGAAAGTTCCGGATAGCGGAAAATATTCGTCGTACCGGAGGTATAGATTTTTACCTCATCCTCTGTATGAATCACCTCTGCGACCGCATCAATGACGCTTCCCACCAGCTCGCTGTGGATACCTGCCTGTTCCTTCAGCTTCTGTATCATCGCCAGATTAATCTCCTCAATAGAGAGTCCGTTCAGGACACTGTTCAGCAGGATATTCAGTTTTAATACGGTCTCCTGATCCAGCTCTTCCGTCACATCAATGATTTTGTTGCGGACAATGTTTCCTTCTATCATAATGACAGCCAGAATCTGAACTGCATTGACCTTTGAGAGCTGGATGAATTTCAGCTTGTTGCGGTGATAGGTCGGGGCGGATACCATGGTCGCATAGTTGGTATTCGTTGCCAGGACTTTGACTACCTGTTTTAATACCTGCTCCATCTTGTCCGTCCGCTCAATCATCAGATCCTTGAGCTCCTGTACCTCATGGCTTTTTTCTTCCAATATATGATCCACATATAAGCGGTAGCCTTTATCGGAAGGAATTCGTCCGGCCGAGGTATGGGGCTGTACGATATATCCCATCTCCTCCAGATCCGACATCTCATTTCGGATGGTCGCGGAACTTAAATTTAAATCAGAGTATTTGGAAATGGTTCTGGAGCCTACCGGTTCACCTGTCTCCATATAATTCTGGATAATGGCATGCAGAATCTTTCGTTTTCGCTCGTCCAGCTCCATTTCTTTCACCTCTTTTGCCTTGTTTCATTTTCTTCTTATTTACTATTAGCACTCGGCCCTCTTGAGTGCTAACATTAAGATATCACTACCTTTCCGGTTTGTCAAGCGTGTTTCTGTTTTTTTTCATTTCACCCTTGCATTTTTATTTTTTTCGTGTTATACCTAGGATCAGAAAGAGAAAAAGGCCCTGTATCAGATAGAATGCTCTATTTGATACTGGGTCTTTCTTTTATAGGTAATGAAAGGAGAGTCAGATTATGAACATCAGTAAATTTACACAAAAATCCATACAAGCTGTAAACGACCTGGAAAAGCTGGCTTATGAATATGGAAATCAGGAGATCGAACAGGAACATCTTCTGATGAGTCTTCTAAGGCAGGAGGACAGCTTAATCGGAAAGCTTATCGCTAAGATGGGAATCGATTCCAATCTGTTCCAAAATGGTGCGGAGCAGGCTCTGAACAAGCGTGTCAAGGTTTCCGGCGGCCAGCCCTATATCGGTCAGTATTTAAATAAGGTACTCATCAGTGCCGAGGATGAGGCGAAACAGATGGGGGATGAATACGTCTCTGTCGAACATCTGTTTCTCGCCATGTTGAACGCTCCGAGTCCTTCTATGAAAGAGCTGTTTCGGGAATACGGCATTACAAAGGAGAAGTTCTTGCAGGCCTTATCCTCCGTTCGCGGCAACCAGCGTGTAACCAGTGATAATCCGGAAGCCACCTATGACACCCTCAGCAAATACGGTTCTGACCTGGTCGAAAAGGCAAGGGATCAGAAGCTCGACCCGGTCATCGGCCGTGACGCCGAGATACGGAATGTCGTCCGCATTCTTTCCCGTAAGACCAAGAATAATCCGGTACTTATCGGTGAACCCGGTGTCGGAAAGACGGCTGTCGTCGAAGGTCTGGCACAGCGGATCGTCCGCGGCGATGTGCCGGAGGCTCTGAAGGATAAAAAGATTTTTTCCCTGGATATGGGTGCTCTGGTAGCCGGTGCGAAGTACCGCGGTGAGTTTGAAGAACGTTTGAAGGCTGTCCTGGAGGAAGTCAAAAAGAGCGAAGGCAAGATCATCCTCTTCATCGATGAGCTTCACCTGATCGTAGGTGCCGGCAAAACCGATGGTGCAATGGATGCCGGAAATATGCTGAAGCCTATGCTTGCTCGTGGCGAACTTCATTGCATCGGTGCGACGACCCTGGATGAATACCGCCAGTATATCGAGAAAGATCCGGCGCTCGAGCGTCGATTCCAGCCGGTCATGGTAGACGAGCCGACCGTGGAGGATACCATTTCGATTCTGCGTGGTTTGAAGGATCGCTACGAGGTCTTTCATGGAGTAAAAATTACGGACGCTGCTCTGGTGGCTGCCGCTACCCTCTCCAACCGTTATATCTCTGACCGGTTCCTGCCGGACAAGGCCATCGACCTGGTGGACGAGGCCTGCGCGCTGATTAAGACAGAGCTTGATTCCATGCCGACAGAGCTTGACGAGCTGCGGCGTAAGATTATGCAGCTGGAAATCGAGGAGGCGGCTCTGAAGAAGGAGACAGACCATTTAAGTCAGGAACGTTTGGAACACTTACAAAGAGAGCTTGCTGACCTGCGTGACCAGTTCAACAGCCAGAAGGCTCAGTGGGATAATGAAAAGACTTCCGTCGAGCATCTGCAGAAGCTCCGGGAGGAGATCGAGGATATCAATAAGCAGATTCAGACCGCACAGCAAAGCTACGATCTGAACAAGGCTGCTGAACTCCAGTATGGCAGGCTGCCTGCTTTACAGAAGGAGCTTGCCGAGGAAGAAGAAAAAATCAGCAAAGAGGATTTGTCTCTGGTTCATGAGGCCGTCACTGAGGACGAAATTTCCCGGATCGTATCCCGCTGGACCGGTATTCCGGTAGCGAAGCTGACGGAGAGTGAGCGGAATAAGACCCTGCATCTGGATGACGAGCTGCATAAGCGGGTCATCGGTCAGGACGAGGCGGTGACACTGGTATCTGAAGCAATCATCCGTTCTAAGGCCGGTATCAAGGATCCGACCAAGCCCATCGGTTCCTTCCTGTTCTTAGGTCCCACCGGTGTCGGCAAGACGGAGCTTGCCAAGGCTCTGGCGGCCAGCCTCTTTGACGATGAGAACAATATGGTGCGTATCGATATGAGTGAGTATATGGAGAAGTATTCCGTGTCAAGACTTATCGGAGCTCCTCCCGGATATGTAGGCTACGAGGAAGGCGGTCAGCTGACAGAGGCTGTCCGGAGAAAGCCCTACTGCGTCGTCCTGTTTGATGAGATCGAGAAGGCTCATCCGGATGTCTTCAACGTACTCTTACAGGTGCTGGATGACGGACGTATCACAGATTCCCAGGGACGTACCGTAGACTTCAAGAATACGATTCTAATCATGACCTCGAATATCGGTTCCTCCTATCTTCTGGACGGCATCGATGAGAATGGCAATATCAAGCCGGAGGCTCAGGATCTGGTTCTGAATGACCTGCGTGCCCACTTCCGTCCGGAGTTCTTAAACCGACTGGATGAGACCCTTCTCTTCAAGCCGCTGACGAAGGACAACATTGCCCACATCATCGATCTGCTTTTGAAGGGACTGAATGAGCGTCTGGCTGACCGTGAGCTTTCTCTCGAACTGACCGACGCTGCCAAGACCTTCATTGCCGATCATGGCTTCGATCCTGTCTACGGCGCACGTCCGCTGAAGCGTTATATGCAAAAGCATGTGGAAACCCTGGCTGCAAAGCTGATCCTAGGCGGTGAGATTTCCACCGGAGCGACTATCGTGATCGATGCAGAAGGCGATGGGCTGACTGCAAGAGTGGAATAATTTCTGAAACAAAAACTCGCGGATGATCCGAAAAAGGTCATCCGCGAGTTTTTTTAATGTCCAGCCGGCTTCTGCTCCAGCATTTCCTTCCCATCCCGAATATCCGCTGCTGCCAGACTTCCAAGCAATACTGCAAAGGGAAGCAGCGTCACCCAGATAGCCCTGCCCACGAAAAGATGGCAGAATACCGTACCTATGGTACCTCCCATCAGGAAGTAAAACAGCATCAGGGAATGCTTTCGAAGCTTCTCTCTGTGCGGCTTATCCATCTCTTTCCGGTGCCTCAGCTCCTTGGCCAGACCTACACCGATCTGGCGCACATGGTTTGTGACGAAGGTGGTCGCCATAGGCGTGCCTTCCGCCTGGCGGAAGGTATTGTACTGCATGGAGGCAATGAAGTTAATGGCCACCTGGGAAATCTGTACCGGTGCGCTTTCCGGCAAAAAGCCAAGCACCAGCACCACAAGCATTTCCACGCCGATAAGCAATGTATCCCAACGTACATAAAAGGCATGCTTTACCGGATTCGGCAATAGTTCTGACACGAATGCGCCCAGGAGGTATGCGGAAATAGGAATCATATAGTACAGCGCCTTCCTCCACTCCGCAGATCCGAGCGCCAGACCCAGCAGGACAATATTGCCTGTCTGCGCATTGCAAAATACACCGCCGCGTAAAAGATAGGTATAAGCACCAAAAAAACCGGATATAAAAACCAAAGTATAAAATACCCAGTTCTTCTCACAGGTCAGATAATTTCGATTCGTATCCATCTTTTTTCACACTCCAAACATATTTTTACATATACTTAGTGAAACCACTGGCGGCCGCTCACCTTCCAGGCCACAAAGCCGGTCAGACAGCCTACCACCAGGCCGCCCAGCACGTCGGTCGGAAAATGTACACCCAGGTAAATTCTGGAAAATCCTATCGCAGCTGCTATCAAAAGTGCCGGGACGCCAAACCGCATCGGCATTCCGAGAAACATGGCGCTGGCCACTGCGAAGGCCGCACCCGTATGTCCGGACGGGAAGGAATAATCCATAGGCTCTCTCGCAAGCAAGATCAGATCATCCAAGAGATGATAGGGGCGTACTCTTGCAATCCAGTTTTTTAAGATCAAATTTACCACGATAAACTCCAGGATCATTGAGATAGTGGCTGCCTGTCCCACTCTCCGGTAATGGGGCTGCAAAAGGAGTGCCAGACAGGCCGTTATGGACAAAAATCCTGCATTTTCCAGCGATGTGATGCACCACATGATCTTATTTTGTACCGGTCCCCTTATGCTGTTTTGTAAAAACATCAGAAGGCGGTACTCCCATTCAAAAAATCTTTCCATAGAACTTCTCCTCATTAATACGGCGGTTTGATATTCGGAATTCCATAAAATGCAAAGGAATACAAGGATAGGCAGGCCGTGACTGCCAGGAGCAGCTGAAACCATGGCTTTTTTGACGTCTCAGGCTTCAGAGCTGCCATCTGAGCTGCAAAAATCAATACCGGCAGCATATAACGTCCCTGCGCCTGGAAATCCACAAACCAGGCATTATAAAGAAGGAGCAGGTAGGATACCAGGCTACAGAGCACAAGAAATCCAAGCTTCACCTTTCGCTCTCCGTATCCCCTCTCCCGAATCACCGGAATGCAGCAGCCTGCAAGACAGACCAGATAAAGCATTCCCATAAGAGAGGTATACCAGTTCGGACTGGGAAATTGCAGGCTTCCATAGGTGCCCACGAAGGAACGGAATGTGGTCTTATGAAGTCCTATATGAAACAGGAGCTGTGATAAGGTCACTCCTTTTCCGTAAAGATTGAAGGCAGAGCTTTGTATCTCTGGTGATGAGGCCGGATTTAGTTCCGGAATTGCGATCTTTTCCTGCATCTCAAGGAGTACCTGATGTCGGTGGATACCATAGTGTGCAAATTCCGGAAGGTAACGAAGACCCAGAAAAAATAAGGAAAAGCCGGCGATCCAGAAATAGCTTCGAAGCCTTCTCGGGCGCTCGTCCTCGGAAGCCTTCCACCAGTCCACGATCAGCATACAAAAGGCATAGATGGCTAAGACATAATAGTTCTGCTTTGCCATAAAAATATTGGAGAAAAGAAAGCCCAGAAGCAAAAGCCTCCACCAGTCTTTTCTTTGTACCCCGCGGCCGCAAAGCTTCGAAAGCATACTTTCCGGTCTTGCCACCTGATAAAGCACGAGCATACCAACCGCAAAATCATAGGCATCGGAGGTGCAATAGGTATAGAGATACCAGAGCTGCGGAGTCAAAAACAATAGCATAAGAAGCCATCTGTTTTTTTTCAGATTCCAGAATGCAAGAAAAAAAAGTCCCGCTGCCATCAGGATACTAAAAAAGCGCACTGCATGCTTAAAGGTGAAAAAGCGGGCGATCTGGGCTGCAAAAACATAAAAAAGATTAAGTTCCGTCAAACGTGCGGTTCCGAATACCGAATAGGCCTCTGTCGCAAGCTCTCTTGCATCCGGTATCTGAAAATGCGTGATGTAGTACTGTACGGAATAGATCGCCTCCGATTCATCCGGATTGACCAAATCTGAACCTGTAAAAGCTCCGATGACGATAAGGGTCAGAGCCAGAAAACCTGCCAGATAAAAGAAGGTATCCATGACCAGAAGAAAGCTTCCTTCTCTCTGTCTCCAGATTCTTTTCTGATAAAATTCTACGATGCCCCATAAAACCAGAAGCAGCGGCAGCAGATAAAAGGCCCCGGTACGGGCATAGGGGCGCACCAAATCCTGGTAAAAGGTTCGAAAATCAGAAGTTGTCAAAAGCTGGGAGTCCTCTCCCCGAATATAGAGACCCAGAGAACCTGTGTCCGTCTCATACATATCCACCTGGTCGTTCGGTGTAAAGGAAGCCGATAGTTGCTCCCCGGAAAGCTTTCCCGCAGAAAAGCCATTGATGAAAAAGGCGATATCCTTGATCCGGATTTCATCATCGAAATTGTAATCGATTGGATCGAGACGCTTCAGGGTACTGCCGTCCCGCCACCGGATATCCCAGAAAAAGAATCTGGCCTCACCGGCTTTTTTATAAGCATTTTTGACACTCTTAAGCCCCAGATTTTCTGTGGGAGAGGCAAAAAGCTTGCAGTGATTCCCTGCGGAATAATCCTCTTTTTCAAAGTCGATCCGCACTTCCGTAAGAACCACAGGCGGATAAAGCAGGAATCCGGCCAGTACAAGAAGCAGCACCAGCGGCTTCCACCATTTTTTCAGCCACACTTTCATAGCTTTCTACTCCTTTTATTGTGCCGTGTCGTCTAACTGGCGTTTCAGATAAAGACCTACTACACTGGAGAAATTCATAATATTCCGGATATAGGCGAAGTCCCGCCCGAAGATGCGCCGCTCTGCCTGGAGATCCTGTTCTTCCCCGGCAAAAACGCCCAGCACAGAGATACCTTCCGCGCGGATCTTTCGCACCTCGGAAGCGGTATCCCGTACCGCATAATCCCCCGCGTAGGGAGCCGGATTTTTACTGTTCGGGCGATTTACAATGATATCATTTGGCCGTCCGTCACTTAGGACAATCAGAACCTTATTTTCCTCCGGCCTTTCCCGAAGGCTCGCTGCCGCTGCCCGAATGGCCAAACCATCGCGGTTGTTGGAGGAAGCATGGAACTCAAAGATCCGCTTATTGGCTTCCTTCGGGTCGTCATAATCCCGGTAGCGCTGCATGACTGTATAATCCCAAAAGGTACAAAAGCCCATAACCCGGTGGGGAATCTGTACATTACTTAAGGCCTCGCTGATGATATAGCCCTGCAATGCTACCAGACTCTGGCGACTTCTCTGCGAGCCGCTGGCGTCAATAAGCACATGAACGACAAATTCCGAGCTGTCCTTTTTCACTACCCGCTCGAACAGTCTCTTATCCTGACTGCGTCCGAGCTTCCAGAGTCTTGACGGCACAATCGAGCCATACTCGCTTTTTGCTGTCTCCCGCTCGCTCCGTGCCACCAGAGCACGACGCAGGGTGTCTGTCAATCCTTCAATGTTTCGCTTTGTCACCCGGGTATGATGACCATAGACCCTGAGGTTTTCACTTTTCGATCGTCTGGCATACTCCGACTGATAATTTTTCTTGACCATATTGGAAAGGATGCCATCGGTAAAATAAAGGCTGCAGTCTGCATGCGCTCCCCGGCAGAGGCTGCGGTTTAGCCGCTTTTGCTCTCCTTCGCTTAAGTAGGATCTGCCATAGTTCAGCTCTATGTAGGAATACATCTTCTCCGCCGCTTCTGCGTCCACCAGCACCCGTTTCATGCGCTGCTCCCGCTTCTCATCCGGCTCTGTCGGCACCTCTGAGGTCTGGGTTACGGCCTGATTGACCTGATTTAAAACCTGAGTCAAATCCTCCTCTGTCGCTTCCTCATCCAGATAATCCTTCCAGTTGAATTCCTGAAGCTCTTCCATCGTCACAGCCAATACCTTCTCGAGGTCTCCGTGCCTGCGTTCAAAGTAAGGATCTACTAACTGATTGTACAGGGCATCTGTCACCCGGATAATCTCCATGGTATCCTCTGTATCCTTAAGAGCTGCCAGCGTATCCAGTACCTGCTGCATCCGTGCCTGCTCATGCTGAGCCTTTCCTAAAACCGCCTGCTGCATCATACAGATCTTGATCTGCCCCAGATAATAAGAAGCAAGCCTGGTAAAATCATAATCCAGTAGATCTAAAAAAGCTTTTTTCCTTATCTCTGTGACGCCCTTTCGCTCCCTGCTGATTTTCTCATAAACCGCACTGTCTACCGCAAGCTGTGCCACATTTGTCAAGGCCTGCTCATCAGCTCCATAGTAAAGCTTCTTCACCAGATAGAGGCCGAAGGCATTCCGATCAAAATACCTGGAAAATGCCCCCTGTTTTATCGCATCATAGAGAGACACCCAGGGCGAGCGGGCGAAGGACAGGGTATCCAGCTTGATCTGCTCGCCATAATTGCCGCTGACTGTCCAATACAGATTTCGGATCCGGTTCTCTATCTCATATTGATTTTCGTCGAAATATTCCTGCTCCAGGTTTTCCTCTTCCTTCATACTGCCTCACTTAGAAAATCTCGCTTCCGGTCCATTCCTCCGGAATTCTGGTCATGACAATATCTCCGATGATCTCTTTTTCAAACGTATCGAAGCTTTTATTGGTAATTCCCATCGTAATGGCCTTTCTGGGTGAGAGACCGCAGCGTATCGTCTTTATCGCACCAATCATGCCGCGCAGATCCATGGGCTTTGTCGAAATCTCGCTATTCTGTGCCTTTATCTGCAGGTCAAGGAAGAGACCGGCAAAGGCTTGAAGTCCCTCTTCCTTTGCATCCGGGAAATTCGCCCTCAGGATCCGCATCAGCGTCCCTTCCTCCAGGGGTGGCATATCGATGACCAGAAATCTCGATACCAGAGCCTCATTCAGCTCTCTCGTTCCTGCATAACCGTAATTCATGGTTCCGATAAAACGCGCGGCTGGATGAAGGGCAATCTTGTCGTAGCCCGGAATATCGATGATACGGCGATAATCCAGGGTCGCATGCAGGACAGAAACTGCATCATTTTTCGCCATATTGATCTCATCCAACACACCGAATCCACCATTTTCTGCACACTGGCAGATCGGTCCTTTCCGGAGGCGCACCTCATTGTCTACGAAGGTATCCGTTCCAATCAGGGAGCTGCTGTCCGTATTTACATGGAAGGATATATTGTAAGAAGGCCGTCCAAAAATCCAGGCCAGATTCTCTGCCAGGATATTCTTTCCCGTGGCCTTGGAGCCGGAAAGCAGGACATTTTCTCCCTGAAGGAGGGCTGCAATGGCCATCTCCAGAATTTCTCTCCCGTAGAAGGGAACTGGCGGCTTGACCACCCGGTTCTTCAGCGCCTCCTCTACCGGATACTGCGCCCGAAATTTCTCTAGTTCACGAAGTAACAGGGGATTTACCTGCTGTTCCTCCAGAAAATCAAATTCTTTCATCTTCTCTTCCTTTTATTATAATGACTTTATATATGGCACCAGTTCGTCGAAATGGTGAATCACCTGATATTCTCCCGGCTTCAAGGCTGGATTCTCCGGCAGCTTCTTTTCCTTTGCCCGGTACCATACCGGATGCATGCCTGCGGATGCTGCTCCTACCACGTCCTTCTTAAAATTATCTCCCACAAAAACCATCTCATCCGGCAGGCAGCCCGCCTTCTCGATACAAAGGCTCATCATCTTCGGATGGGGCTTCTCGTATCCTGCTTCCTGGCTGGTCACAATATGATGGATATAGGGGGCGAATCCATATTTTTCCAGCTTTTCATATTGCATTCGAAGGGTCATATCGGTAGCGATACCGATTTTTATTCCCATTTCTTTCAGGGTTTGCATAGCCTTCAGGCTTCCGGGCTCTGCTTCCGTCACTTCCAGGAGGCCGTCCCAGTAGGCATGATAGAGATTTCGAAGATGGGGAAAAATGGGCTTATCCCAATGCTCCAGCATATTTTGGATGCGGATGCTCCGGCTGTGAATCGATGCATTGTCTCGTCCCATTCGCTCTATGATTCGTTCATTCGTCCTGTTATACTCTGCCATATATGCATCGCCCGGGATACCAAGCTCGCGTTCCGCATACGCGCGCATCCTGCGCACGCCCTCTGCATGGCCTTTTTCATAATCATAGAGGGTATCATCAATATCAAAGACTACTTCCTTTATCATTTTGCTTCTCCCTTTATATGTAACTATTATATATGATTTTTCTGCTTTATTCCAGAAGGAATTCCGCCAGTGCATAGTTGCTGACATCGATGCCCCGGTCGGTCAGCCGGACATAATTTTCTGCCCGTTCCAGAAGGCCTTCTCCTGTCAGCTTTTGAAAGACCGAACCGTAAACCTCCTGAAGCTCTTTCGTAACGAGTACACCCTTCATTTTTCGAAGTCCCAGGAACATAGTTTCCTCGAGAATCTCCTTTTTGCTTAAGGGCTCCCTTATTATTCCTGTATCCTCTCCCCTTATATATTCCTGCAAGTCCGCCGGATTCCGGTAACGTACATTATCTAAGAGTGACGCAGCTCCCAGACCAAAGCCCTTATAATCGATCCGTTCCCAGTAGGAAAGATTATGGCGGCAGGCATATCCTGACTTCGCATAATTCGAAATTTCGTAGCGTTCATAGCCTTTCTTCTGTAAAAAGCTCTTCGTATCCTCGTACATCTGCCGATCGAGATCCTCCCCCGGAAGCTCGTCCTCGAGGGGACCTCCCTCCCGGTATTTTCCATAAAATGGCGTTCCCTCCTCGATGATCAGACTGTAGGCAGAAATATGCTCGGGTTCAAGTTCTGCAACCTGACGAAGCGTATGAAGCCAGCCCTCCCTCGTCTGCCCAGGCAAAGCTGACATCAGATCGACATTTACATTTTCAAAGCCAAGCTCCCGAACCTGCTCGTAGGTTTCAAGAAACTGTTCCCAGGTATGAATCCGTCCAAGAAGCTCCAGTTCCCGGTTATCGGCAGACTGCAGGCCGATACTTAGGCGATTTACCCCGGCGCTTTTATAAATTTCCAGTTTTTTCCTGTCCAATG
>CAVHYN010000020.1:0-10345 GCA_963640245.1 Bulleidia sp.
GGTAGCGGCCAAGCTTACTGACATCGACATCGACCATCAGGGTCCCGTGCTGGATCTCGCACTGGGAATTTTTGGAAAATGCATTGCCAGAGAACTTGAAGCCGTCCTTGGTAATGATGTCGTTTCTTCCGGAAAAGCTGGTCTCGATGCCGAATTTCCGGCAGGCTGCCTGGATGACCTTCAGCTGCTTTTCGAGATCGTAGCGCTCCGGGGAGGCCAGGAAGGTGAAGTTCAGATTTCCCAGATCATGATAGACGGCTCCGCCGCCTGTCGTCCGCCTCGCGAGGCAGCCGCCTTCTTCTTCTAAAAGCTTTGCCTTGCATTCGCGGATCGCATTCTGATTCCGGCCGATGACGACCGTATGGTCATTCTGCCAGAGATAGAGTACCACGTCCCCCGGCTCGATGCGGTTCGCCAGAAATTTTTCGACCGCCAGGTTCTGCCAGGGATTCCAGGTATAGGTCTGTATAAAGTAATTATTCATGTCGTGTCTCCTTGTCGTCGTTATGGGTATTATAGCATCTTTGCTGTCTTTTATCTTTTGGCTTTTTCTTAATTTTGACTTGTTTCCTTGATTTTTCTCCTTCTATCCGCTATGCTGAAGCTATTGTTCATTATACCAGAAAAGGAGCTTTGTATGAGCACATCTTTAAACCAGCATTTTACGCCCTGGGCGCTTTTGAAATTCGCATTTCCATCGATCATTATGATGATTTTTATGTCCCTCTACACCATCGTGGACGGGATTTTTATTTCGCGGTTTCTGGGAAGCAATGCGCTTTCTTCCCTGAATATCGTATTTCCGGTGATCAATATCGTCATCGCCATCGCCACGATGCTGGGCACCGGCGGCAATGCCATCATCAGCAAATATCTCGGAGAAGGCAAAAAGCAGGAGGCCAGGGAATGTCTGACCGGCTTTACCGTCATAAGCATCCTGATCAGCATCCTGCTGCTCGTCCTGACCCAGGTCTTTCTGACACCTCTCTGCCGCCTCTTAGGTTCTACCGATATTCTGCTTGCGGACTGCCAGGCTTATCTGTCTACTTCTCTGATGTTTGCCCCGGCCTGCATGCTGCAGAGCCTGTTTCAATCTTATCTGGTGACGGCAGGCATGCCCGCCCTCGGTCTTTTCCTGACCATCGGTGCCGGGATTCTGAATGCGGTTCTGGACTATGTCCTGATTCTGGTTATCCCGATGGGCATCACCGGTGCTGCCATTGCCACCGGTATCGGGCAGACCGTTCCAGCGGTAGCCGGCCTGTTCTTTTTCCTGCTTTCCAGGAAAGGTCTTTATTTCACACGGTTCCGGCTGCATGGAAAGGAGCTTCTTCAGGCCTGCTACAATGGTTCTTCCGAGATGGTCACCCAGCTTTCGAATGCTGTGATCACCTTTCTTTTCAATATCATCATGCTGAGGCTGGCCGGTGAAAATGGTGTGGCCGCTATCACAATTTTACTCTACGGGCAGTTCTTATTCAATGCCTTTTACCTTGGCTTTTCGATCGGCATCAGCCCCATCGTCGGTTTCCAGTACGGGGCGCAGAACCGCACCCAGCTTCGAAGCGTCTATCGGACTTCATTTCTCTTTGTGATGGTGTCCTCTGTCGTCATGACACTGGCTGCTGTCTTTAGTGCTACGCCTCTGGTATCCGTCTTCACCCATGACCCGGCTACCTTCGAGCTGGCCGATGCGGGCTTTCGGATTTTTGCTGTGAATTTCCTATTCAGCGGTATCAATATCGCCTCCTCCGGCTTCTTTACCGCTCTCTCGAACGGCCGGGTGTCCGCGATTATCTCGTTCCTTCGGACGCTGGTCTTTATCGTGCTTTCGCTCCTGATTCTGCCACATTTCCTCGGCATTGTCGGAGCCTGGCTGGCGATTCCGGTAGCGGAATTTCTGACCCTTATCCTGTCCATCGGGTTCCACCGGACTTATTTTCTGAAGCCGGGTGAGAGAAACTACCTTTTATAACGGGCACAAACTTGAGTTACTCCCTTTCAAAAATAGGGCGCCCCGCGAACATGGGACGCCCTATTTTTTTCTCTCTTATTTTATTCTACCTTATCCCGAAACTTAAACACCCAGCTTCAGCTTTCTGAGTTCCTCTTCTGCTGTCACATTGGTTACCGGCTCATAGTCCTTAAGCGGCATGATCTTCTCGTTGATAGCATCCAGGATCCATTCCTTCTGCGGGAAGAAGTACTTGTCGTACTCGAACGGAGGTGTGATCCAGTTTTGTGCGCCGACGATGGCAGGCGGTGCATCCAGATAGTCGAAGGCAAGTGTTGTGATATTCTTTGCCACATCGTCTAAGAAGCTTCCTCTTGCGCATGCGTCAGATGCCAGAACTACCTTTCCGGTCTTCTTTACAGACTCGAGAATCTTCGTATAATCAAGCGGTACCAGGCTGTGCAGGTTGATAAGCTCTGCGGAGATTCCATATTTCTCCTTCAGTTCCTTCACTGCATCGTATGCACGGTACAGGGTAGCACCTACGGTCAGGATGGTGATATCGGAGCCTGTCGTGATGACGTCTACATCGCCCATCGTGATCTCGTACTCTTCCTTCGGAACGCCGCCCTCGTGGAACTTCTCTCCTACGTCGTAGATTCTCTGGCTCTCAAAGAATACGACCGGATCGGTTCCGTTCAGAGCTGCCTGCATCAGACCCTTTGCCTCATACGGGGTAGCCGGGAAGCAAACCTTCAGACCCGGTACATGGGCGCACATAGCGGTCCAGTCCTGAGAATGCTGCGCGCCGTACTTCGAACCTACAGATACACGTAAGATAAGCGGCATCTTCAGGATTCCGGCACTCATGGCCTGCCATTTTGCCATCTGGTTGAAGATCTCATCACCGCAGCATCCGATGAAGTCACCGTACATCAGCTCGATGACTGCACGGCCGCCGCACATCGTATAGCCTACGCCGGTACCTACGATAGCGGACTCGGAAATCGGGGAGTTGAACAGTCTGGAGTAAGGAATGACATCGGTAAAGCCTCTGTATACAGCGAATGCGCCGCCCCAGTCACGTACATCCTCACCGTAAGCGATGAGTGTCGGGTCTTCATAATATTTATTGAACATCGGCTCGAAGATCGCATCACGGATGTTGTAACGCTTCATGGAGCTTACTTCGGTTCCGTCGATGTAATGGGTACGAACCTTCTTCTGGATATCGTTGTAACGCTTGCAGCTCTCCTTCGGTCCTGTTACGGACGGCTCTCTGGTGGTATCCATGCTGCGCTGATGTCCATTGTTCAGCATCAGGCGCTCTACGATGGCCGGATCCTTGTCGAAGTCAAGGTACGGAGAAGCCTCCTTGTCTGCTGCCAGGCGGCAGATACGAGCCATTCTCTCCTTGGTCTTTGCCCAGATATCATCGAACTCGCTGTCCTCTGCGATGCCCGCGTCTACGATAGCCTTGCGGAAGGTAATGATCGGATCCTGTGCCTTCCAAGCCTCGATCTCCTCCTTGGTACGGTAAGCGTTCTGGTCGGAGGTCGAATGACCGAGCAGACGGTAGGTCACTACATCCAGGAATACCGGACCCTCACCGCTCTTTACCAGCGGAAGCTTTCTTCTGTAAGCGTCGATGACTGCCAGAGGATTGTAGCCGTCTACGCGCTCTGCATGCAGCTGGCTCTCGGTGACGCCTGCACCCATACGTGCCAGCTCGCCATAACCCATGGTCTCACCGCAGGTCTGGCCGCCCATGCCGTAGGAGTTGTTATTGATATTGAAGATCAGCGGCAGGCCGCCTCTTCTTCCTTCCTCCCAAAGAGTACGATACTGATCCATCGTTGCGAAGGAAAGTGCCTCCCATACAGGTCCGCGACCCATGGAGCCGTCTCCGAGGTTTGCGACTACGACGCCGTCCTTGTCGTTGCATTTCTTAAACAGGGATGCTCCGGTAGCGATGGTTGCGGAACCGCCTACCAGTGCGTTGTTCGGGTAGATACCGAAGGGCAGGAAGAATGCATGCATCGATCCGCCAAGTCCCTTGTGGAAGCCATTTTCACGGGCAAACAGCTCTGCCAGAGCACCGTATACAAGGAACTCGATCGCGAGCTCTTTGACGTCTCCGTCTGCCTTGCTGACTGTCTGGATCGCCTTCAGGGTCTTGCCGTCGAAGAAGTTCTCCATGGTCTCCATCAGCTCTTTGTCGTCCAGCTTCTGGATACAGGAAAGTCCCTTTGCCAGGATCTCGCTGTGGCTTCTGTGGCTTCCGAAGGTGAAGTCCTCTTTTCCGAGCAGATATGCCTCACCGACTGCAGCTGCCTCCTGTCCCAGAGACAGATGTGCCGGTCCCGGATAAGTTGTCTCGACGTCGGCGTATTTTGCCTGCGTCTTGATCTGATTCAGCATATCCTCGAACTCACGGCAGATGCTCATATCACGGTAGATGCGAAGGAGGTCTTCTTTCGTGTAGTTGCCTTCCTCTACCTCTTCCTTTACGCTTTTCTTGTATACATTGATGGGAATGTCTTTAAATGTAATTTTTCCTTCCGCACGCATTTTGTCCGGATCTACGTACAATGACTTTGGCATGGCTTTTCTCCTTTTATTTTATAATTTGGTAACTATTCAGAGCCATGCAAAATTTCATAAATCGGACGTGAAATGCTTGCATTTCTAAGGCTGATTTTGAAATTTTATATGGCGAAGTAGCCACATGAGCAAAAGTAAAGCCTCGCAGAGGCGATTTTGCGAATGGGGTTCTGAATAGTTACTATAAATTTATTTTTTATGGCAGTGCCGAGGGCGGGCTTTTACTCGCCCCCGGCTGAAGGTTGGTTGGCTTATTATTTCATCATCAGAAGTGAGAAGTTCTCAAGCGCTCCGCACAGCTCCTTTACAAAGCGGGATGCCGGTGAGCCGTCGATGGCTCTGTGGTCGTAGGTCAGGCAAAGTCCCATCGCCTGATACGGCTTGATCTCTCCGTTTACTTCCTTGATGCGGGTCGTAGTTCCGCATACACCCAGGATACCTACCTGCGGCGGGTTTACGATCGGGGTGAACATCTCGACACCTAAGGATCCTACGTTGGATACGGTAAATGTGGCGCCTGCCAGCATATCCGGTGTCGCCTTGCCCTCCTGACAAATCTTTGCGAGACGCTTTGCCTCTGTGCTGATCTCTGCCAGACTCATCTGATCTGCATTGAAAATAGTCGGTACAAACAGTCCCTTCGGGGTATCTACCGCCATACCGAGGTGTACGTGATGGTACTGACGGAGCATATTTTCCTCCGGCATCGTCGCATTCAGATCCGGGTGATGCAGAAGGATACGGGATACTGCGAAGAGTACCATATCGTTCAGGGTGATGTTCGGCATTCCCATGCTTTCGCCGTTGGCCTTGATCTGTTTTCTCAGAGCCAACAGTGCAGATGCATCGAAGGAATGGTAATGCGTCAGCTGAGCCATCGTGCTCAAGGACTTCATCATACCCTTTGCGGTAGCCTTTCTGACACCGGAGAACTTCACATCTGTATATTCTGCGCCATCGGCTGCCGGTGCTGCCTTCGGTGCTTCTGCTGCAGCTGCCGGAGCTGCTGCTGGTGCTGCCGCCGGTGCGTTTGCCGCATAGGTCTTTACATCGACCTCCATCACTCTTCCGTGAGCGCCGGTGCCGGTAGCTGCTGTAGCGTCTACGCCAAGCTCTGCTGCTGCCATTCTCGCTCTCGGGGATACCTTTGCATCCGGGTTTGCCGGTCCGCCTGCTGCAGGCGCTGCCGCCGGTGCGGGTGCTGCTTCTGCTGCAGGAGCCGGAGCTGCTGCTGCCGGTGCTGCCGCAGGTGCGGTACCTTCCTTCAGTCCCTCGATGCTGTCGCCCGGCTGTCCTACCGCGCAGACATTGACCAGTACGGGTACTTCGTCGCCGTCTTCGTAGAAGATCTTAAGCAGGGTTCCTGCTGCTGTCGACTCGCACTCGAAGGAAGCCTTATCTGTTTCATATGTAAAGAGAACATCTCCTACATTGACCTGATCTCCTTCTTTCTTCTGCCACTCGGTAATCACGCATTCCTCTACGGTGATTCCTGCCTTCGGCATCAGGACGCCTGTAGCCATATGTGCGCCGCCTGCCGGTGCTGCTGCCGGAGCGGGAGCTGCTGCGGGCGCAGGCGCTGCCGCCGGTGCTGCTTCTGCTGCCGGTGCCGGTGTGGATCCGCCCTCCTTGATTCCGGAGATATCGTCGCCCGGCTGTCCGATCGCACAGACATTTACCAGAACCGGCACCTCGTCTCCATCCTCATAGAAAATCTCCAGAAGCTCGCCTTCTGCTGTGGACTCGCACTCAAACGATGCCTTGTCCGTCTCATAGGTGAAAAGGATATCGCCCACATTTACGTGGTCGCCCTTCTTCTTCAGCCATTCGGTAATCACACATTCTTCTACGGTGATTCCTGCCTTTGGCATCAATACGCCTACTGCCATTTTTTTACCCTCCAATATGTTCTTATATAGTTACATTTTTATTGCTCACCTTTTCAGAATCCTCTAGAGAATCTCGGTTCCGGCCTTTTCTGCCCGCTCTTTTAAGCTTTCCGGGACTTCGCCGTCGGTAATAATATAATCGACATCCTCCACATTTCCAAATGTATAGGGAAGGATCTTTCCGAGTTTGGAGCTGTCCATCAGCATTACCTTCTTTCCTGCCCGCTCGACCATCAGCCGTTTTACCAGCATCTCGTCCTCTTTGCCGCAGGTGAAGCCGCCCTGATCCGTATAGCCGGATACACCGATGAAGGCTAAGGCAATATTGATACCGCTAAGCATCTCTAAGGTGCTCTGTCCGGATACGGCCTGATTCAGCCGGTTTAAGGTGCCGCAGCACATATGAATCGTGGGTGCGGCCAGTCTCGACAGCTCGATCGCCACATTCGGCGCGGTCGTAAAGATGTTCAAATCGATGTCCGGCAGGCTCTGTGCCAATGCGATGCTGGACGTTCCGGCATCCATAAAAATGGCGCTTCCAGGCTCGATCAGCTTCAAGGCCTTCTTCGCCATCTCGTGCTTGGCCTTCATATTGGTCTGCATCCGTGCTTCGAGCTTAGCCTCTGTAGGACTTGCACCCTGCGTCACGGCTATCGCTCCGCCCCGGGTTCTGGTTATCACGCCCTCCCGCTCCAGCTTTTCCAAATCGCGGTGAATCGTCATCAGGCTGACCTCCGGAAAAAGAGCCCCCAGCTCCTTTACGGTAACAGCGCCCTTCTCCTGGATATATTTTCCTATGCTCTCTTTTCTAAGCAGATTCATATCGATACATCCTCTTGTTAAGATTTGTTATATTACTTTCGTTCTGTATAACACATCATAACATTTTATAACATTCAAGTCAACGGATTTTTCATATTTTTGCAGTTTCAAACAAATTGCGGATGAGCCTTGATTTTCCTGATTTCCCATGCTATACTATCGCCTGTTGTCAAGCCCATAAAAACAAGGTCGTAAGGGCTTGCAGGCGGTCACCGCCTATAAATGTGCCGAGTGTTCGTGACCTTCCACTCGTAAAACAAAACTAAAGGAGAACTGAATATGAAAACAAACAAGGTGCAGTTTATGACCCAGGCAGCTATGATCGCTGCCATCTATGTAGTGCTCTGCGTGGTCTTCCAGCCTATCAGCTACGGACCTATCCAGACACGGATCGCTGAGGCATTGACGGTATTGCCGTTCTTTACACCGGCTGCGATTCCCGGTCTCTTCGTCGGCTGTCTGATCGCGAATGTCTTAGGCGGCGGCATTATCCTGGACGTAATCGCCGGCAGCGTGGCGACGCTTATCGCGGCCTTCGCTACCTACGCCCTTCGGAATAAGAGCAAATACCTGGCTTCTGTTCCGCCGGTGGCAGCCAATGCGCTGATCATTCCCTGGGTTCTGAAATATGGCTACGGCGAGCCGCTGTCGATCCCCTTCATGATGGGTACGGTCGGCCTGGGCGAGATCCTGACCGCTTCAATCATCGGTACCATTCTTCTGCTGGTGCTGGAGAGATATCAGAGTCATATCTTCAAGACTGCTTAAATCGTATAAAACGGATTCAGACATGAAAAGGCTTTCCTACTATTTATATAGGAAAGTCTTTTTCGCGTTTTGATGTGTCGAAGCGTTGATGCGTCGCATTGACGCATAGGTGTCTTCTTTGGTATGCTACGTTTGTATTAAAATAAGAGGGAGATTTACCATGGAGAAACGTGAAAAATTCTCATCCCGGCTGGGCTTTATTCTGATTTCAGCCGGCTGCGCCATCGGCCTTGGCAATGTATGGCGCTTTCCTTATATCACCGGCAAGTACGGCGGAGCTGCCTTCGTGCTGATTTATCTGGTATTTCTGGTGATCCTTGGCATGCCGATTATGGCGATGGAGTTCTCGGTAGGCCGCGCAAGCCGCAAATCCGCTGCCCGAAGCTTTCATGTGCTGGAGCCAAAGGGAACCAAGTGGCATATCGAAGGCTATATCGCTATGGCGGGCAATTACCTTTTGATGATGTTCTATACTACCGTCGGCGGCTGGATGATTTCCTATATCTTTAAGATGGCTTCCGGTTCCTTTACAGGCCTCACACCGGACGAGGTGGGCGGTGTATTCACTGACACGCTGGCTTCTCCCGGTTCCATGACCTTCTGGATGATCGTATCCGTGCTTCTGGCTTTCAGCATCTGCAGCATGGGACTTCAAAACGGCGTCGAGCGCATCACGAAGGTGATGATGTCCTTCCTGCTGATCATTCTGGTGGTTCTCTGTATTCGAAGTGTCACTTTGCCGGGCGCCGAGGCAGGCCTTGCCTTCTATCTGATTCCGGACTTTGGGAAGATCGTGGAAAATGGCCTTGGTGATGTCATCTTCGCCGCGATGGGGCAGGCTTTCTTTACCTTGAGTCTCGGCATCGGTGCGATGGCTATCTTCGGAAGCTATATCAGCCGGGATCGCACACTGATGGGGGAATCTGTAAATATCTGCATTCTGGACACCGTCGTTGCGCTGATGGCCGGTCTGGTTATCTTCCCTGCCTGCTTCGCCTTCGGTGTCGATCCGGGCGAGGGACCGGGACTGGTCTTCGTCACCCTGCCGAATATCTTCAACCAGATGGCTGGCGGACGGCTCTGGGGAAGCCTCTTCTTCGTATTTATGAGCTTTGCGGCTCTCTCCACCATCATTGCCGTATTTGAAAATATCATCAGCTTCGGCATCGATCTCTGGGGCTGGTCCCGCAAGAAGTCCGTCGTGGTCAACCTGGTGCTGATTCTGGTTCTGTCCATGCCCTGTGTCCTGGGCTTCAATGTGTGGAGCTTCATCGCTCCGCTCGGAACCGGAAGTACCATCCAGGATCTGGAGGACTTCATCGTCTCCAACAACCTGCTGCCGCTTGGAAGCCTGGTCTACCTGCTCTTTTGTACCAGCCGCTATGGCTGGGGCTGGGATAAGTTCATCGCCGAGGTGGACGCCGGCAAGGGCATCAAGTTCCCGAAATGGGCGAGATTCTATGTCAGCTATATCCTGCCGCTGATCGTCCTGTTCATCTTTGTGATGGGGTACTGGCAGAAGTTCGCGGCGTAGATAATATCCGCGTTTTAGAAAGAAAAGATCCCGACAGGCCATGTGTAAACCTGTCGGGACTTTTGTATTTTATGCTTCTTTTTTCTCTTCGTGATACTCTTTCTCTGTATTCACGCTCCAGATATTTTTCTTATCTTTTCTTCCGCTTAAGATGTTGTCCACAGTCTCGAAGGAGGTTGCCATGGAGTGATCCATGTTGTTGTAGCGGTGCTGACCATTGCGGCCTACACAGTAGAGGTTCTCGAAGGTGTCGAGATACTGAATCAGGTCATCCATATGATCGTAGGTATCGAAGTAAGCCGGATATGCCTTCTTGACACGCTCTCTGTGGGAATCCAGGACATCCTTCTCGCTGGTGATGACACCCATCTTTACCAGCTCAGAAATACCGAACTGTACCCACTCTTCTTCGCTCATGTTCCAGTACTGATCGCCTTCGCTGCAGAAGTACTCCAGACCAATCCAGACCTTGTGATCCGGATCAGAAACCAGATACGGGGACCAGTTGTTGAAGACCTGGATACGGCCAAGCTTCACACCCACATCCTGTACGTAAATCCAGCAGTCCGGAACAATATTGTTCAGGGTCAGAAGCTTAGTCTCATTTTTGATATTCAGCTTATCTACCAGAAGACCTACGGTTACAAAATCACGATAGGGCAGGCCTACTGCGATCTTGCTTGTCTCCTCCGGGACGTCATTCATGCCGCCTACCAGATCCTTTACCGGCATGGAGGAGATAAAGACATCGCCCTCGATGGTATGCTCTTCGCC
>CAVHYN010000021.1:0-13789 GCA_963640245.1 Bulleidia sp.
CTGCACAACGGCGCGCACAAAGGACTCTCCCGGCAGCATGACGACATCTGCCAGCACTTCCAGATAGACACCAAAGCCAAGAACGATACAGCCGGCAAGAAGTGCGACTATTTTAAGCAGATAATTTCCCGGATTCACCCAGAAAAGCAGATGCATGGTCAGATCGATAAAATATCCAAATGCGATCGAAACCGGGATCTGCAGCAGGTTTTCGATCTTGAAATTTTTCCTTAAAATCAATATCTGCAGCAAAATCAGCAGAATACTAAAAAAAATCGTGAAATTCCCAAGTGTAAAAGGAAACTGAAGACTTAAAACATAGGGAATCGACGAAATGGGTGAGGTTCCAAGACTTGCCTTTGTCACCAGGCTGACGCCAAGGGAGTTGATAAATAACCCCACCAAAAATATAAGATATCTTTTCCATTTATTCATTATATCGTGTCTCACTCAAACCTTATTTGTTTACCATCTGTCCAACGGCATACAGCACTGCTGCTACTGCCATACCGTTGATAGAGGCGATTCCAAAGGACAGTACATTGGCCACAACCGCCCCTGCGATAACACCGATGACGGCGAACCAGTTCACGACAGCCAGCGGTGCATGCTCATCCTCATAGTCCTTCTTATTCATGAAATAAGACATAACCAGAATGATACCTACCGGCGGCAGGGTACAGTTCAGGATATTCAGCCAGTTGCAGAAATTATAGTAGAGCCATACAGAAAGTAAGGTTCCGACGATTCCGGCTACCAGTACCATGGGCTTTTTCCTCTGATGGAAAATATTAGCAAGTCCAAGTCCGGAAGTATAGAGGGCATTGTCATTGGTAGTCCAGATGTTCAGGCCAAGTACCAGAATTGCAAGGTAGAACAGGTTCAGCCGCAGCATAACCTCGAAGATATCATTTCCGCCTACGAAAATGTATGCAATCGCACCAAAGAAAAACATCAGGGAGTTGCCGATAAAGAAGGCAATGACCGTGGCGATGGTTCCGGTCTTGGCATCCTTGGCGAACCGGGTAAAGTTTGGTGTGGCCGTTCCGCCGGATACAAAGGAACCTACAACAAGTCCTGCGCCGCCGACTACACTTATGGTGCCACTTGATACTGCGAACTGATCTACGATGGTTCCTTCGCCCTGCGCGATAGCCATAACCATGGCAATGGTTCCAAGAATCGCTACCGCTGGGACTGCAATGTAGCTGACAATCGTAAGGGAATCAATGCCGAAATAAGCAGATGCAGTCATACAGCCGCCGGCCAGAATGATCAGTGCCCACATAGCAGCCTTACTGTCGCCCAGGAACTGATTTGCTACCGGAATTGCAAACATGGCTACGCCCACGCCAAACCAGCCAATCTGGGTAAAGCTAATCATAGCAGAGGACAGATAGGATCCCTTCTCGCCGAAGGCTCTTCTTGCGAGCAGATCCATGCTGAGTCCTGTCTTAGCTCCCACATATCCGAGAAGTCCTGTATACAATCCAAGAATGCAGCCACCGAGAATCAGAGAGCCCAAAAATTCCCAGAAATTCTCTCCTGCTGCCAGCTGCTGACCTACCCACATACTTGCCGAAAAGAAGGTAAAGCCCAGCATAATCATGAACATGGTCAAAAAGCCCTTTCGGCCTTCTGCAGGAACGGCCTGCTCCGCGTAGTCTATATCTTTTTTTTCTTTCACGTTGCTCATTTTTTCATCTCCTATTTTAATTTTATCCCAAAAAATCAGGACGGTAATTCCATCAGTCCGTCCCGATTTTAAAGATCGCTATTTATAAAATATATTTCCGAAGTGCATCTGTAAACTCTCCGATTCTCTGCTCGGCAAGCTCCTTTAATGTAATCTTCTTCATGCTCTCGATATAGCCCTGCTCCTGGCGGTACAGCCACTTGGTATAAGACGGGCGAATCTTCTCATAGTGATTATAATGAACCCAATCCTCGTAGCTCACCGGCAGCGGATAACCCAGCTTTTCCGCCAGAAGCTCCTGAAAATCTATTTTATCTGCGCGGTCACGGATGCCTTCCCAGAACTCCAGCACCTCTTCCACATGCTCATGGATCTCATACCGTCTCGCACCGCCATCATAGATGATGCATTTTTCAAACAGCGGGCTGCACATGGAAAGGGTCTCTCTGCGGAACTCCGGTGCTACGATGCCGCCCTTCCAGTAGAAATCTACATCCGGCAGATTGATTCCCGATACACCCTTATCCTGATAGGTACTGAAAATACCTTCGTAATAGATGGTAATAAAGCCCTCAAACTCCGGCCAGAATTTCCGGATATCCCGCGTCAGCTCCTCGAGAATATCGATACCCTTTGTTCCGCCAATGGTAAAGATAATGATATTGCGGAGCTTCGCGCCGTGATCCCGATAAAAATCAGTCACGTAGCGAAGGCAGTGAATCAAGGTCTCGCCGCTGGCAATGATATCACCGATCATCAGGGTGCTGTCCGGCACCATGGTCAGCTTGCTGTACTTGATTTCGAGGCCTGCAATTTCTTCATTCTCGAACACACGTTCACTGGACAGGAAGCTGATATCATGAACGCGAATGTGCTCGCGGTAGCAGCTCTCCTCCAACGGATAATTGAGCGCACCTCTTAAAATGGATAGAATATTGGCAGTAGTAACCTTCTTCTGCTCCTTCAGATAATAAAGCATCTGGGATGTAGCTGAAATCAGGCAATTGTACACCTCATAGCCTACGATCTCCGGTGTATTCAGAAGCTTTCTGGACTCCGCCTCCGATACGATATAGTACTCATTCAGGTAATCACCGCCGTCCAGACGATAACAGGCCACGCCTTGCTCGTCAAACTCCGGTTTCAGGACCACATTTTCCCAGTTCTTCATCCTAATCTCCTTCGCTTTGCTGTATTTCATCTATTTAACATGGTTTTTACACGCATCTTAAAATATATTAACGGCTTGAAGGAGTTCCGTCAAGGGGGAATCTTGCTCTCTTATCACCTATCCTTCTTTCTTTCGATTCATCCAGATATAACAGCCCACGCAAATCAGGATTCCGACAGCTGTAGAAATCGGTGCGGCCATTCCGATCTTAGTCAGGCTGGCATTTGGCTGGATGCTCATAAAATAAGCCAGCGGAAGACGAACCAGAAGGGTAGAAATCAGACCCTGCGCCATGACAATAACCGTTTTGTTATAGCCATTGAAATAGCCCATCATACTGAACAAAATCGCAGTTCCCAGGGTCTCCGGAGCAAAGCCCTTCAGGTATTCAAAGGCACGAGCCACTACTGGCGCATCGGTCGTGAAGATACCTGAGAGCAGTTCGCCTTTTAGGAAGACGAGGCAGAATACACAGCCGCCTACCACGAGACCCACACCAATGCCGGTAAATAAGGTCTGTTTTGCACGCTTGTGCTTGCCGGCACCCACATTCTGTGACACGAAGGAAGCCATAGACTGAAGCAAGGCACTGGGTACCAGCATGGCAAAGTTTACGATTTTACAGGCAACGCCATAGCCGGAGGAAGCCTCCAGACCCAGGCGATTTACGAAGGCACAAAGAGCCAGGAAGGAAAACTGGGTCAGGCACTCCTGTACTGCGAGCGGAAGTCCAATCTGTAAAAACTTCGGGCACTGCTTATTCCAGCGAAAATCTGCTTTTTGAATGGTAAAAGGCAATTTTCTCTTTACCAGGAGAAGGACTGCAAAAATCACGCTGCAGGCCTGCGCTGCCACGGTAGCGATCGCTGCGCCTGCTGCATCCATATCAAAACCAGCTACCAGAACCAGGTCTCCTACGATATTGATGATACAGGCTACGAATACAAAGAGAAGCGGTGACTTACTGTCTCCGAGTCCACGGAAAATAGCAGCCAGAACGTTATAAGCTACAATAAAGAAAATACCACAGCCGCAGATTCGCACGTAGGTTGTAGTAAGGCTGACTGCCTCTTCCGGTGCCTGCATCAGGACGGAAATAGGACGAGCCAGAATTACCATGACGGCAAAAAGAACCACGGAAATTACTGTAAATACTACAGCTCCTCCGCCAATGACGCCCCCTATCTCCTGGGGACGCTTTTCACCTAAGTACCGGCCTATCAGCACTGTGAGACCCATGGACAGCTGCGTTACTACAAAGGTTACCAGATTTAATACCTGACTGCCTGTAGAAACTCCGGAAAGTCCGGCTGTCGAACCGAAACGTCCCACTACCAGAAGATCCACCGCACCGTAGGCTGCCTGCAAAATCAACGCACCCAGCACCGGCATCATAAATGCTACTAATTTCTTTAAAATACTACCCTGTGTAAAATCAGATCTATCGTTTGTCATAATCTTCTCTCCTCTCGCTCATAATCTGATAAAATTTTTCAATCGTTGCAATCATGTTTTCGGCTTCCTCCTCGGAAATGGCATGCATATACGGAAGCAAAGCCTTAAAATATTCGTCATCATACTTCTGATGCAGCTTCCGTCCCTTCTCCGTGGCAGTGAGAAAGGTCACCCTGCCGTCATCCGGTGAGGCGATTTTCTGGAGATATCCCTTCGCTTCCATCTCCTTTACCGTGCGTGTGACTCCAGGTCTTGGAATATTCAAAAAATCACTGATGTCGGAAACACGAACCTGATTTCCTTTTTCTTCCATTCCCTGAATGCAATCCAGATAATGAATGTAGGAAGGCTGCACCCCATCCGGCAAGGACGGAAGCATATCCCTTGTCCGCTTGGCCACGTAGCAGGCATCAAACATTCGTTTTACCAATCTGCTATTCATTTGTGTATCTCCTTGCATAATTACCAAAGTTAATTACCTTTGATAATTATAATAGAATTCAGAGGATTGTCAAGTATCTTTTGGAGTTCGTATGACACGCAAACAGGGGATAAGATGAAATACATCTTATCCCCTGAACTTTGCATTTGAATTCTTATACTTATTTGATAAATGCCCGGAAAGCCAGATAATTTTCATACAGGTCTGCCTTGGATACCACTTCCCAGGGAGAATGCATGGAAATGACCGGAACGCCGATATCGATCGTATCGATGTTGAACTTTGCGATAAATTTGGCTACGGTTCCGCCGCCTCCCTCGTCTACCTTTCCAAGCTCACCGGTCTGCCATACTACACCATTTTCGTCGAAGAGGTTTCGCAGGTATGCGATAAATTCTGCATTCGCGTCATTGGAGCCGCTCTTTCCTCTGGCTCCGGTAAACTTCATCATGCCTGCCCCGCAGGAGAGGAACACGGAGTTGGTCTTCTCGCAAACCTCCGGATAATTCGGATCGAAAGCTGCTGTCACATCTGCGGAGAGACACTTGGAATGAGCCCGAATTGCCGCAGAGCTTACACCGAAGGAAGTGGCCAGCTCGTCAATCAAGTCTGTAAAAATGGCACTCTGCATACCGGTGGTTCCTTCGCTGCCGATTTCCTCCTTATCTGCCAGAATAATCATCACCGTATGCCGGTTCGAGGTCTCATCCAGGCACGCCTTCCAGGCCGGATAAGCACAAACCCGGTCGTCGTGTCCGTAGCTACCAAGCAGCGCACGATCGAAGCCCACATCCTTTGCCTTGAAGGCCGGAACGATAGAAAGCTCGGCACTCATGAAGTCTGCCTCTTCGATACCATATTTGTCATGCAGTAAATGCAGCACATTGTTCTTGACCGTCTTCTGATCCTCCTCGGTAGCAGCCGTATACGGCATATTGCCGAACCAGATATTCAGCTGCTCCCCTTCGATGGCATTTCCCAGAGGCTTCTGGTTCTGCTTCGCTGCCAGATGAGGAAGAAGATCACTGATATAGAAGACCGGATCGCTCTCTTCCTCGCCTACCGTTACCTGAACCGTAGTGCCGTCCTTCCATGCGATCACGCCGTGTAATGCCAGCGGAATAGCCGCCCACTGATATTTGCGCAGGCCTCCATAATAATGGGTCTTTCCAAGAGCCACACCCTCAGACTCATAGAGAGGAAGCTGTTTCAAATCCAGACGCGGGCTGTCAATGTGGGAGGCTATGATGCGGATGCCATCCTTTGCGATATCCTCGGTTCCCACCTTGATGAGATACATATTTTTCCCGCGGTTGTTGTAATAGATTTTGTCACCTGCCTGAAGCTTCCGTCCAAACTCAAAAGCTTCATAGCCAGCTTCCTTCGCTGCCTCCTCTACATAGATGCAGCACTCCCGCTCGGTCTTTCCCTGATCGAGGAATTCCTTATAGCCCTCGGCAAAATCGAAAATTGCAGTCAGCAGGGGCTGGTCAGCGGTTTCATAAACATTTGTTCTTTTGTAAGCCAGTGAATCCATGTATGTTCCTTCTTTCTGTAACGTAACGGTTCCGTGCCTTCACAGTTGCTCCGTCACGAAATCTTGCGTTCATTTTAGCACGATTCCATAGATGTTTCTATAACTGTTTTTCTCAGCTTTATCTACTGCGCATCGATTTTCTCCTTGAGTTCTGTCAGATACATCCACCGCTCCATCTTCTCATCCAAGAGCGCCTGTGTCTCTTCCTTCTCCACGGTAAGCTCCGTCAGACGGCTATACTGGCTGGCGTGGGCTATCATCTCCGCATCGAGCTCTTCCAGCTTTGCTTCCAATCCAGCGATGTCATCTTCGATGGTCTCGAATTCCTTCTGCTCCTTGTAGGTAAATTTCAGCTTCTTCTCACCCTTATCCCAGGTGGCCTTCTTTTTACCGCCTGCCTCAGAGGAGCCTGCTGCCTTTCCGCTCTTTCCTGCACTGCCTCCAGAAATTGCACCAGTCCCTCCATTTTCCCGTGTCAGGGCTTCCATGTAGTCGCTGTAGCCACCCTCATACTGCCGAAAATGGCCATTTCCGTCAAAGGCGAAGATCCGATCGACCACATTGTCGAGGAAATAGCGGTCATGGGAATCCAAAATTACGATACCGATAAAGGAATTCAGGTAATCCTCCAGAATGGTCAGGGTCGGAATATCCAGCTCATTGCTGACCTCATCCATAATGAGTACATTCGGACCGGTCTGCAGGACGCCAAGGAGATACAGCCGCCGCTTCTCCCCGCCGGAAAGCTTGCCGATAGGCGCATATTGCATATCCGGTGTAAATAGGAAGCGTTCCAGCATCTGGGAGGCTGTGATCCGCCCGTCCCGCGTAGGGATATACTCCGCTATGTCTTTGACATAGTCGATGACGCGTTCATTTTCATCCATTTTCGGGAGCTCCTGGGCGAAATAGCCTAGTTTTATGGTTTCCCCCACTTCTACGTTGCCGGCATCCGGCATTATCTGCCCCGCGATCATTTTCAATAATGTAGACTTTCCGCAGCCATTTGGACCAACAAATGCGATGGTTTGATTTTTCAGGAAAATATAGGTAAAATCCTCAACGATTTTTCTGCCCTCATATTCCTTCGATACGTGATGCAGCTCGATCGTCTTCTTTCCCATACGGGTCTCTACCGAATCCAATTCTACAGTCTTGTCAAAAACCGGAGCCTTACCGGCTTTCAAGGCCTCCAGACGATCGAGTCTCGCGCGCTGCTTCGTACTCCTTGCCCGGCAGCCTCTCGCCGCCCATTCCAGTTCCATCCGAAGGACGCTCTGACGCTTCCGCTCCGTGGCAAGCTCCATTTCCTCACGCTTCGCTTTAAGCTCCAGAAAGCCGGAATAATTCGCCTGATAGCTGTAAAGCTTGCCACGGCTGATTTCCAAAATTCGATTGGTCACCCTGTCCAGAAAATAACGATCGTGAGTCACGAGGATTACGGTTCCGCGGAATTTCCGAAGGTAGCCTTCCAGCCAGCGAATCATTTCCTCATCGAGATGATTTGTCGGCTCGTCCAATATCAGAATATCGGCCGGAAGCAAGAGGGTTCTCGCCAGGGACACCCGCTTCTTTTGCCCTCCTGAAAGCGTCTCAATCGATGTCTCCACGTCCGGGATACCTAAGGTATTCAGCATATTTTTCGCATCATATTCTGTGACTGCTCCGCCTGCCACATAGGAAAGCACTGTACTTCCTTCCGGAAATGCATTTGCCTGGGACAGAAAAGCCAGCTTGACACCATTTTGCATAATTACCTGTCCCCGATCAGCCTCCTCGGTACCTGCGATAATCCGAAGAAGCGTCGTCTTACCTGTGCCGTTGATACCGATGATGCCGACCTTCTCTCCTTCCTGAATGCCGCAGGAGATATCGTCAAAAATCCATTTGTCGCCGTAGAGCTTGCTTACGTGTTCGATATTTAAAATATTCATCGTTGTTTGTTCCTTTTGTTACTTGTTTTCAGAAAGCTATCGAGCTGTTTTTACAAGCTCATCCTCTCCATTCCCGCCGTCCGATATTCTAAAAGCCGCTCCTTCAGACCCTGATGCTCCGTCATCCGAAGATCCGGATCGAGCTTTTCTATCTTCGCTGCTTCCTCACTGGCCGCCTGCAGGATCCGTGCATCCGTGAAAATATCTCCGATTTTAAATTCCATGATTCCACTCTGGCGGATGCCAAACAGATCGCCCGGACCACGGAGCTTTAGATCCTCCGAGGCAATATAGAAGCCATCGTTGGATTTGTTCAGGATTTCCAGTCGCTTTTTGGTATCCTTGCTGTCCGAGCCGCTGACGAAAATGCAATAGGACTGGTGTCTGCCCCGGCCAACACGTCCGCGAAGCTGGTGCAGCTGTGCCAGGCCAAAGCGCTCGGCATTCTCCACCATCATCACTGTGGCATTGGGAACGTTCACACCTACCTCTATGACAGTGGTCGAAACCAGCACCTGAATTTCACCTGCCGCAAAACGCTCCATCCTGTCATTTTTCTCTGCAGCCTTCATTTTCCCATGCAAATACTCGATGACAATGTCGGAAGCCAGCTCCTTGCGCAGCTTCTCCGTATAATCGACCACATTTTCGATCTCGATCTCCGGATTTTCCTCCACCATAGGACAGATGATGTAAACCTGCCGCCCCTCAGCCACCTGCCGTTCCAGAAAGCGGTAGGCCTTCGGCCGGTAGCTTTCATCCACCACACAGTTTTTGATAGGCAGACGATTCGCAGGAAGCTCGTCAATGACGGAAATATCCAGATCCCCATAAATGATAATGGCCAGGGTACGGGGAATGGGCGTAGCGCTCATGACCAGCACATGAGGATGAAGCCCTTTATTGGCCAGTGTCTCCCTCTGACGGACACCAAAACGATGCTGCTCATCCGTTACCACCAGTCCAAGCCTTCCAAAATTTACCTTTTCCTGAATCAGCGCATGAGTACCGATCACGATCTCTGCCTCGCCGCTTTCGATGCGCCCATAGGCCTCCCGTTTTTCCTTTGCCTTCATCGAACCGGTCAGAAGCTCCACCCGAATATCCAGTGGAAGCACAGAAAGCAGCTCCCGGATGCTTTCCGCATGCTGCCTTGCCAACACCTCCGTAGGCGCCATCAAAGCTCCCTGATAGCCGCATTCCACTGAAGCAAGCAAAGCCAGCAGCGCTATCACGGTCTTACCGGAGCCCACGTCTCCCTGCACGAGCCGGTTCATGACTTTTTCACCCGCCAGATCTGCCTGAATTTCCTTCCAAACCCGCTTCTGGGCTCCGGTCAGTTCATAGGGCAGGGACGCAAGCAGCTTTTCCACTCTATCCCCAGGATGAATCACGCACTCGTTGCGTGTGTCCGCAGTCTGTTCCTTCATTTGCCGTAAAGCCAGAATGAATAGAAAAAATTCATCAAAAACCAGTCTTTTTCTGGCCAGCAGCAAATCCTCTCTTTTTGCCGGAAAATGAATGGCACGCAGGGCAAAGTTATATTCAGCTAACTGCTGCTCATCACGGATGTACTCCGGCAGATATTCCCTATTAAGCTCTAATTGCTCCATCGCCTGACGCATCGCCTTTGTCACGGTCTTATTTGAAAGACCTCCGGTCAGTCCGTAGATAGGCTGCATCGCATCCAGCTGCTTCTCATAATCCTCCGGTTCAAAAATCTCAGGCTGCTCCATCGTGGTCCGGCTCTTTTTCTTCTGGATCCGACCTCGAAAGATATAGGTGCGCCCGGGCAGCAGGCTGTTTCGAAGGAAGGGCATATTGAACCAGCTAAGCTGAAGATGCAGTCCATTTTCCTCCAGGGTCACAGTTGTAATATGATACCGCCCCACCCGCTTACCATCCGGCACCCGGTGAATGAAGCCGGCCACGGCCTGTACCTTATCAGCCTCCAGTGTTCCGATGCTCACTGGCTTCTCATATATATCGTAAGTTCTCGGATAATAAGACAAGAGCTCTCCCACCGTGTCCACACCGACACGATGAAAGAGCGTTGCAGTCTTTTCTCCAATGCCTTTTAAGGCGGTAATTGGGGAAGATTTATTCATTTTCTACTCCACAGAGACTACATAGTAGTAGATGGGCTGGCCGCCGAAATGTACCTCGATGTCAAGTTCCGGATAGCGTGCAGCTAAATCCTCTCCCAGCTTCTCCGCATCTTCCTTCTTCACATCTTCACCATAGTAGATACTGATAAGCTCGGAGTCCTCCTCGATCAGCTTATCGAACATCTCCAATGTCGTCGGCTCCACTTCCTCGCCCACAGAAAGAATCGCATGATCTCCGATTCCCATGATATTGCCTTCTTTGATAACCTTGTCATCGATATGGGTATCGCGTACTGCATAGGTAACCTGACCGGTTTTCACATTAGCAAGCTCTTCGGTCATGCGCTCCGCATTCTCCTCTGCAGTAGAATCCGGCATAAAATTAATCATGGCTGTGATACCCTGCGGTACCGTCTTGGTCGGAATGACAATGATATCCTTATCCTCGCACAGTACCTTGGCCTGGTTCGCTGCCAGGATGATATTCTTGTTGTTCGGCAGGATGAAGATATGCTCTGCATTGACCTTATCGATCGCATTGAGCATGTCCTCTGTGCTGGGATTCATGGTCTGGCCGCCCTCGATCAGATAATCGACGCCAAGACCCTTAAAGATCTCACCGATTCCCTCACCGATGGATACGGAGATGAAGCCCATCTCCTTTCTCGGCTCCTGCGGCTTCTCGGCAGCCTCTGCACCGCATGCATCCTTTTCCAGTCTTTCCTTCTGCTCCTCACGCATATTGTCAATCTTCATCTGGGTGAGGGAGCCATAGCTTAAGCCCTTTTCGATGGCTTTTCCGGGATGATTGGTATGTACATGAACCTTTACGATATTCTCATCAGCTACACATACGATAGAATCTCCGAGTGTCTCCAGGAAGCGCTTCATATCGCCTTCTTCCTTTGAGCCGAAGTTCTTCTCCGCATTGATAATGAACTCTGTACAATAGCCAAACTTGATCTCTGCCTCTTTCTGTGCCTTTTCCGGCTTAGCCTCAGAAGAAGCTTCAAAGGTAAAATCGATTTCTTTTCCAAGATAAGCGTCATATGCGCCCTTCAGGACTTCTAGAAGACCCTGTCCGCCCGAATCTACCACGCCAGCCTCTTTCAGAACCGGCAAAAGATCCGGAGTCGTTGCCAGAACACGCTCTGCTTCCTCTATAATACCGGCAAAGAAAACATCCAAATCGTCCTCTTCCAGAGCAAGCTCTGCAGCTTTTTCTGCAGCACCCCTTGCAACAGTCAGAATTGTGCCTTCCTTCGGCTTCATAACTGCCTTATAAGCTGTCTCTACTGCCTTCTGGAATGCAGCTGCAAAGGTCATGACATCCAGAGTATCACATTTTTTGATTCCCTTGGTAAAACCGCGCAGCAGCTGCGACAGGATTACACCGGAATTTCCTCTGGCTCCGCGAAGGGACCCGGAAGAAATGGCCTTGGCTACGGTCTCCATCGTATACTCCGGAAGGTTATTTACCTCTGAAACAGCAGACATAATGGTCAATGTCATATTCGTTCCCGTATCACCGTCCGGTACCGGGAAGACATTCAGCTCATTGATCCATTCTTTTTTTGCCTCCAGATTCTTTGCTCCGGCTAAAAACATCTTTGTAAGCGTGTTTACATCTATCGTTTTCATAATTGTAAAAAAACTCCTCCTGAAAATTAATCTATGACGCGGACGCCTTCAACAAAGATGTTGATCTTTTCGATGGTCATTCCGGTGAATTCCTCCACCTTATACTTGACATTGCTCATCAGATTGTCCGATACAGCTGAAATGCTGACGCCGTAAGCGACAATGACATGAAAAGAAAGCGTAATCTGATTATCTATGATCTGTACATTTACTCCGCGGGTCAGATTGTCACCCTTTAAAAGCTTTACCAAGCCATCCTTCATATTTACCATGGCCATTCCGACGATACCGAAGCATTCCACTGCAACGGATCCTGCATATCTGGCAATAACTTCCGGGTCGATCATGACAGCGCCCATCTGCGTATTCATAAGTCCCTTCATTATCATTACCTCCACTCTTATTTAAATTGTACCCTGTTTCGTAACCGTTCCGTATCTTTACAGTTACGTTACCCCGTTTCTTTCAAACGGCATAGCTACAATGTATTATAACCTGTTTCGTGTTGAAAAGGAAGATGTTTTTCGTAGATTCTAAAAAATTGTAATAATTTCAAAAATTCCTCTTGCAAAATATAGTGGCATCTGATAAAATAACCTGTGTTGCGAGCCTACATATAGGTTCACTATCGTTCAAGAGGAGGTGCAAACATGGCAAAGTGTGCAATCTGTGAAAAAGGCGCTCATTTCGGAAACAACGTCAGCCATTCACATAGACGTTCCAACAAGATGTGGAAATCCAATGTTAAGTCTGTAAAGGTTAAGGTTAACGGCGCTGCCAGAAAGATGTATGTATGTACATCCTGTCTGAAGTCCGGAGCAGTTGAGAGAGCTTAAATTTAAGGTTGAAAATTAGGAGCGGCTGATGCCGCTCCTTTTTTGTATATCTTATTTTTCTTTTTCTATATCTTCCACTGCTTCCTGGATCGCATCTGCCACTGGGCTCTCGTTCTTTGTTCCGCCGGATGTAAACTTATTGACAAAATCCGGAACCATATCCAGAATCTTGGTCACCGTATCCTGGTTCTTTACATTCACGAGCTTCGTGACACCGTTGGAGATCACAAGGATGGCACTCGGTGAAATTTTGGCGCCCATACCACCGCCTGCGTTCTGCTTTTTGTCTCCTGCAAACGCTCCGGCAGCCACACCAAAACTCACATCTACCAGAGGCAGGATAATGGTATCACCAATATGAACTGCATCACCCACCACCGTCTTGCTGGTAATAAAGCTATCCATTCCTTTAAAAAGTGATGCAACCGTCGTATCAAATGTATTGTTCATAAGATTCCCTCCTATCATTTTCATTAACTAACCATCCGGTATACAAAGCATACATTGGGATCCCGATAGAGCTTCCACGCAATTCCCAGTAAAGTAACCATCCGGATACTTCCGCTTCCTCCAAGCTTTCCTTCCAGCACTTTTTCATAGAAATCCGGCTCGATCCTTACCTGTTCCTGATAGAGCGGATAAAAGAGTGCCAGACCACCTAGGATTTCGCCGGTCAGCGCCGGGTCTTCCGTACCAAAGTGCAGGTTTCCGTTTATTTTTTTTGGAAATAATTTTTTCAAAAGAACCCCCAGCTGTTCTTTTCCTTTCGAAATAGCCGCCTTTGTCCGTTCATCCGTAGCAAACCGCTTTAACCTCTTCATTTTAACATAGAAGCTGTGTAATGTATATCGCAGTTTTTTTAATTTCCCATTCTTTTTCTTTGGCGCAGGTTTCGGCGATATTGCTTTCTCTTGTTTCGGTTCCGGTTGTTTTATTTCTATAGCTTCGTCTGTCTTTTTTCTTTTTTTC
>CAVHYN010000021.1:13799-47345 GCA_963640245.1 Bulleidia sp.
CCTTCTTTTATTTCCTCTTCCTTCGCAAAAAAATCTTTCCATGTAAAAAACAAAATTTTCAGTTTTGCGCTAAATTCTGCATTTTCATAGCCTACCGGAAGCCGCAAAAAACCAAAAAGCCAGGAAATCCTTCCTTTTAGAAAAAAGTCCTCCTGTTTCTCCATATAAAATGTATAACGGATCGGTACAAAAAGCACCAAGAGCAGAAGAAACAGAGCAAGCCCCAGAATCGAGGCGAGCACAATCAATAAAATTTTCAAAATCATCCAGAGTACAGGCAGCATAGCGTCACCTCTCCGTTTTGTCGAAAGCAGGATGCATAAGGTGCAGATGCCGCCCTTGCTTTTGCATGGAGAAAAAGCCGCGTACATCAAAGCCGCCCGTCTCCTGATACACATCATTCACGATCCGGCAGGCCAGCTCCATCGCATCCTCATATCCTGCTGCAATTCCTACCACATTGAAGTCCTGTTTGTAAAATCCGGGCTGTTTCAGATGAATGGCATGAAAAATATCCAGCAGATTATCCGGATTGGAAGCCAATGTAATGAAATAGATGCTGACCATCCCCATTCCGCGATTGGCTTTTCTGATAATCTGCTTTTTCTTCTTTGCCGTTTTATCTGTCAGATAAAGGTTTTCTGCCCATTGCATCAAAACTGTCCCCGAAAATTCTTTCCTATAAAATGAGGGCATCGAAGCTTTCTTGCGACACCCTCTTTTTTCGTAACTGTTCTATACCTTCCAAGCTACGAATACATCTTATTTCCCCAGAGATTTCTCTTTTTCAGATCCAGATATTCATGATAAGCACGTTCCAGAATCTGTTTCTCATTTGAGAATTTCAGAAGGTGATACGCCTCGTGATACTTGTAATAGCCTGAATCCACAAAATACTCCTCGCGCTGTGGTTTGCTGTAATAATTGTCTGCCATCATCAGATACCAATGGACATCCTTCTCCACGGTATCCTCCGGTACGGTAAAGGAATACTGGCTTTTGCCTACATACTTAACGATCACAGCATCTGCCCCGGTTTCCTCGCGCACCTCGCGCACAGCCGTCTCTTTGTACTCTTCTCCCGGCTCTACCGTTCCCTTTGGCAATACCCAGCCTTCGTATCGATTTTTGTAATTCTTATACAAAAGCAGGATCTTGCCCCGAAATATTACCACACCGCCACAACTGGTTGCCTCAATCATTGCAAATCCTCCTGTCCTGGTGTGTTCCCAAAAACTAAACCCAGTATAGCTCTTTTTGGGATTTTTGACAAGAGGTTGTTTCCTATCTGGTCTTATCGGCATACCAGGTTTGAAAGAGCTGTCTGGCGATGGGAACCGCATATTCGCTTCCGCTTCCCCGCTCTTCCACCAGCACGCAGACTGCGATGTCCTGATCTCCTGTATCCGAAAATCCTACAAACCAGGCATGACTTTTGCTTTTGTCACTGGTATACTCGGCCGTTCCTGTCTTGCCTGCAGTCTCAAAGCCCAGATTGGAAAGCTTGCTTCCGGTTCCGCTTTCTACGACGGCCTTCATATATTCTGTCAAAACAGAAGCCTCTTCTTCCGTCATCAAGCTTCCATATTCCTCAGAATCAAAGGTTTTTACGGTCTCTCCGCTATCGCTGACAACTTTTTCTAAGAGATAAGGCTGCATCAGTATGCCATCATTTGCAATAGCAGATGCAAGAAGTGCCATATGGAAGGGGGAAACCACGGTTTCGCCCTGTCCGATGGCTGTCACCATCTGATCCGCCTGACTTGCATCCTCCTTCAGGGAAAAGGAGCTCTTGGAATAGGTCAGGGGAGAAGGCAGCTCCTGGTTGAATAGCAGTTCTTCGCAGGTATTTCGAAACGATGTTTCATCGAGGGAAAGCCCGATACTTGCAAAGGCCGCATTGCAGGATTTCGCAAAGGCCTTGGTCAGATCCTCGCTCCCGTGAGCCTTCTTATTGTAACAGCTGATGGTATAATTACCCTCTGTAATCTTCCCCTTGCATTGGTAGGTAAAGGCTGCATAGTCCGGATCCTCCCGCATATATTCAAGGAGGGTAAGAATCTTAAATGTAGATCCCGGCGCATAGAGCCCCTGGGTTGCACGGTTGTAGAGGACACTGCCGCTGTCCGCAGAATCCTCCGCTGTCCAGGTGTCCCATTTTTCATTGATCTGCCCCGGATCATAATCCGGCTTCGATACCATGGCCAGAATCCGCCCGGTTCTTACCTCCAGCACGACCACAGCACCCCGATTTTTTCCAAGGGCATCATAGGCCGTCTGCTGTAAATTCAGATCCAGAGTTGTCACCACGGAATCTCCCTGGCTTTTTTGATCCTTTACCTGATTTTTCAGCTGTTCGACCGCTGAGCTGCTTGAAGTAAGCAGGTAATAGTTTGCGAGAGATTCTATTCCTGTATTGCCCCTGGTGGAATAGCCTACTACATGGGCAAAAAGGTTAGCATAAGGATATTCCCGCGTTTCCGTTCCATCATCCGAAACAGATGTTCTGGCGAGAACCGTGCCGTCGGATGAGAGAATATCGCCCCGGATGATCCGTTCTGCGAAAGCATCTAGCCTGGCATTGTAGGGATTATCGATGACCTCCGGGCTTAAGACAGCTTCAAAATAGATGAAATAGCCGGTCATCAGCACAAAAAGGCCAAGAAAAAGGTAGGTAATCACCGACAACTCATGATTTTTCTTTTCTTTTTGCCTTCCTGGCTTTTGCTTTGGCTGCCTGTTCTTTTTCAATTTGCAAATCCTCGTCTTCCTTTAAGAGATACATGCCTTGTATGATATAGAACATAAAGATACTGGATACCAGCGAACTGCCGCCGTAGCTTACAAGGGGCAGTGTGACACCCGTGGATGGGATAAAACGGATGGCTCCTCCGATGGTCAGAAATACCTGAAAGCCATATAGGGTTCCAAAGCCGAGTGCCGTATATTTGTAAAAGGAATTCTTGATCTGCATGGCAATATTGATAAACATGATAAAGCAGCTCATGCAAATCAGAATCAGGCAAACAGCAAAAATACCGCCGAATTCCTCAGAGATGGCAGAAAAAATAAAGTCCTGCTCGACGACCGGAATTTTGTTCGGCATCCCCTGATTCAGTCCCATACCAAACCATCCGCCTGTGCCGATCGCAAAAAGAGACTGGGTGATCTGGTAACCTTCATTTTCAATGACGCTGAACGGATCCCGCCAGGCCAGTACGCGTACCCGGACATGAGAAAAAAGACGGTAGGCTATGACAGCTGCCACAGAACCTGCTCCGAGTCCGCCAAGAAAATACATAGGTTTCTTCGTAGCCACATAAAGCATGACCAGATAAGCCATAAAAAACAATAATGCCGTTCCCAAATCCTTCGAGAGAACCAGAATCAGAATATGTGCCGCTGCGAGAATCGTCGTGCGGACAAGATCTTCAAATTCTGTACTTTTACTCAGCATGGCTGAAGCAAAGAAAACAAAGCTTAGCTTTACGAATTCGCTGGGCTGAAAAACAAATTTACCGATTACCAGCGAAAGCTTTGCTCCCGAAGTAGTCTCGCCAAGAACAGCCACGGAAGCCAATAGCCCCAATCCTCCAAGTCCGTAGATCCAGGGGATTTTTTGTAAAAAAGTACATTTTCGTATCAGAATCGGTACCAGCATAGAAAGAGCCAGCGCCGCTGCCGCAATTTCAAACTGCCGCAGAGCCTTGTCATAGGAAAGCCTAGAGAGCATCACAAAGCCGAGAGCCAGAAGAAGGCACATGTTATTCAAAACCAGGCGATTTACCGTTGGATAGAAAAATCTGGTAAAGACAAGCACAGCCTGGAGCAGGAAGAACTGGAGCACATAAAAAATTACCAGTTTCCACTCCTCGGTCTGAATATACAGTACGGCAAAGGCCAGTAGATGAATCAGAAACAGAAGCAGAATCTGCAGACGAAATCCATGTCGCACCTCTTCCTGTTTTTTCTTTGTCAATACCGAATAGCTGAGAAAGGTATAAAGTGCCATCAAAAGGATGAACGCATACTTCGATAGATCTGTGATCAAAAAAATCATTTCTCTATTCTACTCCCCTTTTCAAATGTCCTTTCGTATATCCATAATCCGGTTTTTTACCCGGCGCACCGCCCGCAAAAACATCAAGAAAGTCTTTCAGAATTTCCTTCATCTCATTCTTTCCTTCTAAAGTAAAGCAAAGACGTAAGGATGCCGGTGCAAGCCTTTCGATTTCTGCTTTTTGGTTCAGAAGGGATAAGGGCTCGCTGTTGTAAATGATATTGTAGCAATAGCGGCAGCAATTGACCGTAGGAAATTCCTTTTTATAACGATCCACCAGCATGTATCTGCCTTCTTTGCGGTCGCAGTGTTCCACCGTCCGATGTACACATCCCGCAGTGGTCATCAGGGGAAGGTAGCCATAGACGATACATTCCGCATCCCTGCATCCCCGTTTCTTCAGCTCCCTGTCATTTAATTCTAAGGGAAGCGTTTCTTTTGAAATTCCCAGTTTTTTCCATTCTCTGTCTGCTTCCTGATTCCAGCTGTAAAGGTTGTGATCGCCGATCAGAGGAGCATCCAGATCATGCTTTTTTACAAATTCCAGCTCTTCCAGATTTTTTATCACCAGACCGTCCAGCCCTGCCCTCTGTAAAAGCTCGATCCGACTTTCGAACCACAGCTGTGCTTCTGTGCGAAAGATAGTCGGCAGAACCAGCATACATTTTTTTCCTTTTTCATGGCAGCTGTCTACATAGCCCGGCAGCTTTTCAAAATCCAGCTTTTCACTGGTCAGATAGATCGCTGAAACTTCCGAATACTTCAAAGCTTCCGGGAGGAGGTCCGCCCTATCGAGCTGAACATGGATCGGAAATATGCCGGAAGCTTTCGGTATATCTTCGTTTTGGGACGAGGTTCTCTCCGGGAGAATCGGCTCCGGTCTTTGGTCTTTCTTCAGAAACTCTTCCTCCAGTTTCTCAAGAGCCTCCCGGCGCATACGGTTTAACTGGCCATTGGGGCAAAAGATATCCCCGCTCTTCTGAATCGAAAGATTTTCAAAGAAAAATGATGTATCCCCGGTTTTTTGAAGCTGTTTTTTGAAATCTGCCTCCGTCATAGGCCGGTTCTTCGGTACCTGTCCCGGTTCACCCATGACACAAATTTCCGTATCCTGATACTGTATGACAAGTTTGGAAGGCTCCTCCCCGGAAATGAAAAAGCTTCCGTTTATCCCTTCCTTTTTATCCTGATCGAGGTAGCTCTGTTTCATCTCCTGCAAGAGCGTTTCGTAGCGCTGTTTTTCCTGCAGAGCCTTCTTTCCCTTTTCTTCAAAATGACTGGGTCTGGTCAGAGAAATCATGCTTCGGCCATTGTGCATTTCGTAATATCCCCTGGAAAAGCCGCCGCGATTGTAGAGAGCCATCAGCTCCTCATAATCCTCTTTTTTGACCCGGTAAGTAGAAATATCACCGGAAAGGTAGCGATCCAGATATTTTCGATAGATCCGTACCACCCCGGCCGTATATTCCGGTCGCTTCATCCGTCCCTCGATTTTCAATGAACAGACCCCAGCCTCCAGAATCTGGGGGAGGATTTCAATCGTACACATATCCTTGGGACTTAAAATGTATTCCTCTCCCTTTTTCCCGATCACTTTTCCATCTTTTTTCAGTGAATAAGGCAGGCGGCAGGGCTGCGCGCAGCGTCCGCGATTGCCGCTTCGTCCTCCCAGCATGCTGCTCATCAGGCATTGACCGGAATAGCAATAGCAAAGAGCTCCATGCACAAAGCTTTCTATTTCCACATCTACCGTTTCATGAATGCGCTGTATTTCTCTCAGAGAAAGCTCTCTTGCTGTCACCACCCGGGATGCTCCAAGATTTTTCAAAAGCTGCGCTCCCTCGGCTCCCAGAACTGTCATCTGAGTGCTGGCATGTATCGGCAAATCCGGAAAAGTCTCCCGAATATAGGAAAAGACACCCATATCCTGAACGATGACTGCATCGAGACCGCTCTCATAATAAGGCTTTAAATAGCTGCCAAGCTCCTCCATCTCGCTTTCTTTTAGAAGGGTATTCACCGTCAGATAGAGATCGCAGCCATGCAAATGTGCAAAGCGAATCGCATCACATAAGCCTTTTTCATCCGGATTTTCCGCATATGCTCTGGCGCCAAATCGTGTGCCGCCGATATATACCGCATCTGCTCCTGCATTGACTGCAGCCCGCAGACTGTCAAAGGAGCCTGCCGGAGCAAGAAGCTCTGTCTTATGTCTCATAACTCTTCCTCCATCACCACGGCATATCGACTTTATTTATGCGGATTATTTCCATTTTTCGATCCATGCTGCGGTTCATTTTTCCGGTTATTATCTCCGGGCATTTCCTTCTTTTTCTCTGCATTCTCGAGGGCAAGCTTTGTCTCGATCAGGTCATGGCGAACGCTGTACAGCTCCCGTTCCTTTTTCTCCAGTTCAGCCGTCAGTCTCTCTGCCTGCTCCTTCGCTTTGAAATAATCATCCGCGAGATTCATACAAAGCATGAGCTGACGCTGATCGCTGCTCTGCTTCCGGTAGCTGTCCATATTCTGGAACTGTGTCATTTTGTCATTGATATAGGCAGCGATCTGGTGGAGATATTCCTGGCTCTCATAACCGCTGATCTTATAGACCCGTCCATCTACGACTACTTCTACTGCATTTTTCATCGCCATTTTCTTCACATCCTTCCATCATCCACGCCCAGGTGGTGATATCCAAGTTCCGTAACTACACGTCCTCGGGGTGTACGGTTGATAAAGCCCTTTTTTATCAAATACGGCTCATATACATCCTCGATGGTTCCGGAATCCTCGCCAATCGCTGCTGCCAGGGTATCCAATCCCACAGGCCCGCCCGTAAATTTTTCGATCATGGTCACCAGAATCCGGCGGTCTATCTGATCGAGACCATAGCGGTCTACCTCCAGAAGATCCAGTGCAAAATCCGCAATTTCCTTTGTGATCCTTCCGTCATATTTGACCTGTGCAAAATCCCGCACCCTTTTCAGCAGGCGGTTTGCGAGTCTCGGTGTTCCCCTGGAACGTCTCGCAAGCTCCAGAGCTCCCGTCGGTTCGATCTCGACATTCAGCACCTTTGCCGAGCGTTCCACAATCGTCTGCAGTTCCTCATCCGTATAGAATTCGAGATGGTGTACTACGCCAAAGCGATCCCTGAGAGGAGCGGTCAGAAGACCCGCTCTCGTGGTCGCCCCAATCAGGGTAAAATGCGGTAAATCGAGACGAATGGAACGGGCAGAAGCGCCTTTTCCAATAACGATGTCTATCGCAAAGTCCTCCATCGCTGGATAGAGTACCTCTTCCACCTGGCGATTCAGTCTGTGAATCTCATCGACGAAGAGCACATCTCCCTCCGAGAGGTTGTTGAGAATTGCTGCGATCTCTCCGGGCTTTTCGATGGCCGGACCCGAGGTCACCTTCATATGGACACCCATCTCATTGGCAATGATTCCGGCAAGGGTCGTCTTACCAAGTCCCGGCGGGCCGTAAAACAGCACATGATCGAGAGATTCTCCCCTGGCCTTCGCTGCCTGAATGTAGATCTTCAGATTTTCCTTGGCTTTTTCCTGACCGATGTATTCGTCCAGGGTCTGCGGACGCAGGCTATAATCGATCCGGATATCCTCTTCCGTGGCCTCGGTTGTAATGATACGTTTCCCCATTTCATCTGTCTCCTAGAAGCTTATATGTTTGAGCGCAGCCTTTAAGATCTCCTCTACATCCATGGTGTCGGCTCCCTCCACCTTTCGCACTGCCTTTAAGGCATCCGAAGCAGAATATCCGAGAGCCGTCAAAGCCTCTACAGCTTCATTTCTTGGTGCATTCGAAGCGGATACCGTCTCTTTGGATGCGGCATGATCGCTTTCCAGTCTGTTTTCAAAGGCTTCCTCCAGGCTTAATTTATCCTTCAATTCCAATATCAGCTTTCTGGCTGTTTTTAGTCCGATTCCGGGAGCCTTGGAAATAGTCTTCGCGTCGTCTGCCAGTACGGCAAACCGCAGATCATCTGCAGTTAGGGTACCAAGAAGCCCAAGAGCTGCCTTTGGTCCGATGCCGCTTACTCCAATCAGCTGTTGGAAGAGCTTTCTGTCCTCCCTGGTAAAGAAGCCAAAAAGTACAAAGGCATCTTCCCGTACCTGAAGATGAGTATAAAGCCGAACCTCCTCTCCCACTTCCGGCAAAAGCTCCTGGTCTCTGCCTGAAATAAGGATCTGATATCCGATACCACCGCATTCCAGGACGGCCATACTCTCCTCCGGTTCGATATAGGAGAGGGTTCCTTTGACAAATGCAATCATGACTGTCTCCTATCCCGGCCTGCTGTCACCTGTACCGGTTTTCTTCTGCCAAATGGTTTCGGAACAGAGAGCCGCTCCAGCCAGGGAACGGATAAATTGGCCAGAAGAACCGCATAAACCATTCCCTCTTCGATCTTTGCCAGCCGAAGCAGGGCTGTCAGAACACCGATGAGAATACCATACCAAATCTGTCCCTTTCTTGTAATCGGCGATGTCACACAGTCGGTCGCCATGAAAAAGGTACCGAGAAGAAAACCACCTCCGAGAAACTGGGTCGTAAAATAAAGCTGATCGAAGCCTCTTCCTGACCCGATAAAGAGGGTAATCAAAAAGGAGGCACCGATAGACACCGGTATCCGTAAACGAATGATACCAAAGGCCAGAAGGATTACGGCACCGATAAGAAGCATCACTGCGGAAACCGTACCGATGCTTCCGTTCGTATTGCCCCAGAGCATCGGGAAGGGATCCACGGTTTCTCCCTGTAAAAGAGAACCAAGCAAGGTCTTTGATCCATAGTTTCCAAAGCTATAATCCCTCATATAGGAAGGGAAAGCTAATAAGAGAAGGCAATAGCCGCAAAGAGCCGGGTTGAGCCGGTTCTTTCCTAGACCACCAAAGGGCATTTTTATGATTCCGACAGCAAAGATGCTTCCGATAGCTCCAAGCCAGAAAGGTGCCTGAACCGGCAGCAGCAAGGCGAGCAGGACACCCGTCACAACTGAGCTTCCATCACTGATGCGGATGGGACGATTTGCAAAAGCTTCATAGGTAAATTCTGTCAGAACGGACACTATCACGCAGACGATAAGCTGCAGAAGCACGCGGGAACCGAAATGAAAGATTCCGAAAATCTCTGCCGGCAGGAGTGCCAAAAGCATCATACGCATCATGGATGCTGTCGTCATCGTTCCCTTCACATGCGGAAAGATCCATCTGTATTTTATCTCTTCCATCCTCTTTGTTCCTCTCTATCTTTTTCCCTGTGTCATAAGGCTTCGCCGCATCTCCTGAATAGATGGAGCCAGCATTCTTCTGGCCGGACATACAAAGCTGCAGCTGCCGCAGCCTAAGCATTCCATACCATATAAATCACGAAACTCCTGCTCTTTGTTCTGCTCCGATGCATCTGCAAGCTTTGTCGGAAGCAAATGAATCGGGCAGGCCTCCGTGCATGCTCCGCAGCGAATGCACACACCCGGCTTCTCCTGATAGTCCTTACTCATGCAGAGAAAACCGGTCACCGTCTTTGTCACCGGTACCTCAAGGCTCTTCATTTCGACGCCTCGCATGGGGCCTCCGCAGATATATTTTTTCAATTCCCTGCCATAGCCGCCTGCGGCATCGGGGAGCTCTGAAAAACTGGTTCCGATGGGTATCAGCAGATTTTTCGGCTCTTTCAAAGCCTTACCTGTGACAGTTACTGCTCTTTTGGTTACGGGCTGACCGAGTACCAGTGCTGCATAGATCGCATAAAGAGTCTCTACATTCAAAACGATACAGCCGGCATCCGCCGGAAGCTGGGAAGCATGGATCTCCGTGCCGGTGCAGGCATACAAGAGCATTCGCTCTGCGCCCTGCGGATACTTTGTCTCCAGAACCCGCACTTCCATTCTGGATTCACTTCTGGAGGCAAGCTGCATCGCCGTGATGGCATCCCGCTTATTGTCCTCGATGGCAAAGACGCCGACCGCACGCTCAAAAAAACTTAAAACAATCTTCAGACCCTCTACCAGACAGTCCGGGCTCTCCAGCATTCTCCGGTAATCACTCGTCATATAGGGCTCGCATTCCGTGCCATTGACCAGCACATAGCGAATCCGCTTTGGATTCCGAACGGCAAGCTTTATATGAGTCGGAAAACCTGCTCCGCCCATACCGACTACACCGGCGTCCTGGATGCATTGCAGGCGTTCACTGATTTCCATCTCCTGCCAGGGTTTTGGCTTAGGAAGGGGCATTTTTTCGTATCGCTGATCGTTCTCTACGATGATGCATAGCATCTCTTTTCCAGAAACCATTTTTCTCGGTTCGATAGCCTTTACCGTACCGGAAACCGAGGCATGCACCGGAGCAGAAATATCTCCGCTGGCCTTTGCGAGAAGCTGCCCCTCCAGGACTCGATCCCCTACATTGACCACGGGAATGGCAATACCTCCGATATGCTGACGCAGCGAATAAACCAGCTCACCCTTCGGCCGGTATTCCTCCAATGCCTTATCTCTCGTAAAGCGTTTTCTCTTATGCGGAAAAACTCCGCCCTTAAACGTCACATGTGCCATGAATTTCTTCTCACTCCGGTTTGTTTATTTTTTTATTTGCCGCACGCTCTTTTAATGCCTGTGCACGGGATTTCATGTTCGGATAAGCGTTCATTGTACGCTTCATCAATACATTCTCGAGGCTTCGAAGCTGTTCAAATCTCCTCTGTGCAGCAGCAAAACGCTCTGCCATTTCAGAGAGCCGTCTTTCTTGACGGGCTTTAAACTCTTCCGGTGCCTCGCCCTTAAAGGCTACCATCGCATCGATACGTCCCTCGATACGCTTCTTAAGCTCCGGCATATATTCGGAAGGCGAATACTGTGCCAACCGGCCTTTTAGTTCCTCTGTACTTTCATACAGCTTTGTATTCTGGATGTATTCGTACAGCTCGTCCAGAACTGCATCCATATTTCGAAGCTTCTGCCCGATCTGCATCGCACTCATATAGGACATGCCAAAATCCACTGCATATACAAGGGTTGCTGCCCGCACCAAAAGCTCCCCCGCTGCTACACTATACAAGCTTACAATCCAATTTACGAAAGGCTGAAAGAGATAGAAAAGCACGACGGAAAAAACGCCCCAGCCAAGGGATGCTCCCAGGCAGATCCGTCCCTGAAGATTGAATTTATTTCCGCTGTAATCCCACCAGCTGGTATGAAACAGATGCTCCATCCATACCGCGGTAAAATATTCGAGAATCGTCGGAACCAGAACCCCGCCTATATATAAGAGGAGAATATTATCAGAAATCGGTTTCAAAATCAAATATACACTCACGGCTCCGAAGCCATAGATGGTGCAAACCGGTCCCGTAACGAAACCACGATTTACCAGCTTATGCTTTTTTACCGATACATAGCTGCTTTCCCAAAGCCATCCGAGAAAACTATAAATGTAAAACCAATTCATGATATGATAAATATCTTCACCGGCAATCTGCAACTCCCACATGCTGTTTCATTCCCTCCGGTTGATTTTCTGCAGAAAAAACACGAGGACACGCACGCGCAAGTGCCTGTCCTCCCATTTTATCTAATGTACTCTCGGAATCTTTCTGTGCTTGATTTTGCGAGAAGATTTTTTGTCAGTTGTGCCCAAATTTCTGAGGCGTACGCGGTGCGTACGTTGATGAAATTCGGGTGCGACTGGCGGAAAATCGGCCGCAAAAGCGAGTGCAGGAAAGACTCCGAGAGTACATTCTATCCACTGAATGAATATAAATTACTCTTCCTCTGCTACAGCGTCCATGTCTACATCAGCAACATCTTCGCTGTCCTCGCGGTTCTGCAGCGCTTTCATGCTCAGAGAAATCTTCTTTCCTTCGCCGTTGAAATCTACAACCTTTGCTTCGATCTCCTGACCGATGCTCAGTACATCAGACGGCTTCTCTACATGCTCTCTGGAAATCTGAGATACATGAAGCAGTGCATCTACGCCCGGCTCCAGCTCTACGAATGCACCGAAATCGGTCATTCTTGCTACCTTACCGCTGACGATATTGCCTACCGCGTACTTCTCATCTGCCTGCAGCCAGGGATTCTGATCCTCAAACTTCAGACTGAGTGCGATCTTTGTATCATGGATATCCTTGATCAGAACAGTCAGTTTCTCGCCAACCTTAAATACCTTCTTTGGGTTGTCTACGCGTCCCCAGGACATCTCAGAGATATGAAGCAGGCCGTCTGCTCCGCCCAGGTCAACAAACGCACCGAAATCGGTAACATTCTTTACAACACCCTCTACAACATCACCCGGCTGAATACGAGCAAAGAGCTCTTTCTGCTTCTCAGCCTTCTCGGCAAGGAGCAGCTGCTTGCGGTTACCGATGATACGGCCGCGGCGCGGATTGAACTCAGTGATAACAAAGCTGATTTCCTGACCCTCATATTTTGCAAGATTCTTCTCATAGGTATCAGATACCAGGCTTGCCGGGATGAATACTCTGGACTCATCAACTACAACGCTTAAGCCACCGTCCAGAACCTGTGTAACCGGTGCGGTCAGAACCTCCTCATTCTCAAAAGCCTCTTTCAGACGCTTACTTCCCTTTTCAGCTGCCAGACGCTTGTAGGTCAGGAGAACCTGTCCCTCACCGTCGTTAACCTTCAGAACCTTTACTTCCATGGTATCGCCCACATGCATCACTGTGGTCAGGTCTACCGGGCTGTTGCTGTATTCGTTCTTTGTCAGGATTCCGTCGGACTTGTAGCCTATGTTCAAGATGGCTTCATCTTCTTTGACATCGATTACAGTGCCTTCGACAACCTCTCCATTTCTTATTGTTTTCAGTGAATCTTCAAGCATTTGTTCAAAACTTAATTCTGACATGTTTTTGAACCTCCTCAATAATTTTGTTTGGGGTCGAAGCCCCTGCTGTAATACCTACGCAACCGATGGACCGCGATGTCTTCAAATCCAAATCATCAAGTGACTGTATATAGTAAGTATTTTCACATTCTTTTTTACAGATTTCAAATAGTTTCTGCGTATTCGAGCTGTGACTTCCGCCGATTACAATCATCGCATCCACATCACCGGCAATCTCTCGGGCTTCTGTCTGGCGCTCCTCTGTTGCACTGCAGATCGTATTTAAAACAATTATATCATAACCCTTTTTTGAAATAATTTCAACTATATCTTCAAATTTATTGTAGTTAAATGTGGTCTGGGACACAATGCAGAGTTTTTCACCGGAAGGAATTTCCAATTTTTCGGCCTCTTCTAAAGATTCTACCACATAAGAGCTTTTCTCACACCAGCCACGGATTCCCTCTACTTCTGGATGCTTCGCATTTCCTACAATCAGGATATGGGAACCATTTTTTTCTTCCCGGCACGCGATGCGGTGGATTTTCTTGACAAAGGGGCAGGTAGCATCTATAAGCTGTACATTCCGTGATTCCAGAATATCATAAATCTCTTTCCCGACGCCATGCGCCCGGATGATGACAGTCCCCTCTGTCAGATTTCTTAATTCTTCCTTGGAATTTATGACCCGGACGCCCATTTCTTCGAGTTCCTTCACCACCGTCTCATTGTGAACGATGGGGCCATAGGTATAAATGGGAGCAGTTCCATTTTTCACCTGTTCATATACGGTATCCACAGCCCTTTGTACCCCGAAGCAAAATCCTGCGGTCTTTGCAAGTCTGACTTCCATATAGCTCCTCCTACTTTACTAACGCAGTGACTGCTTCGATCACCTCTTCCACTGTCATTTTAGAGGAATCCACATAGACCGCATCCTCCGCCTGACAAAGGGGCGCAAATTCCCGTTCCATGTCCCGCTTATCCCGGGCAATAATGTCTGCCTCTATGGCTGCAAGATCACAGGTCTCTCCCTTTTTTGTCAGCTCGTCAAAACGTCTCTTTGCGCGACAGGCACTGGAGGCTGTCAGATAAACCTTGACCTTTGCTTGAGGCAGCACATAGGTTCCGATATCCCGTCCGTCCATCACAACATTTTCGCGCTCTGCCAGGGCTCTTTGAAGCTCTACCAGCTTCAATCGAACATCCTTATTTACCGAAGAAGCGGAGGCCATATTTCCTACCTCCTCGGTACGCAGAAGATCGGTCACATTCTCACCATTCAGCAAAACCTGCTGCAGGCCATCTTTGTATACAATCGTAATATCCGCATCGCGACTGGCCTCGCTGATTTTCTCCGTCTCTCCCGCACCGATTCCTCGGCGCAGAAGATAGAGAGCCATCGCGCGGTACATCGCTCCGGTATCTACATAAATATATCCCAATTTCTTCGCCACTGCCTTCGCAATGGTACTTTTTCCTGCACCCGCCGGTCCATCGATCGCTATCTGATATGTCATCGCTTTTTCTCCCTTTTTAACTTTATACCGCATTTCCCGCTGCATATGCTGTAGACCAGGCAATCTGCAGATTGAAGCCTCCGGTTACGGCATCCAGATCAAGAACTTCTCCGATAAAATAAAGACCGCTAACCCGTTTGGATTCCATCGTTCCGGGCTGAATCTCCTTTACCGATACTCCGCCTTTGGTGATAATCGCTTCCTTGAAATCCCTCAGTCCGGTTACTGTCATCGGGAGCGTCTTTGTAAGCTTCACAAAGCGAATCCGTTCTTCCCTTGAGATGTCATGTACCTTTTTTTCCGGATCGATACCACTAAGCCGAATCATAACCGGAGTCAGCTTAGCCGGAAACAGTGCTCCGATGACATTTTTAAAGCTCTTATTGGGGTTTGCATCAAATTCCCGCAAGACGCGGGCATCCAGCTGTTCCTCCGAAAGAGCCGGTTTCAAGTCCAGAAAAGCCTGCAATTCCTGCTTGGCAGCCAAGCGCCCAACCTTGCTGCTCGCTGTCAAAACCAGAGGACCCGTGATGCCAAAATGCGTAAACATCATCTCTCCGAACTCTCTGTAAATCTCTTTCTTACCATTGCAGATACGAAGCTCTACATTTTTCAGGGAAAGTCCCTGTAAATCTTTTACATATTCTTCTTTGACATTGAAGGGTGTCAGAGCCGGAATACAGTCTGTTATCGTGTGCCCCACTTCAGACGCAAACCGATACCCATCCCCGGTAGAACCGGTCACCGGATAAGAAAGACCGCCGGTCGCAACGATCACGGCATCACCCGCGATGCTGCTTCCATCTGCCAGCACAAGGCCAGTGATCCTGCCCTCTTCAACAAGAAGCTTCTCGACAGAAGTATTTAAATGAACCGAGACTCCGGCGCGCTTCATACTGCGGCGCAGTGTATCCAGTACATCTGCCGAGCGATCCGAAAGAGGAAATACCCGCTCTCCTCTCTCTGTCTTGAGCTTCAATCCTTCCTTTTCAAAGAAATCCATGACATCTTCATTCGTAAAACCATAAAATGCACTATAGAGAAAGCGGGCATTGCTTTGAACGCTGGCAAAAAGCGTATCCATATCGCAGGCATTCGTCAGGTTGCATCGTCCCTTACCTGTGATATAAAGCTTTTTCCCAAGCTTCTCATTTTTTTCATACAGATGTACTTCATGCCCGTTTCTTGCGGCAAAAATCGAAGCCATCATCCCAGCGGCACCTCCGCCTACAATCAAAATCCTGCTCATCCCGTTCTCACTTTCTATCAAGTCCGCCCCGCGGCTTATAGTCAAACAGCGCTGGCGAAAAGGCCAACGCTGTTAGTTTATCACATTTTTGCCGGATCGGCAATCTGTGTTTCGATTTTACTTTTAAACGGGATATGCTCCATTTTCCGTATCAGCAACCGTCGCATCCATCTTTTTCTGCTGTGCATCTCTGTACTTGAAGAAATCGGTAGCTACCTGCGGGAACAGTGCGTAGGTCAGAACGTCCTCCGGCTGCTCCTCATACTGCTTCATCTCGCTCTCCAGGGTCTCCAGCTCGTTCGGAACCAGATCTGCCGGACGGCAGGTAATAACCTCGGCATCGCCGATGCACTTCTTCTGAACCTCCGGATTGAAGGGCTTTACCGTCTTGCCATAGTGGCCGGACAGCAGATCCTTGGACTCCTTGGTTACCATCTTGTAACGCTCGCCGCCTACGACATTCATAACAGCCTGTGTTCCTACGATCTGGGAGGACGGAGTTACCAGCGGGCACTCACCAAAGTCCTTACGTACACGCGGAACCTCCTCCAGTACCTCATAGTACTTATCAGAAGCACCCAGATCCTTCAGCTGAGAGGTCAGGTTGGACAGCATACCGCCCGGTACCTGATACAGCAAAGTCTTGATATTGACACCCAGGTTCTTCGGATTTAAGAGGCCGCTCTCAAGAGCCTCGTCGCGCATCGGACGGAAGTAGTCTGCGATCTCAGCAAGCAGCTTCTGATCGTAGCCTGTATCGTAGGGAGTACCCTTGAAGGTCTCAACCATAACCTCGGTAGCCGGCTGAGAAGTTCCCAGAGCGAACGGGGACATCGCACAGTCGATCACGTCTACGCCAGCCTCTACAGCCTTTAAGTAGGTCATGGAAGCTACACCGGATGTATAATGGGTATGCAGCTGAATCGGGATCTTGACAGTCTCCTTCAGTGCCTTCACAAGCTCGGTAGCCTTGTACGGAAGCAAAAGGCCTGCCATATCCTTGATACAGATAGAGTTTGCTCCCATCTCCTCGATGTCTTTTGCCATCTTGGTCCAGTATTCCAGCGTATAAGCATCGCCCAGAGTATAGGACAGTGCTACCTGTGCATGGCCGTTTTCTTTGTTTGCTGCTTTGACAGCTGTCTGCAGGTTGCGCAGGTCGTTCAGGCAGTCAAAGATACGAATGATATCGATACCGTTTGCGATAGACTTCTGTACGAAATACTCTACGACGTCATCTCCGTAAGGACGGTATCCCAGGATGTTCTGACCACGGAACAGCATCTGCAGCGGGGTCTTCTTTGCTTTCTCTTTGATTTTACGAAGTCTGTCCCAGGGATCCTCATGCAGGAAACGAAGGGAAGCGTCGAAGGTAGCTCCTCCCCAGCACTCCAGGGAATGATAACCTACCTGATCCAGTTTTTCCACGATGGGCAGCATCTGCTCAGTGGACATACGTGTCGCAATCAGGGACTGATGCGCATCACGCAGGATGGTCTCGGTAATCTGTACCGGTTTTATATCTGACATGATAATTTCCTCCTATTTAATAATAAAATTAGGGTCAAAAAGTCTTTTGCCCCTAACAGGATGCCACAGAATTACTCCCGCTGCTTTGCAGCTCCCGTAATTCTGCAAGTATTCGAAATCCGCTGATTTACTTCGTAAATCGCTACTTTCTCATACTTGGCGGATCCCAAAGTCATATGTCTTATCGTGCAAGCACGAACGCCATCTGACCTTGGGATCCTGGCATCTTAAATCCCAAAAATTGCCATGAAGGTTCCGGCAGCTACAGCTGTACCGATAACTCCGGCTACGTTCGGTCCCATCGCATGCATCAGCAGGAAGTTGGTCGGATCTGCTTCCGCCCCGACCTTCTGGGATACACGAGCTGCCATGGGCACTGCGGAAACTCCGGCAGAGCCAATGAGCGGATTGATCTTTCCCTTGCTGAGTACACACATGAGCTTACCCAGAAGAACACCGGCTGCAGTACCGAAAGCAAAGGCAATCAGACCCAGGGCTACGATCTTCAGTGTGCTGACATTTAAGAATGCTTCTGCACTGGTGGTAGCTCCTACCGAGGTACCAAGCAGAATAACTACGATATACATCAGAGCATTGGATGCGGTATCCATCAGCTGACGAACGACACCGGACTCGCGGAACAGGTTACCCAGCATCAGAGCACCTACCAGCGGAGCGGTAGTCGGCAGAATCAGGCAGACTACGATGGTAACCACGATGGGGAACAAAATCTTCTCCAGCTTGGATACCGGACGAAGCTGCTCCATCTTAATCTTACGCTCTTTTTCTGTAGTCAAAAGCTTCATAATCGGCGGCTGAATGATCGGCACCAGGGACATATAGGAATAAGCTGCTACCGCAATGGGTCCAAGAAGGGCTGTCTGCTCCAGCTTGCCGGCAAGAAAGATGGAAGTCGGACCGTCTGCTCCACCGATGATGGAGATCGCTGCTGCGGCCTTGTCAGAGAAGCCCATCAGCATAGCGCCCAGGTATGCGGCAAAGATACCGAACTGGGCAGCTGCCCCGAGAAGGAAGCTCTTCGGGTTTGCGATCAGCGGACCAAAGTCTGTCATGGCTCCGACACCCATGAAGATCAGGGACGGCAGAACAGACCACTCATCCAGTACATAGAAGTAATACAGAAGTCCGCCGACTCCGTTCGAAGTCTCCTCCGGGCTGGCGATGATATCCGGATAAATATTTACAAGAAGCATACCAAAAGCGATGGGAACCAGAAGAAGCGGCTCGTACTCTTTTTTGATAGCCAGATACAGGAACACACATGCAACCAGAATCATGATGTAATTTCCCCAGGTCAGGTTAAAAAACGCTGTCTGATGCACGAGGTTTCCCAGAGTGTCTATAATGTAACTCATGTCTTAACCTCCGTTGATTTCTCTTAAGGCTATGCCATTAGTTCAGGGATGCCAGTAAATCTCCGGACTCTACAGCCTGGCCTACACTTACATTGATGCCTGCTACGGTGCCATCCTGGGGTGCTACTACCGGAATCTCCATCTTCATTGCCTCAAGAATGATGATGCTGTCTCCAGCCTTAACAGCCTGACCAACGCTTGCCTCCACCTTCAGTACCTTACCCGGTACGGAAGCCTTTACTTCTACGGAACCAGCTGCTGCGGCTGCCGCCTTCGGAGCTGCTGCCGGTGCCGGAGCTGCTGTCGGTGCTGCTGCTACCGGTGCTGCCGGTGCTGCGCCAGCGCCTTTTTCTTCAACGACTACATCATATGCTACGCCATTTACGGTAATTGTATAATTTTTCATCTCTATGAATCCTCCTAAATATGAGCATGCGCTATGCTTTTTTCCATTTGTTATTGCTTCTGCGCTTGATAGAACGAACGACAAAGCCATCTGCGGATGTGCCCTCTGCCGCTGCGATAGCCGCGGTAATCACTGCAACAAGCTGCAGATCATCCGCAGGGGAAATCTCTGTAGGCACAGTCGGTGCTGCTGCCTGTGCGGGTGCTGTCACCTTTTCTTTTTCATCCTTCTTCGCTTTTCCTCTGTTCTCAAATACGGATACATACTTGAAAAGGGAAATGATAAACGCAAGAAGAATCAGTACAGCAAACACCGAGCCCATACCAATCAAGGTATTTAATGCAGCCTTTTCAGCGATTTCACCGGTGCTGTAAATCGGATCCATGGTTACAGTCGTAACCACATTGTCTTTATCAAACTCCAGTGCGAGACGCATATTATGCTCTGAAAACTCGTAGACTGCGGTATAGGTGATGTTTCCATCTGTATCCGTAGTGCCGCCTTCATATTCCTTGAGTCCGACGAGTTCTCCGAATTCATCATAGTTCGCGCTGTAGGATTTCAACAGGCTTAAGTAAGCATCTGCAGTAAAATCAAACTTCTGTCCCGTGCCGCCGATATAGGGATACAGGGATACCTGCTGCTCAAAATCGTCATAATTTTCCTGAAGATTTGCAAGCTGCGCATCCAGAGTTTCCTTATCCGTACCGGCCAGCATTTCTACGTATTCATCCAGCTTGCTCTGGTAAGTCTCCTCATCCTGGAGGGCTTCCTTTTGTCCGCAGCCGGTAAGTACCAAAAGTCCTGTCAAAAACAGCAGAGCAGATAATTTTTTCAAGCTTCGTTTCATACTCTTCACTCCTCTTAGACAGTTCCGTGTTTCTTAGCCGGACGTTCCTCTCTCTTGGTAAATAACATTTCAAACGCACCGATGACATACTTTCTGGTATCCTGTGCATCAATGACCGTATCTACATAGCCTCTCGCTGCTGCCGCGTCGACACTGTCCTGAAGAGCTGCATACTCTGCCGCCTTCTTCTTCTGGGTGTCTGCATCCGCATCCGCATACATAACCTTTGCTGCCAGGGAAGCATCCATCATGCCTACCTTAGCATCCTTCCATGCATAGACCAGATCTGCACCGATGCCCTTGCTGTTCATAATTACATAAGCACTGCCGAAGGCCTCACCTGCGATCACATTTACCTTCGGAACCGTTGCATTTGCAAAAGCATAGGTAAGCTTGGCTGCAGCCTTGCCAATGTTACGTTCGGTGCACATGCATGCCTTAAAGCCCTTTACATTGGTAATAGTCAGAATCGGAATGTTGAAGGCATCACAAAACTCTACGAAGTCAGCTGCCTTCTGGGCGCCTCTTGCGCTCATCTCCTGCTCGCCGCTCGCTACCGCACCTACGGTCATGCCGTTCAGGCGCAGGAAGCCGGTTACCATATCCTTGCCGTAGGCAGCCTTTGTCTCAAAGAAAGCCTTTCCGTCTGCAATCGTGGAAAGAATATAAGCTGCGGAATACTCGACACCCTGAAGCTCTGCGCATACACGGTTTAAATCGTCTGCACAGTCAGAGTAGCAGCCCTCTTCCTCGTTGTTGCCCGGAAGCATCGCAACCAGTGCACGGATCTGAGCAAGAATGCCTGCCTCGTCTGCCACGACATCTACGCTTCCCGCTTCTTCCGCCTGGAACTTGGCAGAAGCACTGTCACACTTCTGGACATTATTTCCGGGAATGGTATTCGGAGCGTTTACAAAAAGCTTTGCATCCTTCTCTTCCATAAAGGTAAAATCAGAAAGACCCGGCACGATAGCCAGTCCGCCTCCGCAATTGCCAAATACGGCTGTAATCTGCGGAACCACGCCGGATGCGAGTGCCTGCTGGGTGTAAATCTCTCCGAATGCATTCAGAGCATCCACGCCCTCCTGCAGACGAATGCCTGCACAGTCAATCAGACCGATCACCGGTGCTCCCATCTTACATGCCATCTGATAGAGACGCACGATCTTCTTTGCGTGCATCTCACCCAGGGTTCCGTTCAGTACGGACGCATCCTGGCTGTAGACATAGACCAGATTGCCGTCAATCAGACCATAGCCGGTAACGACTCCGTCAGACGGGCACTTCGACTGCTGCAGATTGAAGTCAGTACTTCTGGCAGTCACCTGTCCGCCGATCTCCACAAAACTGTTCCCGTCAAGCAGTCCTTCTATTCTTCTGCCTGCCGGGCTCTGTGCTGTATTACTCATTTTCAGCCCTCCATATATAAATTTGATCGTATCTTGTATAAAATCTGATACAAAACGATATCGGTTATAATTTTAACAAATATAATCGACGTATTCAAGGTAAAATGTGCAACAATTTTTCTTTTTTACATAAATTCTTGTTATGAAAGCATAAAAAAAAGGAATGGTATATCACCACTCCTTTTTTTCTTCTGCTGACCGATAATTTTTATAACAGAATCCTATGATATCCTTTCGTGTCACGATGCCGATAAAAATTCCATTGTCATCGATCACAGGGACAAAATTCTGATTCATGGCACAGGATACCAGCTCCTCCATATTTGCATCGATGGAAATGGCTTCGAACTGCATCCGCCTTTTTACGCTGGAAAGAGGCACCTCCTCCGCCTGTTTCAGATCCAGTGAAAACTTATTTTTCAAGGACCAGAGAAAATCGCCCTCTGTAATGGAGCCGACATATTCTCCCTGTCTATTGATCACTGGAATTGCTGTATATCCGCTCCGTTCCAGCTTCTCGAGTCCCTGCCGCATCGAAAAATCCTCGTAGAGGAAGGAAACCTCGGCCTTCGGTTTCAAAAAAAACAAAATATTCATCAAGTAAACCCCTTTCTCGGTTACAAAAGCGGTGAAAATACACGCAGTACAGCGCAAAACAGGCTTCCGAAAAAGCTCTGTCTTGTATCCTTTAAGCTAAGCTCCCTGCTCTTATCCATCGTCCTTAAGCTGTCTGCTTTTACCTCCCGGACAAGCGGATTCCGGAAAAATACGGTTCCGCATTCAAAATGAAGATAGAGACTTCGATAGTCCATATTGATCGTGCCCACGACAGCCACCTCATCATCGCTGACAAAGGATTTCGCATGGAGAAAACCGGGCGTATACTCATAAATGCGCACGCCCGCCTTCAGAAGAACCGGATAATAGGATCTGGTCAATTGAAAGATCGTCTTTTTATCCGGAATGCCAGGGGTCACAATCCGCACATCGATTCCCCTCTTTGCCGCCAGACAAAGCGCCGTCTGCATCTCATGATCGACGATCAGGTAAGGTGTAAAAATATAGACATAATCCTTTGCGCGGCTTAAGATATTCAGATAAACATTTTCGCCTAAAAGCTCATCATCCAGGGGAGAATCGCTGTAAGGCTGAACAAACCCACTGCCTTCAAAGGGCTCCGGATGCCATACATGCGGACGAAAGCTGTCATAATTCTCGTCTGTATGACGATAGGCATTCCACATCCGAAGAAACATCACGGTATAATTCCAGACTGCTTCTCCTTTTATCATAAACCCGGTATCCTTCCAGTGACCGAAGCGCACCTTTTCATTGATATATTCATCTGCGAGGTTGACGCCTCCGCTGAAAGCGGTATGTCCGTCGATGACTGCTATTTTCCGGTGATCCCGGTTATTCATTACCAGGGACCACAGCGGAATGAAGGGATTGAATGCAAAGCTTTTGATTCCCTTTCCCTCCAGAACCCGGCTATAATTGGCCGGAAGCAGGGATACACAACCAAAATCATCATAGATAAAGCGAACGTCGAGACCAGCCTTTGCCTTTTCCTCAAGAATCTCAAGGATGCTGTCCCACATTTTTCCTTCTCCTACGATGAAGTACTCCAGAAAAATAAAGTGTTCCGCTTTTTTTAATTCTTCAAGAAGAGCTGCATAATATTCCTCTCCTATAGAATAAAAGGTTGCTGAAGTATGATCCCAGACTGGGTATCCTCCGACCTTTGACAGATAGTAGGCATCTCCCCGCACCCTGCGATCGAGGCTTCCCAGTTTATCCAGGATCTCCTCATCCTGCGAAAGCTCCTCTTCTGTTCGCATCGCTTCTGCATCGAGAAGCTTTCGCATGCCTTTTGCCGGCCGCTTATGGCCAACTGCCACATAGAAAAGGCCGCCCAGCAAAGGCAATATCAGAACAAAGATGATCCATGCGATCTTGTAGGCCGGATTATCTTCTGTATTGATGATCCAGAGAGCTGCCAGGATACTTAAGATTCGAAGCGCTATGGATAATCCGGTGGAATAATTTACAAGCTTCGTAAAGGTTAGTAAAAACCAACCCAACTGAACAGCCAGCAAAAATCCGAATATCACGATTCGATTTGAGATCTTGCCCAGAATCTTCTTCATTTTTCCCCTCTCTTTCATGCCTTCTCATGGTACCACATTCTCAACGGCTTTCCAACCAAAGGCAGGTGAATTTAACAGAAATTTAAGGACTGTAAACTTCTGTTTACAGTCCTTCTCCTCATTCTTAATAATATCTTCTTACTGACAGAATGCTGCGGTAGGTAGCAGAGCTTACTTTAATGCCGGTCTTAGCTGTGCTGGCATGCACGATCTGGCCGCCGCCGATATAGATGCCCACATGTCCGCCATAGTAGATAATATCTCCGGCCTGCGCATCCGAATAGCTGACTTCCTTACCGGAATGCCCCTGTGCATCCGACTGACGTGGGATCGATATTCCAAACTTCTGATAAACCGCCCAGGTAAAGCCGGAGCAGTCAGCACCGTTGGTCAGGCTGGTTCCGCCGGATACGTAAGGATTGCCCACAAATTGCAATGCATAACTAGCAATGGAAGCTCCGGAGCCGCCGCCGGAAACTTTGGCACTGGAGCTGCTGCTCGATGAGCTTGAGGTTGTACTTGTACTTGAGCTTGTACTTGTACTTGATGTCGTGCTGCTCTTAGTAGTAGAAGTACTCTTTGCAGCAGCCGCCGCTGCCGCCTCTTTCTTCTTTCGCTCGTCCTCAAGCTTTTTCAGCTGCGCCTGCTGCTCCTGCAATTGCTTTTTATAGCTGGCAGCCTGTGATTTTGCTGAGGCTAACTGACTGTCGTAATCCGCCTGCTCTGCCTTCTTTTGCGCCAGGGTTGCTTCTGTGGAGCTCTTTTCACTCTCGTACTCAGCCTGGAGATCCTCCATATCTGCCTGTTCCTGTTCCAATTCCTCCAGAAGATCCGCAACCTCCTGCTTCGTCTGCTGATACTCTTCAAACATCTGTCGATCCTTGGTCTGGATCTCCTGCGCAAAATCCGCCCGATTCAAAAAATCCGAGAAGTTTTCAGCCTGCAAGAACAAGGACAGATAATCCATATCGCCTTCTTCATAGATATACTGAATCCGAAGCTTCATCGCCTCATACTGCTCTTCTTCCCGCTTCTTCGCAGCATCATAATCCGCCTGCGCCTGTTCGACCTCCGCAGCCTTCGCCTCGATATCGCTCTCCAGAAGCTCAATATTCAAAACCAGCGTCGTCAGCTCGGAATTCAAAGAATTTACCTGGTTTAAGACGCTGTTTCGCTGGCTCTCAATAGTCTTCATCTGAGAATTGATCTGATCGAGCTGCTTCTGTGTCTCCTGCTGCTGCTTTTTTATCTCCGTCTCCGTGGCCGCAGATGCAGTAATGGAAAAGCTCATGACTCCCGCCAATATATATGCCAGCAATCTCTTGCTTCTATTTCTGAATTGCTTCATTTAAACTCTCCGTTCCCTATCTTCAAAGTAACCATTTGAGTTTATTATATCCATTTTTCTCTTTCATTTCAAGTGCTCCCGATGCTTTTGAGGGAGAAAGAATCCTGCCACGCAGGATTCTCCCCTTGCCTTAGGTTTTTTCCCTGTGTTAAAATAAAACAAAACCAGATTTTATAGAAACGGAGGGCACTCCTTTTGAACAATGAAATGATACCTGCTGACGATGAAGTCTATTATCTTTCAGAATTTTTTAAAGTCTTTGCCGATTCTACCCGAATCCGGATTCTCTATATCCTGAGCGACGGAGAATTGTGTGTCAATGATATTGCCACAGGCCTCGAAATGTCGCAAAGCTCGATCTCACATCAGCTGCGCATTCTAAAGCAGAACCGTCTTGTCAAGTTTCGTCGGGACGGCAAAACCATCTACTATTCTCTGGCCGACGACCATGTGGTAAACATTCTCCGTCAAGGTCTTGAGCATATTGAGGAGTGAGCTTACGGGCAAAACTCCTTTTGCACTTTTCCTTCCAGATCCTTCCAGGCGAATTTGCCATTTTCCAGAATCATGTAGCCATGCCAGCTGTCTTCTTTCGGAATCGATACGGAACCCGGATTCAGGTAAATGTAATCCTCTGTCTCCTTACATACCGGCACATGTGTATGTCCGTGGAGCAGAATATCACCCTTCTTAAGCATAGGCAGGTTCTTCTCATTGAACACATGGCCATGGGTGGCGAAAATCATCCGGTCATCCAGATACAGGATACAGTAGTCGGCCAGAATCGGGAATTCCAGCACCATCTGATCCACCTCCGTGTCGCAATTGCCGCGAACGCAAAGAAAGTCCTCTTTTCTGGCATTCAGCATGGAGATTACCTGTTTCGGTGCATAATCCTTTGGCAAATCATTGCGGGGACCGTGATAGAGGATGTCCCCGAGCAGCAGCATCTTATCTGCCTTTTCCTCATCATATGCTTTCAGAAGCTTTTCACAGTAGTATGCAGAGCCGTGTATGTCTGATGCTATCATTAGTCTCATTTCTTTTCTTCCTCCGATTTTTTCTGCTGTCTCACAAATTGAATCATGCTCATCGCAGCTTTCGCACCCTCGCCCACTGCCTTAGAGATCTGCAAAAGGCCTCCGGTGCAGTCGCCGGCCGCAAAAAGCCCCGGCACATTGGTAGCCATCTCTTCATCCACCTTGATCTTCTGTCCTTCTGTCATGGCACCGATTTTTCTTGCCAATTCGACAGCCCCGGCACTTCCAAGAGCTACAAAGAGACCATCGAATGCTAAGCTTTCTCCGTCATCAAAGGTGACCCCTTCGACCTGCTCTTCGCCGTCTATAGAACGAAGCTTCTTTTCGATGACCTGCACTCCATCCGGAGTCTTCGCTTGCAAGGGTTTCCCGTCTGTCAAGAGTACTGCCTCGCCGACGATGGGAAGCAGCTCTCCCAGTTCATGAACCGCATATTCCTCATTGCCCAGAACGGCGACTTTACGTCCCCGGTAAAAGAAGGCGTCACAGACCGCACAGTAGCTGACACCAAAGCCCTCCAGCCTTGAAAGCCCCGGAAGGCTCACACTCTTTCTGGCAGAACCGGTCGCCAGAAGGACTGCCCTTGCTTCGTATCTGTCTTTTTGTCCTTCGAAAATGAATCCATTTTGCCAGCTTATCTGGAAAATTTCATCCTGCAAAAGCGCTGCACCCAGTCTTTTTACCTGCGTCTTTGTATTCTCTAAGAGCTCCGTGCCGGACATGGGCTTTTCCATTCCAAAATAGTTTTCAATCCGGTCAGCCCTTTTCAGGGCTCCGTCATCTTTTCCGATAACCAGCGTCGAAAGATTTGCCCGGCTCGTATAAAGGGCCGCCGATAAACCGGCCGGCCCATTTCCTACTATAATAATATCGTACTTCATCTTAAACACCCAAAAGATTTTTTACGGCCTCCTTTGACTGAAGCCCTACTACAGTCGCTGCCTTCTCACCGTCTTTAAAAAGCATCAGAGTTGGGATACTCATCACACGGAACTTCTGCGCCAATCCCATATTCTCATCAACGTTTAATTTTCCGAATTTGATTCCTTCTACTTCTTCTGCCAGTTCATCTATAATGGGTCCCTGCATCTGACAGGGTCCGCACCATACAGCCCAGAAATCCACCAGTACGGGAACCTCTGACTTTAATACTTCTGTCTCAAAGTTTGCCTCTGTAATCTCGATCACAGCCATTTTTCTTCCTCCATCTCACAGTTTACCTGTTAATTGATTCTAAATTACTTTAACACACTTTCTCGCAAAAATCCATCCCATCGTCTGTGAATTCATAAGCGGAAACAGGATTTTTAAATCCTACTCCTCCACCGGAGATTCTTGTATTTCCTCTATAGGTTCCGTTTTTTCTTCTATATCTATTTCTTCCTTGTTTTCTGCCTCTTCCTTGCTTCGAATCTCTCGGCGAATACTTCGAAGCGACCAAACCATCAGCCACACACCGCCAACCGTATAAACCAAAAGCATCACGATATCCGGGATCCACTCCAGGATTCCTGCCATTACAGTGGCAAGGTAATTGTAGGCATTGAACAGGATGTGAAAGACAATACTGGGAAAAAGGCTTCGGTAGCGAAGCGCAAGGTAACCACAAACCAGGCCGACAAAGAAGGCATAACAGCCCTGAACGAGATTCAGGTGTGCAATTCCAAACAGCAAGGCCTGGAGAATATTCAGGATCCAAAAAGATGCCCCGGCTCGTTTCAGATATTCCGTCGTTACTCCTCGAAATACCAATTCCTCCTCGATAGGCCCAATGATGCTCGACGTAACGATAGAGAGGAAGCTTATACTGATGATTCCGGATGCATCCATCAGCTCATCGTATTCATTTATCATCGAAGGCGCAAGAATCGACCATACTCCGAGAAAAATTCCAATCATGCATTGCATCCCGACGGCAAGTGCCAAAATCTTACCCAAATCTCTGATTTCAAAATAAGATTTTACAGAATCTCCCATTTTTTTGTGGTGTCTTCGAACGCTTAAGAAATACCAAAGCAGGAAGGCCAATAAAACCAGCAGATCACTGATCAAAAGCACCTCCATCGTATCATTCAGATAGACCTCGGTTCCATTCGAGAGGCCGTATGCAAGAATGTAACGTATCAACAAAACGACGGAAACAAAAAGCTGGATCCCAAGCATGACCAGCAAGGGCAGGACACATTTTAAATATTTTCCTATTTTTTTCATAGAAACCTCCAAACAGTTAGATGAGTAGATTGATAACCAGACCGGCTCCCGCAGAAATCAGGTACAATAAAATTACAATATAAAGATTTTCTTTTTTGGGATGATTTTCCCGGAACAAGACAGCAAGTCCTACGCCGGCTCCCGCACATAGTCCTGCCATCGCGGATGCCAGATTCAGGCTTCCTGCCAGATAAAGCTCCGTAATCAATATAGAAGAAGCACAGTTTGGAATCAGGCCAAGGAGTGCAGTCAAAAACGGCTGAAACCAGGTATCTTTTCCAAGAAAAGCGCCAAGCACATCCATGCCAATCCATGCAAGGAGTAGATTCAGGATCACAGTAAAGAGAAAAATATAAAGGCCAAGACGCAGGGTATGACGGATCGCTGGTTTCAGAATACCGCCGTGATCGCTGCAGCCGCAGTCATGGCAGAGATCGTGAATTTCCTTCTGTTCCTTCTTTTTTTGAAGCAAAATATCAACCAAAAATCCGGCCACCACTCCAACCAGAATTTTCCCGGCCAAAAGCTTGCCGATGACAGTACCGCTGCCCGGATGACTGAGTAAAATCAAGATCGCCTCATCGGAGGTGGAAAGAAATACTGCCAACAGGGTACCTAAAGTTATGACGCCGCCGGAATAAAGGTTCGCCGCTGTCACAGAGAAACCACATTGAGGAATACAGCCCAAAAGAGCTCCGGCCAGAGGGCCTGCTTTCCCTATTTTCCCCAGAGACCGGTTTGCAAAATTACCCGAATAATGTTCCAGTGCCTCCAAAATTACAAAGGCTGCAAACAAAAAAGGGATCGTTCGCAGTGTATCGAAAAATGCATCTGTCAGTGCATCGAAAATCATACTTTTTCCTCTTTCTATCTTCATTTGCAGCTGCTCAGCGCCTGAACAGCTATGCATTTCCTACCTTATCATGTTCCTGTAAAATATGCAAGAAGCTGCATTCCGAGTTTTGTTAATTTTTTGATAAAGTTTCTTGCTTTTTTCTTTGCAGTATGATATAAAGAAAGAGTGAGAGCGTTGTCCCATTATTCGAGCAATTCTCTCCAAAAAATAAATAATAGCGAAGTAGGATTTTATGCGTCAAGTGTTCGCAGGCTGGGGAGTCGCCGCGAAACGAAAAGGAGAGTTCTGACTCGGTCTTACGATATATTATCCGCACCCGTTGCTACAGATGAGTACACCTCATGTGTGGAGAAATCGGGCTTCATAAGCAGTCTCGATATTATTTATTTTCGTAACCTGTTTCTCACACATTATCATGGAGGTGTATTTTTATGCAATTCTTTTCCAAGGATGCTCTCGCTTTTCGTGAACAGTTTAACAATCTCCGAAAAATTCAAAGCATCTGTCTCTGCGGACTCTTTGTAGCCGCTTATGTCGCCCTTTCCTTTTTTAATCTGAAGCTTACCCCCTATCTGGAGTTTCGTTTCGCCTTTTTGGCTCTCGCTGCCGCTGCTGCTTATGGCGGACCGGTGATGGGCATGACAGCCGGTATCGCTGGTGATGTAGTCAGCTATTTTGCAGCTCCCCAGACCGGACCTTTTTTTCCGGGCTTCACCTTAAGCTATGCCATTTTAGGCTTTGCCTTCGGACTGATCCTGTATCGTTCAAAGGTTACACCCGTTCGAACATTCATGGCTGCTCTTTTCGAGTTTATTCTCGCCTGTACACTGAATACCGTATGGCTACATTTTATGTACGGTATGGAATGGAAATACCTGTTCACGATGCGCCTTATCAAATGCCTCGTATCTCTTGGCATCAACAGTGTATTGCTCTTTATCTTCATGAGAGCATTTTCCCGGATCATCGGCCGTGTTCTGACTCCCGCAAGCATAACGAGATCATAAGGAATATAAAAAGAATCCTGTTTACCAGGATTCTTTTTTCGTCTCTAAATTTCTTTCATTGCTTCTTTGGCATGTTCGAGATAAATCGCACAAACACCTGGATATTCACCGAGCCCCTTTAAAACGCAGGACACCTGATATCCTTCTGCTTCAAGCTGCCTCTTCCAGGAATCCTCTTCCTCTCCGGCCAGATCGTTGGTGGCATGATCTCCCGCCACCACCATAAAGGGTGTCAGAATCACCTTTTTGACATCCATTCCTCTCAACTGCTTCTTTACCTCTTCGAGCGAAGGATAGGCCTCGACGGTTCCCAGGGTGCATCTTTCATATCCCAGATCCCAAAAAGTATAATTAAGGGCAGCATAGACTGCATTGGCATAGTGGGTTGTTCCATGTCCCATCAGTACAAGGGCTTCGTCCTCCTCCAATGAGGAAAACTCAGACATGACCGCATGCGTCACTGCCATCTGATCCTCTGTGGTGGTCAAAAGTGGCGTTCCAAATGCAAGCTTTTCAAAGGAATCCCTTTTTGCCAGGATATCATCCTTCATCAAATCATTTTCAATTCCATTGATGATATGGGTAGGCTGTACAATCAGCTCCCGAATCCCGTCCTCGATCATCTGTTCGACAGCCTCTGCCACGGTCGGAACCACGATTCCATCCCGTTTTTTTAGCTTTGCAAGAATCATTTTGCTGGTCCAGGCGCGGTAAATGCGATAATCCGGAAAAGCTTCCGCGAAGTCTGCTTCGATCCGGTCAATCGTTTTTTTCCTGGTTTCCGGAAAACTGGTGCCAAAGCTAACGACCAGAATTGCTTTGTTCTTATTTATTTCCATTTATTTACAGTTTCCTTTTTCTTATTTCCCGGCCAGAATCTTTAAGGTCGTAATAGAGATATCTCCTACTACGGCTAAGTCCTCGGCCTGGTAAGCGTATGGGAAATTGTCCTCGAAAAGGATCTGGGACGCAGGCGGGAACTCGTCGTCGCCGGTCCAGAGAATAAAGCGCACATGCAAGCCATTGATATACTCAAACTCATAGGAAGCGTCACCCAGGGTCAGCTTCTTCGCGCCAAGCTTCTCCATAGCCTCGCAGAATTTATCGAGTTTAAAGCCAAAGGCGAATTTTAGTCTTGTCAGACATCTTCCCTCGAACTGGCGAAAATATACTTCTCCCCAGGGGACTTCCCGATAGGTCAGATACTTGCCGCTACTTTTTACCGCCTGTCCGGAAATCAGGAATCGAAGGACACTGATTTTTGCCGCCACGGTATCCAGCAGCAGGAATGCGCCTTCTTCCTCTTCCCGCTCTTTCTGTACTGCGAATTCCGGATAATCTACCAGATAATGATAGCCCATCAGGCGCACATGAAACTGCTGCTTCTCCTCGTCATATTCCACGCCGCAGCGCTCAGCCGCCTCCTTCGGGTCAATTTTCTGATACTCGCTCAGATAGTGCTCGAAAGGAATTCTCTCTTTATTATCCTTTTCGTAAGGAAATTCCATGGTTATTCAGTCTCTCTTTCTCGTAATTTTTCGTTCTTATACCTGACTCATCACCGTCGGGAACAGGGAGCTGTCCGTGTGGGGCAGGAAGCAGCAGGCTACAAATTCATCCATATAACCTGGCTCCGTCGAAAGTTCCAGATAAGTCATATTCTGAGCCAGCTCGTAAACCTTTCTCTCTGCCTTCGTCGAAAGCAGCATCGCATAGGCACCGCACAGGGAGGAGTTGCCGATATAGTGATAGCATTCGATCGGAATATCCGGGAACATACCGATATTCACAGCATTCTGCATATTGATACCGCTTCCGATGCCGCCTGCGACATAGACCTCCTCGATCATGCTGATGTCGAAATCCAGACTCTTCAGCATGGTACGAATTGCGGAGAAAATCGCACCCTTGGCACGGATGAAGTTATCGATATCTACCTCGGTAATCTCCACATCCTTGCTGCCTGCCGCTTCCTCCTCGAACGCCAGAACGTAGCTTCCCATGCCGTAATGGTCATGCTTGATCCGCTTGCCTTCCCGGATGAATTTTCCCTTGGGACTGATGATTCCACAGCGGAACAGCTCCGCAATCACATCAATGATGCCGGAACCGCAGAGGCCGATGGGCTTCTGTCCCGGGTCGCCGATGATATCGAAGGTAGGATCCATCGTTTCCTTATCAATCGTACAGGCTTCGATCGCCCCGTCCGTAGCACGCATGCCACAGCTGATATCGCCGCCCTCGAAGGCCGGACCTGCCGAGCAGGCGCAGCTCATCATGAAATCTGAATTGCCAAATACGAGCTCCCCGTTGGTTCCAAGGTCGATAAACAATGAAAAATGCGGCTGATTCCAGATCATGCTGACCAGCGCACCTGCCGTAATATCACCGCCCACATAGCTGCCGATATTCGGGGAAATGATCACATGGGCATCTGGATGTACATGCAGACGGATATCCGATGCAAAGATGGAATTGGTCTTATAAAATGCCGGAATGTAAGGCTCCATACGCAGAGGATCTGCATTAATCCCCAACAAAAGATGATTCATCGTAGAGTTTCCGCCAACGGACAAACGATAAATCTGGCGCGGTTTTATACCTGCCGCATGACACATCTGGTGAATCATAGGATTTAAGGTCTCATCGATGATCGCATCCTGCAGCTTCTTATGTCCGCCCGGCTTCTGGGATTCGATAATTCGGTTGATAACATCCGCTCCATAGCGAATCTGTCCGTTGCCGGCGGACGCCTTAGCCAGAATCTTACCGCTGATCAGATCTACTGCTACGGCAGACACTGTCGTTGTACCGATATCGATGGCCAGTCCGGCTGCTACGGCATCTGTCTTTCCGTCCAGGACATCATATACGAATACATGCTCCTTATTCTGGGCAATGACGCACTGTACCTCGAAGTCACTCGCGCGAAGCACATCCGGCAGTTCCATCAAGGTCGAAAACGGAAGCTCAGTCTTCTCGATGCCGGTTTCCACCTGCAAGGCTCTCGTAAGTCGCTCATTGTCCGGCATGGTGTCGTCCAAGGTAGGAATCGCCATCTTCAGCTTCACGATACGAATATTATTCCCCGGTGTCAAATCTGCCTCGGAAAGGTGTTCCATGCAGTCGTCAAAAATCTGAATTTCCTTAGGTGAACTCAAATCTGCGACCTTCATCCGACTGCGGTATGCGGAGGCAATATCCGGCACCATCACCTCTACATCACCGGTCACCGTACTGCAGCAGGCCAGCCTCCAGCCCTCTGCCCACTCTTCATCATTGATGTGACGGGTTTTCTTGGAATCCAACTCGCCGCCCAGAAGCTTTATGCGACATTTTCCGCAGGAACCATTACCAGAGCAGGGCGCGTCTATGACTACATTAGACTTTCGTGCCGTCTCAAGCAGGTTCTCTCCCGCCATGGTCGAAACGGTGACTTCCTCGCCGTTTTCGAACCGGAATACTACATTTGCCATTGATTTTCCTCCTGATTTATCTCCCAGTCTTGAACCAATCCCTTTGTCAAGATTATAACATACACCCTTTACTTAGTCCAATCTAACTTCAACTTATTTTGGCATATAGGAAAGAATCCTGCCACAAATTTGGTTTTGGTGTCAAAACACCCAAACCTTTGGTTACACGGATTGTTCCGTGCTACGCACTC
>CAVHYN010000022.1:0-29341 GCA_963640245.1 Bulleidia sp.
TACCAACGAGGTAAAGGAAGTATTCCGCAAGCCGTACTCTGAGGGACTTCGTGCAAAGGTTAACTGCTACGGCGCAAACAGCGTTCCGGAAGGTGTTGCTATCATGTGGAAGGAGAATGTAGACGTTTCCATCACAGGTAACTCTACCAACCCGACTCGTTTCCAGCATCCGGTAGCAGGTACTTACAAGAAGGAGCGCCTCGAGGCAGGCAAGAAGTACTTCTCCGTAGCATCCGGCGGTGGTACAGGACGTACCCTTCATCCGGACAACATGGCAGCAGGACCGGCTTCCTACGGTATGACCGATACACTTGGACGTATGCATTCTGACGCTCAGTTTGCAGGATCCTCCTCCGTACCGGCTCACGTAGAGATGATGGGTCTGATCGGCGCAGGCAACAACCCGATGGTTGGTATGACTGTAGCAGTAGCAGTAGCTGTACAGGAAGCTGCTGACGCTGGCAAGTTCTAAGTTAAAACCGAATTATAAAAGGCACGCACTGGATTCTTCTGGTGCGTGCCTTTTTCTACCCAAACCCTAACCTACATTTCCTACAGACAAAATAGGGTATTGACAAAAGAACAATCCTATGCTAAAGTAAAGTCACTATGGTAAATCAAAGTTGCACAGTGAAAAACTAAAGTCGATGGAGACTTGACGGAAGCGTGTCTCGTATTGACTTTTTTTGATCAAAGGAGGATAATATTATGGCAAACCTTAAATTATGGGACTTCGTAAAAGAAGTAAAAGGGACAGGTTACAAATGGGTAGATCTGACACATGAGCTGAGCCCGGAGACACCTCACTGGTACGGCTTCAAGCCGCTGGAAGGCACCCTTCTTTTTGACTATAGAGAGGGCACACCGGATGACATGATGGCACCTATGAGATGTATTCAGTACAGTGTAGCCAGCCAGTATGGAACGCATGTAGACGTACCGCTTCATTTCTGGGGAGACGGCCGCGATATGAGCAAGATTACCGTCAAAGAGCTGGTATATCCTCTGGTAGTTGTAGACAAGTCTAAGGAATGTGCGGAGAATGCAGAATTTACCATGACGGTAGCAGATCTGGAAAAATGGGAGAGCGAGTATGGCAAGATTCCGGAAGGCGCATTTGTAGCATTCCGTTCTGACTGGCATAAGAAATCCAATCTGGACAATCCGGACGAGAATGGCAACCCGCATTATCCGGGCTGGAGCGTAGAGGCGATCAAGTGGCTGGTAGAGGAGAGGAAAATCGGTGCGATCGGACATGAGCCGGCAGATACCGACCCGAGCTATGTGACGACGAGAGAGGATGCTTATCCGTATCCGGGCGAGCAGTATATTCTGGAGACTGACCGCATTCAGATCGAGGTTATGAGAAATCTGGATCAGGTACCGGCTGTAGGAGCTATGATCGTATGTGCATTCCCGAAGCTGAAGGATGGAACCGGATTCCCGGCCAGATGCTTCGCAATCTGCCCCGAGGACTAAAATCAGGAGGACAAACTTATGCTGGAATTTGACGAGCAGCTTTCGAGACTGCAGAAACCGGATCGCGAGGAGATGACAGACGAGGAATATGCTGTCTTTAATAAGAATGTAGAGGTCATGGAGAAGAACTGGGGCTTTATCAACAACCTGTTCAAGATTCTTCCCCTGAATGCCAAGGAGTATATCGGATTTCTGAACTTTAAGAATTCCCTGTACAACGATACCTGCTATCTGACTGATGCGCAGAAGGAGATGATCGGCGTCGTCGTATCTTCCTATAACTGCTGCTGCTACTGTCTGACGACCCATGGCGATAACCTGCGCGGTATGTGGAAGAATGCCCGTCTGGTAGATAAGATTTCTTATAACTACCGTTCCGCAAAGGATGAGCTGTCGAAAGAGGATTATGCACTTTGCGAGTATGCATGGTACGTGACAGCGCATCCCCGCGATATCGATCAGGAGCAGGTCAATAAGCTCCGCGAGGCAGGCTTTGATGATCATCAGATTCTGGAGGCGGCCTTTGTAGCTGGCTTCTTCAACTATACGAACCGTTGGGTCAGCACCATCGCTCCGGTTCCGAATCCCGGTCATTACAGCCATAATCGTAACTTCGAAGATTAGTAACTATTCAGAGAAAAAATAAGACCGAATCCCGAGAAGGGAAACGGTCTTATTTTTTCTCTCATAGTTCACGCCTGTTCAGAGGAATCGTCAGCTTTTTCAGCTTTTCCATATTGGTCTGGGGCAGGGTATTGCCGGGATAAATCTTGTCCTTGATCGCCTGCATCCGGGTATCCGTCTGTGCGATGATATCTGCACATTCCTTGAGCTCGGTGGTTAGCTCATCGATATTTTCCACGTCGTCGATGTCCTGCTTGTATTTCAGCTGATGATCGACGCTGGCCCAGAAGTCCATGGCAATGGTTCGAATCTGCACCTCTACCCGTATGTTCTTTTTCTGGTTGGAAAAGAAGACGGGAAGCTCTACGATGAGATGAAGGCTGCGGTAGCCATTCTCCTTGGGACATTTGATATAATCCTTTTCCTTCACCAGAGTGATATCATCCTGGTGCAGCAGCATGTCTGCTACGGTATAAATGTCGTCGATAAAAGAGCAAATTACGCGGACACCTGCCACGTCATTCAAATTTTCCTCTACGGATTCCACACTGATAGGAACGCCATAGCGATGAAGCTTTTCTACGATACTCATGGGCTTTTTCACCCGGGACGTGATAAACTCGATGGGGTTCCTCTGATGATGGATACTCAACTCGTCGTTCAAGACCTCAAGCTTGGTTCTCATTTCGCGAATCGCGCAATTATACATCATCATAAGCTCCTGAAATTCAAAAGCCTGGTTGACAAAGTAGGTTTGTATATCCGGAATGTCAGTGGTATCAAGAAAGGTTCTCTGCGGTTCATTTTCCATGTAAGTCACCATCCTGTACTTTGGCATTTATAATTGCCAGTTATAAATATTTATCTCGAATAGTATATCATATCTGGAAAGAAAAAGGAAGGGTGAATGGATGCGGGTTGTCCCTTGCAAAAGTTGCCAAAATGTGTATACTTAATAATAGTGCGCTCGTTTTTGGGAAATGTTACGGATAAGAACTGATAAGGAAGAAAATATTTATGGCAAATTATAGAGATGAGATAAAAAGAAGAAGAACCTTTGCGATTATTTCGCACCCGGATGCCGGTAAAACCACACTGACCGAGAAGTTCCTGCTCTACGGTGGTGCGATCAATCTGGCCGGTTCGGTAAAGGGAAAGGCGACTGCCCGTCATGCAGTTTCTGACTGGATGGAGATCGAGAAGGAGAGAGGTATCTCTGTTACTTCTTCAGTATTGCAGTTTAACTACGACGGCTATTGCATCAATATTCTGGATACGCCGGGACACCAGGACTTCTCTGAGGATACCTACCGAACCCTGATGGCTGCCGATTCTGCTGTCATGGTGATCGATGGCAGCAAGGGTGTGGAGGCACAGACCAGGAAGCTCTTCAAGGTTTGCGCGATGCGTCATATTCCGATCTTTACCTTTATCAACAAGATGGATCGGGATGCCATGGATATCTTTGAGCTGTTGGATGATATCGAAAATGAGCTGGGAATTGCTACTTGCCCGGTAAACTGGCCAATCGGTTCCGGGAAGGGCTTTAAGGGAGTCTATGACCGGAACAGTGAGAAGGTACTCCTATTCTCCGATACGGAGAAGGGAACCAAGGAGGGAGAAGAACTGGATTTATCCATCCATGATCCACAGATTGAAAGTATCCTCGATCCGGGTCAGAAAGAAAAGCTGATGGATGATATCGAGCTTCTGGATGGTGCCAGTGCGGAATTTGATCAGGAATTGGTAAGTCAGGGAAAGCTTTCCCCGGTATTCTTTGGATCGGCTCTGACGAATTTCGGTGTAGAGACCTTCCTGAAGCATTTCCTGCAGATGACGACATCTCCCCTGCCAAGAAAGGCGGATGTGGGAGAGATCGATCCGATGGAAGAGGAATTTTCCGCCTTTGTATTCAAGATTCAGGCCAATATGAATAAGGCACATCGGGATCGTATCGCATTTATCCGTATCTGCTCCGGAAAATTTACAGCCGGCATGGAAGTTTTTCATGTGCAGGGCGGAAGAAAGCAGCGTCTCTCCCAGCCGCAGCAGATCATGGCTCAGGATCGAAAGATTGTCGATGAGGCCTATGCGGGCGACATCATTGGTGTGTTTGATCCGGGGATTTTCTCCATCGGTGACACTCTTTGCATGCCTGGAAAGCAGATTCGGTATGAGGGAATTCCGACCTTTGCACCGGAGCATTTTGCCCGCGTGCGGCAGATGGATACCATGAAGCGCAAGCAGTTCGTCAAGGGTATCGAACAGATTGCCCAGGAGGGTGCGATTCAGATCTTCCAGGAATTCAATACGGGTATGGAAGAGATTATCGTAGGTGTCGTAGGTATCCTGCAGTTTGATGTATTGAAATACCGCCTGGAAAATGAATATAATGTAGAGATTCGCTTAGAGCCCCTGCCCTATGAGCATATCCGCTGGATTGAAAATGAGGATATCGATATGAGCAAGCTTGTCGGCACCTCTGACATGAAGAAAATCAAGGATCTAAAGGGAAGACCGCTTCTAATCTGGGCAAATTCCTGGAGCGTCGGCATGACTTTGGAGCGAAATCCGGGTCTGGTTCTCTCGGAATTCGGCCGCGAATGATCGGACTGCCGGATGTGGGAAAGCCTTGTCAACAGCGAGTAAGATGTGATAAGATAGAAGCAGATTTTATATAATTCGGATGTTTTGATGGAAAAGGAAGAGACAGGAGGTTTTAGATATGTCAAAGGAAGAAAAAAGAAGTGCCCATATGATTCATGAGGATGGTCAGCTTGGAACGGTTCAGATCGCGGATGAGGTAGTGGCTACGATTGCCGGTCTGGCAGCTACAGAGGTTGACGGAGTAGCCTCGATGGCAGGTAATATTACGAATGAGCTGATTGGAAAGCTTGGTGTCAAGAACCTGTCCAAGGGTGTAAAGATTCAGGTAAACGAGAAAAATGTAGACGTGGATCTGGCACTGAATATTGAGTACGGCTACAGCATCATGAAGGTCTCTGAGAAGGTACAGGAACGGGTCAAGAGTGCGATTGTAAATATGACAGGCCTGGAAGTTACCATGGTAAATATCCGTATTGTCAATGTGAATATGGGTAAAACAGAGAAATAAAATACTGATATGAGAGGAGCGGCTTTTGTCAGCGGCTCCTTTTTCAAATAACAAGAGGGATATAGGACGGAAAACAATGAAAAGACGAGAACTGAGAGAGCATATTTTTGAATTGCTGTTTCGCATCGAATTTAACAGTGCAGAGGAGATGCCGGAGCAGCTTAGACTGTTCTTTGAAGGACTGGGAGAACTGGAAGAGAAGGATCAGGAATATATCGAGAAAAAATACAGCCAGATCGTAGAAAAGCTGCCCGAGATCGATAAGCTGCTGGAAGATACGGCCGAAGGATGGAAGGTCAGCCGTATGGGTAAGGCAGACTTGACCATCCTGCGTCTGGCAGTTTATGAGATGCGTTATGATGAGGATGTGCCGGTAGGTGTGGCTGCCAATGAAGCGGTGGAGCTTTCGAAGAAGTTCGGCGGTGAGGAGTCTCCGGCCTTTGTAAATGGTATTCTGGGTAAGATTGGAAAGACAGGAACGGAAAAATGAAGCATGTCTATACGGTAGCGCAGGTAAACACATACATCAAAAATATGTTTACGCAGGATTTTATGCTAAACCGTATTGCGATCAAGGGGGAAGTCTCCAATTGTAAATATCACAGCTCAGGACATATCTATTTTTCGATCAAGGACGAAAGCGGATCCATGAGCTGCGTGATGTTTGCCGGAGACCGAAAAGGTCTCGCCTTTCCGATGAGGGACGGCGAGCGTGTCATCGTTCAGGGACGTATCAGCGTCTATGAACGCAGCGGCAGCTACCAGCTTTATGCAAGAGAGATTCAAAAGGATGGCGTGGGAGAGCTCTATGAGGCTTATGAAAGGCTGAAGAAGGAGCTGGAAGAGATGGGGATGTTTGCATCGGAATACAAGCAGCCCATTCCTTATTATGCAAAGAAGGTGGGCGTCGTGACTGCTCCGACAGGGGCAGCAATACAGGATATTCGAAACATTGCTCTGCGGAGAAATCCTTATGTCCAGCTGATCCTTTATCCGGCTCTGGTGCAGGGAGAGGGTGCTGCAGAGAGCATCGTACATGGAATCGAAGCCCTGGATGCACTGAACCTGGATGTGCTGATTGTAGGCCGCGGAGGTGGATCCATCGAGGATCTGTGGGCCTTCAACGAAGAAAAGGTAGCAAGGGCTATTTTTGACTGCAATACCCCGGTTATCTCGGCAGTCGGTCACGAGACGGATACAACGATTGCCGATTATGTAGCAGATTTACGTGCCCCGACCCCGTCAGCAGCGGCAGAGCTTGCCGTGACAGATATGCGGGAGCTCATAGATCGGATAGAGGGCTATCAGCAGCGGCTTCAAAATCTGTTTCGTTTCCGCATGGAGGAGTATTATAGACGGCTGGCTGTGTTAAAAAATCGTTTGCAGAATGCAAGCCCGGAGATCCAGATTCTGGAAAAGAGGATGCGGCTTTCGGAATTGATGAATGGCTTCGAGCAGGCCATGCAGCAGAAGCTTTTGGACGGCAAGCATAGTCTGAATCTCTATATCGAAAGATTTCAGGGTCTTTCCCCGCTCCTCAAGCTGCAGCAGGGCTATTCCTATACGGAAAATCAAGAAGGAAAGGCTGTTACAGGGATCGATGCGGTATCAGAAGGAGAAAGGCTTCGGATTCATGTGACAGACGGAGTTTATACAGCGGTGGTAGAGAGCCGCGAGAAGATAAAGAGAGGGTAGCGGTATGGCAAAAAAGAAGGAAACGACGCTGGAAGAAAACTTTGCAGCGCTGGATGTGATGCTGGAAAAGCTCGGGGATCGCGAGGTGCCGCTGGAGGAATCCTTTGCGATCTATGCGGAGGGCATGAAGCTTTTGAAGGTTTGTGGTGACAAACTGGATCAGGTCGAGAAAAAGATGCTTGTCATGAACGAGGAGGGAAAACTGGATGAGTTTTAAGGAAGAGCTTCACAGTAAAACGGAAGAGATCGAGAAACTTCTTGTCGGATATCTGCCGAAGGAAGAAGGCTTTCAAAAGACTATTTTTGAGGCGGTAAACTACAGTATTACAGCCGGCGGCAAACGTCTGCGTCCTCTTTTAATGAAAGAGACCTATCAGATGTTCGGAGGGAAAGGACAAGTCGTAGAACCCTTTATGGCAGCCCTGGAGATGATCCATACCTACTCTCTGGTGCATGATGATCTTCCGGCCATGGATAATGATGAGTATCGTCGGGGAAAGAAGACGACCCACGCAGTCTATGGAGAAGCTATGGGAATTCTGGCAGGGGATGCCCTTTTAAACCTGGCCTTTGAGACAGCAGCGTCAGCTTTTGAGATAGAGACCAGTGAACGAACGGCAAAGGCACTGAAGATTCTGGCAAAAAAAGCTGGAATCTACGGCATGATCGGCGGTCAGGTGGTCGATGTGGAATCTGAGGGACAGCCTCTCTCCAGAGAAAAGCTGGATTTCATCTATCGGCTGAAGACCAGCGCCCTGATTGAGGCAGCTATGATGATAGGCGCTGTATTAGCAGGTGCTTCCGATGAAGAAGCAGCAGCTATCGAGTGCGTTGCAAACGATGTGGGGCTGGCTTTCCAGATCCAGGATGATATTCTGGACGTAACAAGCACTCTGGAGGTGCTTGGCAAACCGATCCACAGTGATGATAAGAACAACAAGACCACCTATGTAACCCTGGAGGGTCTTGACAAGGCGAAGAAGGATGTGGAGGAGATTTCCGAGCGGGCTCTTTCTACCCTGGCTTCCTTAGAGCATAAGAATGCGTTCCTGGAAGAACTGATTCGGATGCTGATTACAAGAGAAAAATAAGGGGTGAGCAGATGCTGCTGGAGCAGATCAATCAAGTCAATGATATTAAGAAATTAAATAAAGAGGACTGGGAAGCCCTAGCTCAGGAAATTCGGGAGTTTTTGATTGAGAAGATCAGCGTAACGGGAGGACATCTGGCTTCGAACCTGGGTGTCGTAGAGCTGACGATGGCTCTTCATCTGGCTTTTGATTTTCCAAATGATCAGGTAGTCTGGGATGTGGGACATCAGTCTTATACCCATAAAATTTTGACAGGCAGAAAAGACGGCTTTGATGATTTACGCAAATACGGAGGCATGAGCGGCTTCCCGAAGCGAAAAGAGAGTGACTGCGATTGCTTTGATACCGGGCATAGCTCTACATCGATCTCAGCCGGCATCGGCCTGGTAAAGGCCAGAGATCTGACCGGAGGAAACCAGAGTGTGATTTCAGTCATCGGAGATGGTTCGATGACCGGCGGTATGGCCTTTGAAGCCCTGAACAATGCCTCCCAGCTTAAGAGCAATTTCATCATCGTATTGAATGACAACCAGATGTCCATTGCGGAGAATGTAGGCGGTTTAAGCCAGTATCTGAACGGGCTTCGCTCGAATGAGGGCTACATTAATTTCAAGGAAGGCCTCCAAAGTACGCTTGAAAAAATTCCGGTCTACGGAGACGGCATTGTGCGGCAGCTGAAGAGAACTAAGAGCGGCTTGAAGCAGCTGGTGATTCCGGGCATGCTCTTTGAAAATATGGGGATCACGTACTTAGGACCGGTGGATGGCCACAACATTCCTCAGCTAATCCGAACCTTTCATGATGCAAAAAAGGTGCATCATGCGGTATTGATTCATGTCTGTACGAAGAAGGGAAAGGGATATGAGCCTGCGGAGCGGCATCCGTCGAGATTTCACGGCGCGGAACCCTTTGTCATCGAAACCGGACTTCCCAAAAGCAGAAGGGCGAAGGCTAATTATACCGATGTTTTCTCAACTGTGATGCGAAAAATGGGAGACCGGGATGAAAAGGTGGTGGCCATCACGGCGGCCATGCCGGACGGAACCGGACTCAAGCGATTTAAAAATATGTTTCCGGACAGGTTTTTCGATGTAGGAATCGCGGAGCAGCATGCGGTAACCTTTGCAGCCGGTCTGGCAGCAGGCGGTTTGAAGCCGGTGGTGGCAGTCTATTCGTCATTCCTGCAGCGGGCTTACGATCAGGTGCTGCATGATGTCTGCATTCAGAACCTGCATGTCATTTTTGCGATCGACAGGGCAGGTCTGGTAGGCAGCGATGGGGAGACCCATCAGGGCATCTTTGATTTATCCTACCTTTCCAGCATTCCGAATATGACAGTTATGGCTCCCAAGAATAAATGGGAGCTCTCGGATATGATGAAGTTTGCGGTGAACTATAATGGCCCCATCGCCTTGCGTTATCCGCGAGGCGAGGCTTATGACGGCCTGGAGGAATTCCGGGCACCGATTGCCTATGGAAAGAGTGAGTGGATCTATGAGGAAGCGGATATCGCCTTGCTTCCGGTAGGAAGTATGGTAAAGATTGCCGAGCAGGTGCGTGATACCTTAAAGGATTCCGGATATAATTGCAGCTTGATCAATGCGCGCTTTGTAAAACCCGTGGATGAAGAAATGTTAGACGAGCTTGCAAAGCAGCATAAGCTCCTTGTGACATTGGAAGAAAATGTAAGAAATGGTGGCTTCGGGGATCATGTACTGGAGTATGTGAACGATCGAAACCTGGATTTAAAGGTACTGAATATAGCTCTGCCGGATGAGTATGTGGAACATGGCAATGTCGTGTTGCTGCAAAAAGAAGTTGGGCTGGATGCAGAGACGATTGTCAAGCAGGTGATTACCGCCTATATCGGTGAAATGTAGAATTTAGGAGAGAAAGAATATGAAGGTACGTCTGGACGTGCTTTTGGTAAACAGAGGACTGGCAAAATCGAGAGAACAGGCGAAGGCTATTATCATGGAAGGAAAGGTCTTTGTCAAAGGAGAGCGCGAGGATAAGGCAGGCTCGATGTTTGACGAGGCGGCTCCCATAGAGATTCATGGACAGAAGCTTCGTTACGTAAGCCGTGGCGGGCTGAAGCTTGAAAAGGCGGTCGCTCATTTTGATTTAAAACTAGAAAATAAGGTCTGTATGGATGTAGGCTCCTCCACAGGAGGCTTTACTGACTGTATGCTGCAAAATGGTGCCCAAAAGGTTTATGCCGTAGATGTCGGAACGAACCAGCTGGATTGGAAGCTTCGAAGCGATCCCCGGGTGGTATGCATGGAAAAAACGAACATCCGTTACCTGACAGCAGATCAGATCAACGAACGTCCGGAATTTGCTTCCATCGACGTAGCCTTCATCTCTTTGACCAAGGTCTTGCTTCCAGTGCGGGAGCTCCTTACAGAGAGTGGAGAGGTGGTGGCTCTTATTAAGCCCCAATTCGAAGCCGGACGCGAAAAGGTTGGAAAAAAGGGCGTCGTGCGGGAAAAGAGCACGCATCTGGAAGTCATTCAGATGGTACTTGGCTATGCCTGGTCGATCGGCTTCGATATCCTTGCCCTCGAATTTTCACCCATCAAGGGACCGGAGGGCAATATCGAATACCTGGTCTGGCTGAAAAAGACTGACAGGGAGGCTGCCGAAGAGATTTCTGACTGGGAAGAGATTCAATCCCATTTGCCGGAAGGCATCTGCCCGGAGAAAATCGTGGATGAAGCACATCAAAATCTGGATGTGAAATAAACGGAGAGAGATCCATGAATCGATTTTATGTGATTACAAATGTAGAAAAAGATCCCGATTTGGAGACGACGCGAGAGATACAGGAGTATTTGAAGGCACGGGGAGCCGACTGTGTCGCACGGGAGTTTCAGAAAACAGAAGCGGAAGGTAAGGGAAAGGACTATCGTTATACCGATGCATCGCGAATCCCAGAGGGGATCGAGTGTATTCTCGTCCTCGGCGGAGACGGAACCCTGATTCAGGCAGCGAGGGACACGGTGGATCGCAAGATTCCGCTTCTTGGAGTAAATCTGGGAACGTTGGGATATCTGGCAGAGATTGAAAAATCCGGAATCCGTGAAGCCCTCGATAATCTGATTTTGGATCATTATACGATTGAACCCCGTATGCTGCTGGAAGGAACGGTATACCGCGAGGGCAAAGAGCCTGTAACAAATCTGGCTCTCAACGATATTGTGGTCAACCGGGCAGGGGCACTTCGCATCATTGATTATGAGATCTTTGTAAACGGAGAGCTTTTGAACCGCTATTCTGCAGATGGCATGATCGTTTCGACACCGACCGGGTCGACAGGCTACAGCCTTTCTGCGGGGGGTCCCATCGTTTCGCCCATGGCCAGTATGATTGTGGTGACGCCCATCTGTCCCCATACCCTTACGGCACGAAGCATCGTATTGTCCGGTGCAGACCGGGTAAGGGTGCGGACGGGAGCCGGAAAGAGAAACCAAAGAGAAGAATCCTTCGTAAGCTTTGACGGTGAGGTACAGGTACCTGTAAGCACGGGGGATTATGTGGAGATACAGAAATCCGAGAAGACGGTCAATATACTGAAGATCAGCAGGGTGAGCTTTCTGGAAGTCCTGCGGGATAAGATGCGCGGCAATTAGAGGCAGGAGGACAGATAAGATGAAGATAGAAAGGCATGCGAAGATTATTGAATTGATCAATGAGTATGCCATCGAGACCCAGGAGGAGCTGGCAGCCCGGCTGAACCAGGCAGGCTTTCGTGTCACCCAGGCGACAGTATCCAGGGATATCCGGGAATTGAAGCTTACGAAGATGGCGGTAGACGGACGGCAGCGCTACGTGGTTCTTCCGGGAGCCAATGGCCAGCTGGGAGATAAGTATATCGGGATTCTTCGCGACAGCTTCCTTTCGATGGAGATGGCGCAGAATATTCTTGTTGTCAAGACGGTGTCCGGCATGGCTATGGCAGCAGCGGCAGCCCTCGATGCCCTTCACTGGCAGGAAATTGTGGGCTGTATCGCGGGGGATGATACCATCTTCTGTGCCGTGCGCAGCGTAGACGATACGATGATTGTCATGGAAAAGCTAAGAAAGGCAATCCAAAATTAAATGAAAGGGAACGTATGTTAGAACATCTGCATGTAAAAAACCTGGCATTGATTCATGAAGCAGAGGTAGATTTCACGGAAGGGCTGAATATCCTGACCGGTGAGACCGGAGCCGGAAAATCCATCATCATCGGTTCCGTGGGCTTTGCCCTGGGAGGCAAGACCTCGAAGGATCTCGTGCGGCCGGGAGCAGACTGTGGTTTGGCAGAACTTATTTTCTCCGTAACCAGCGAGAGAGTGAAAACCAGCCTCGAGAAGCTTGGAATCGTTCCGGAGGAGGATGAGGTCATCCTCTCCAGAAAAATTCGAAACGGAAAAAGCATCAATAAGATCAACGGTGAGACGGTTCCGCTCAGCCTTTTAAAGGAGGCAGCGGCACTTCTCATCGATGTACATGGTCAGCACGAACACCAGTCCTTATTGCAGAAGAAAAAACATCTGGAAATTCTGGATGAATATGCTAAAGAAGAATTACAGCCGGTAAAGGAAGAGTTGGAAGCAGTCTACCTGAAATGGAAAAAACTAGAAGAAGAATATCAGAAAGCGCAGCTCGATGAGGAGAGCAGGCTTCGGGAAATTTCACTCCTCGAATTTGAAACCAAAGAGATTTACGATGCCGAGCTTCACCCCGGGGAAGACGAGGAGCTGGAGCAAAGATATCGCAAAATGACGGGGGCAAGGAGGCTGATGGAAGCGGCCGGTACAGCCTACCGCCTGACAGGCTATGAGGAAGAGAAAGGCAGCGGCAATGCCATCGGCTATGCGCTTCGGGAGCTGCAAAGCGTTCAGAATCTGGATGAGGCTATTCTGGAGCTCACGAGGCAGCTTACCGACATCGACAGCCTTTTGAATGACTTCAACCGGGAACTTTCAGATTATATGTCTTCCCTGGAATTTTCAGATGAGGAATTTGCCGAGACAGAGGAAAGGCTGAATCTTTTAAATCACCTGAAATCCAAATATGGCAAGAGCCTGGAGATGGTGCTTGAATATGCCGAAAAACAGCAGCAGCGCCTGACGGCTCTTTCGAATTATGATATTTATCTGGAACGCCTGAAGCATGACTTAGAAGAACAGGAAAAGGAATTAAGGGATCTGTCGGAAGAGGTGAGCAGGCTTCGAAAACACTACGGGGAGATATTGAGTGAAAAAATCAAGGCGCATCTCGTCGATTTGAATTTTCTGAATGTGGAGTTCGGGATTCAGTTCTCTAGACTTTCCGGCTATACGGCAAAGGGCTTTGATGAGGCTGAATTTGTCATCTCCGTAAATCCGGGACAGCCTATGCGGCCGCTTGCAGAGATTGCATCCGGTGGTGAATTATCCCGTGTCATGCTGGCTATCAAGACGGTTCTGGCGGATAAGGATCAGATTGAGACGGTGATCTTTGATGAGATTGACGTGGGAATCAGCGGACGGACAGCGCAGAAGGTATCGGAGAAAATGATGCTGATTGGCCGCACGCGTCAGGTAATCTGCATCACCCATCTTGCCCAGATTGCAGCTATGGCGGATACGCATTTTCGAATCGAAAAACAGGTGACAGGCGGAGAAACCAGGACGGAGATCCGAAAACTTTTGAAGGAAGAAAGCATCGAAGAGCTGGCAAGAATCCTGGGCGGAGCAGAGTTGACCGAGACGGTTTATCAAAATGCTTCCGAGATGAAGCAGCTTGCAGACAGGAAAAAAGCAGAGATATGATTCTCTGCTTTTTTTGTCGAAAAATGACTGTTTCTGTCTGAAAATGGCGGGGGAATCTGATTGCGGGAGTCTGAATCGCTACGATATAATAAATTTATCATAAAAAAGAAATGGGGGATATTGTGGAGAAACTGACAGTGGCGATCGCAGATGATAATCCGAGAATGGTAGAAGGCTTAAAAGTGCTGATCCGCGCAGAAGAGAACATGGAGGTGGTGGGCTCTGCGGCCGACGGGGAGGAAGCAGTAGCCTTGATTCGAAGAAAGGAACCGGATCTGGTTCTTCTGGATCTGATTATGCCAAAGGTAGACGGACTGGGTGTGATGGAAGAGATAAGGAAGGACGACAGCCTGAAAAAACAGCCTGTGATCATTGTAATGTCCGGAATCGGCCTTGAGAAGGTGGCCGAGGATGCCTTTGCACTTGGAGCCAGCTACTACATTATGAAACCCTTCAATAATGAAATACTTCTCAGTCGTCTTCGAGCCTTTCGGGATGGGAGTAAAAAATTAAGCGGAGGAAACAGCGAACCGGAAGAAAAGAAAAAAGAAGAGGCGTCGGAATATGAGCTTGGACAGGAAATTACGCGCCTGATTCATGAGATCGGAATACCGGCTCATATCAAGGGTTATCCATACCTTCGAGAGGCAATTCGTATGTCGGTACAGGACAGTGAAACCTTATGTTCCGTGACAAAGGTACTCTATCCAACGATTGCAAAACAATATCAGACCACATCGTCCCGGGTGGAGCGCGCCATCCGCCATGCGATAGAGGTCGCATGGTGCAGGGGAAGGGTGGAGACCATCGATGAAATTTTTGGTTATACGGTAGACAGCGGAAAAGGGCGGCCGACTAATTCAGAATTTATCGCCATGATTTCCGATCGGATTCGGATGGAAAACCGCTATAGAGTCTCCTGAATGGTTGCCCAAATTGTAACTATTCAGAACCCCATTCGCAAAACCGCCTCTGCGAGGCTTCCTTTTTGCTCATGTGGTTACTTCGCCATATAAAATTTCAAAATCAGTCTTAGAAATGCAAGCATTTCGCGCCTGATTTATGAAATTTTGCATGGCTCTGAATAGTTACAAAATGTAAATAATGCACAAATTCTACTTTTAAATGCATTCCAAATGCGCTATAATGATTATAAATTCAGAAATTCTATGTAAAAGCGGGGAGGAAATGCAGTGAAAAAGATCTTATTTGTCGCTTCCGAAGCGGTTCCCTTTATCAAGACAGGAGGATTGGCAGACGTAGTGGGATCGCTGCCAAAGTATTTTGATAAAGACCAATACGATATTCGAGTTATGATTCCGAAGTATCTCTGTATCCGTCAGGAATGGAAGGATCAGATGAAGTATGTGACTCATTTCTACATGGATCTGGCATGGCGCAGCCAGTATGTCGGCATCCTGGAGCTGGAATATGAGGGTATTAAATTCTATTTTATTGACAATGAGTATTATTTTGCCGGACCGAAGCCCTATGGCAATATTTATGAGGATATTGAAAAATTTGCATTTTTCTCAAAGGCAGCCATCTCGGCATTGCCATCCTTAGACTTCCGCCCGGATATCATTCATTGCCATGACTGGCAGACCGGACTTGTGCCTGTATTTTTGAATGATTCGTTCCAGGATAATCCGTTCTTCCAGGGTATTAAGACCGTCATGACGATTCACAATCTGAAATTCCAGGGTATCTGGGATATGAAGAAGGTCAAGGACATCACAGGCCTCGATGCATCCTACTTTACACCGGATAAGCTCGAAGCCTACGGAGATGCAAATTACCTGAAGGGCGGCATCGTCTATGCAGATGCCGTGACGACGGTTAGTGATACCTATGCAGAGGAAATCAAGATGCCTTATTACGGGGAGCATCTGGACGGCCTGATGCGCGCCCGGGCAAATTCACTGCGCGGAATCGTAAACGGTATCGATTATAATGAATACAATCCGGAGACGGACAAGTATCTGGTTCACAATTACAATGCAGTGAACTTCCGGAAGGAGAAGGTAAAGAATAAGACTGCGCTGCAGCAGGAGCTGGGTCTTACCGTGGATGCGAAGAAAATGATGATTGGTATCGTATCGCGCCTGACGGATCAGAAGGGCTTTGATTTAATTGCCTACGTGATGGATGAGCTCTGTCAGGATGAGGTGCAGTTCGTGGTTCTGGGAACCGGTGAGGAGCGTTATGAGAATATGTTCCGTCATTTTGCCTGGAAGTACCAGGGAAAGGTGTCCGCGAATATCTTCTATTCCGAGGCGATGTCCCACAAGGTATATGGTTCCTGCGATGCCTTCCTGATGCCGTCGCAGTTTGAGCCTTGCGGCTTGAGTCAGCTGATGAGTCTTCGGTATGGAACTGTGCCCATTGTCCGGGAGACGGGAGGACTGAAGGATACGGTAGAACCCTATAATGAGTATGAGAGCAAGGGAACCGGCTTCAGCTTCACAAATTACAATGCCCACGAGATGATGAATACCGTGCGCTATGCGGAGCATATCTACTATGATAAAAAGCGCGAATGGAACAAGATTATCGACCGTGGCATGGCGAAGGATTTTTCCTGGAACAATTCAGCGAAAAAGTACGAAGAGCTGTACAACTGGCTGGCAGGTTAAAACAAATATGGAAAAGGGCTTGCAAAAGCCCTTTTCTTATGCTATACTTTCGAGGTTAGTGAAAAAACACGTGGGCGGAACCGGGATAGGTGCCGGGTTCAGAATCGAACTGGTCATTCACGGTGAAGAAACTCACGGAAGAACAACCAAATGGAGGAAAGAAACATGAGTGTAATTTCAATGAAGCAGTTACTGGAAGCAGGTGTTCATTTCGGACATCAGACAAGACGCTGGAACCCCAAGATGGCTCCGTACATCTATACCGAGCGTAATGGTATCTACATCATCGACCTGCAGAAGTCTGTAGGCATGGTAGACGATGCTTACAAGGCAGTTTTTGATATCGCAGCACAGGGCGGCAGCATTCTTTTCGTTGGAACAAAGAAGCAGGCACAGGATGCTATCAAGGTTGAGGCAGAGCGCTGCGGCATGTACTATGTAAACGAGCGTTGGCTCGGCGGTATGCTGACAAACTTCAAGACCATCCAGAGCAGAATTGCCCGCCTTAAAGCGATCGAGAAGATGTCTGAGGACGGAACCTTCGATGTATTGCCGAAGAAGGAAGTTATCGCACTGAAGAAAGAGTGGGAGAAGCTGGAGAAGAACCTTGGCGGTATCAAGGATATGAAGCATATTCCGGATGCAATCTTTGTTGTAGATCCGAAGAAGGAAAGAATCTGCGTACAGGAAGCACATACACTGGGTATTCCGCTTATCGGAATCGCTGATACCAACTGCGATCCGGAGGAGCTGGATTACGTAATCCCGGGCAATGATGATGCAATCAGAGCCGTAAAGCTTATCGTTTCCAAGATGGCAGATGCTGTTGTTGAGGCAAACCAGGGAGAAGCTGAGGAAGTTGCTGAGACCGAGGAAACCGTAGAGGCTTAATCGAAGAAATTTTGGAGGGATAAGAAATGGCAATCACAGCAGGAATGGTAAAAGAGTTAAGAGAAATGACCGGCGCAGGCATGATGGACTGCAAGAAGGCTCTGACTGCTACCGAAGGAAATATGGACGCAGCTGTTGACTGGCTGAGAGAGAAAGGCCTTGCAAGCGCACAGAAGAAGGCTGGCCGTATCGCAGCTGAGGGTATCGTAGATACCTGCCTGATCAATGATGGCCACAAGGCTGTTGTTGTAGAGGTAAATGCTGAGACAGACTTCGTTGCAAAGAATGAGAAGTTCCAGTCTTACGTTGCAGATGTAGCAGCACAGGCTGTTAAGACAAGCGCTGCAGACATCGATGCATTCCTGGCAGAGAAGTGGGAGAAGGATCCGTCTCTGACCGTAAAGGAGGCTCTGGCTTCCCAGATCGCTATCATCGGCGAGAACATGAACATCCGTCGTTTTGCACAGCTGGAGGAGGAGAATGGTTTCGTTGCTTCTTACATCCATGCTGGCGGAAAGATCGGCGTTCTGGTAGATGTAGAGACAGATGTAGTGAATGACGCTGTTCGTGAGATGGCGAAGAACGTCGCTATGCAGGCTGCAGCTCTGAAGCCGCTGTATACCAGCGATGCTGAGGTAGAGCCGGAGTATATCGAGAAGGAAAAGGCTATCCTGATGGCTCAGATCCAGAACGATCCGAAGGAGTCCCAGAAGCCGGAGAAGGTTATCCAGGGCATGATCCAGGGTCGTATCAACAAGGAGCTCAAGGAAATCTGCCTGCTTGACCAGGTATATGTAAAGGCTGAGGACGGAAAGCAGTCCGTAGCAAAGTATGTTGCACAGGTTGCTAAGGAGAACGGTGCAAACATCACTATTAAGAAGTTCGTTCGTTTCGAGACCGGTGAAGGCCTGGAAAAGAAGAATGAGGATTTTGCAGCAGAAGTTGCAAAGCAGATGGGAATGTAATTCTCGGTAACAATTTTATAAAAATATATAATCGGCAATAGAGGTGCGAAGCTTATGAGTATCTGTCCGGAGGCTGCGGAAAGCCTAAGAGGGTCAGAAAAAGGAAGATTCGCCGAAACGGACAGCTTTTTCGCGGGCTGTCAGGTTGGGGTACAGTCGAACAGGCTGTGCACTCTCACTGTAATGGTGGAGGAGCTATTGCTTCATGGACGAGGATTCAAGGAGCAGTGGTAAAAACACTGCTCCTTTTGTGCTCTAAGGAAGGAAAGACTGTTGCCGGTTGAGAGAGGAAGTAGGATTATGATTGACTTTTTAAACTGGCTGGACGGTGTACTTTGGGGTGTGCCGCTGATCGCACTGATGATTCTTGCAGGACTGTACTTTACCGTACGTTCCGGATTTTTCCAGTTTCGCTATTTCGGCTGGATTATGAAGCGTACAATCGGTAAGCTTTTCCAGAAGGAGGACGTGGAGCATGAAGGAAAGGGTATGCTGACCTCCTTTGAGGCGATTTCCACTGCCATCGGCGGAACCGTAGGCTTTGGAAATATCGCAGGTGTGGCTACCGCAGTAGCAGCTGGCGGACCGGGTGCTATTATGTGGATGTGGCTCTGTTCTCTGCTCGGCATGATTTTGAAACAGGTAGAGGTTACCTTGGGATGTTATTATCGTCATACCAATGAGAAGGGAGATTATTACGGCGGCCCGACCTACTATATGGAGAGCGGTCTTGGAAAAGAGCACCGTTGGGGCAAGCTGTGGCTGATTCCGGCGATCATCTTTGGAATCGGTATTTTCTCCACCTTCTTCGTAACTTCTTCTACCCTGACCGCAGCGCAGGTAGTATCCGGTGCGCTGAATCTGGGAACTCTGAATCTGGGTGGTATCCAGATCGAGGGTGTCATCCTGATGGGTGCGGCACTTTGCGTCATTACCTATGTGGTAACCAGCGGCGGAACCAAGAAGATTGCAAGTCTGTTCAGTAAGCTGGTTCCGTTTATGAGTATCCTGTATATCCTGATGGGACTCGGTATGATTGTCATCAATCTTGACCGTGTACCGGGCGCGTTGGCAGCGATTGTAACGAATGCCTTTACCGGAACTGCAGCAGTAGGCGGCTTTGCAGGCTGTGCGGTCAGTCAGATTATCCGCGTGGGAATGGCACGTTCCGTATACTCCAACGAGGCAGGCTGGGGTACTTCTCCGATGATTCACAGCTCTGCAAAGACCAGACATCCGGTGGAGCAGGGACTCTGGGGTTCTTTTGAGGTATTCTTTGATACCATGATCATCTGTACGATCACAGCCCTGTCAGTAATATTAAGCGGTAACTGGACAGACGGAACAAACGGCGGAACACTGGCTTTGAGCTCCTTTGCAAGTGGATTCGGTCAGGTAGGAAGCCTGCTTCTGGCACTGATTATGGTTATCTTTACGGTTACGACCTCCGGCGGCTGGTTTACTTATTATCTGGCTATTCTGGAGCACCTGTACAAGAAAGAGGGACGCGTGAAGAACATCGTTATGAAGATCTTTTATGCAGTACGTGCTTTGCCGGGTCTTCTGTGGACGATCTACCTGGTAAAGACCGACAACCAGGGCTTTATCTGGACAGTTGTAGACATTACCTCCGCGATCCCGACCTTCATCAATGTGGCAGTTATTCTGATTCTTTCCAATCAGTATTTCAAGCTGCTGAAGGATTATAAGGCCAGATATCTGGGTGTAGGCAAGACAGATGAGAACGCATGCCTGTTCTATGAGGACAAAAAGAACGCATAAGGATAAAAGATAAGAGGCGAGATACGTGAAAACTATTTATTATAACGGAAAGGTATATACCGGAGAGCTTCCGCTCGTACAGGCTTTTGCCGTGGAAGATGGCAAGTTTGTATTTGCCGGAAATGATAGAGAGGCGAAGACTTTGGCTGAAAGCGGGGATGAGCTGGTCGATCTGCAGGGACAATTTGTATGCAGCGGCTTCAATGACAGCCACATGCATCTGTTAAATTATGGAAGCTCCCTGATGTCGGCCAAGCTTGCAGAGCATACCGACAGTCTGGAGCATATGATACAGTGTATGCAGGATTTCGCGACGAAACATCCGGTCAAGGGCAATGCCTGGCTGATGGGGCGTGGCTGGAATCAGGATTATTTCACTGACGTGAAGCGTATGCCGAATCGGTATGACCTAGATCGTGTTTCTACCGAGGTGCCTGTGATCGTCGTGCGTGCCTGCGGCCATTGCTTGGCTGTAAACAGCAAGGCGATCGAGCTTTTGGGTGTAACTGCCGAAACTCCGCAGCCAGAAGGCGGCGAAATTGGCATAGAAGATGGCGAGCCGGACGGACGCTTTTTCGATAATGCGATGGATAGGGTATACAAAGCGATTCCGGTGCCGGATAAGGCGCAGATTAAGGATATGATCCGCCTGGCCTGCAAGGCTCTGAATAGCTATGGTATAACCAGTAGCCAGACCGATGATTACTGTGTATACAGAGCTGTACCCTGGCAGACGGTCAACGAGGCCTATCAAGAGCTCGAGGAAAGCGGCGAGCTGACCGTGCGTGTCTACGAACAGAGTAATTTTGTAGACCTGCCGTCCCTGAAAGAGTTTGTGGAATCCGGACATGTAACGGGAACCGGCAGTGATACCTTTAAAATCGGACCCTTGAAGATGCTTGGAGACGGTGCGCTGGGTGCAAGAACTGCTTATTTGAGCCGTCCTTATGCAGACGATCCGTCTACCTGCGGCATTCCGGTCTTCAGCCAGGAGACTCTGGATGAGATGATTACCTATGCCAATGCGCATGGCATGCAGGTGGCGGTTCATACCATCGGAGATGCCTGCCTGGATCGGGTGTTGAAGGCTTATAAGAAGGCACTGAAGGAAAATCCGAGAGAGGATCACCGTCATGGTATCGTTCATTGCCAGATTACCAGAACCGATCAGCTGGAAAAAATTGCAGAATACGGGCTGCATGTTTACGCACAAAGCATCTTCCTCGATTATGATAATCATATCGTCGAGCAGCGTGTAGGCAAGGAGCTTGCGTCTACGAGTTATTCCTGGAAGACACTGATGAAGAAGGGAGTTTCTGTGAGCAACGGAACCGATTGTCCGGTAGAGCTTCCGGACGCCCTGGCTTCCATGCAGTGTGCGGTGACGAGAACGACGCTTCACGACCATGTAGGTCCCTATCTCCCGGAGGAAGGCTTTACGGTTCAGGAGGCACTGGACAGCTACACGATCCGTGGTGCCGAGGCCAGCTTTGAAGAAGAGGTAAAGGGTCAGATTAAACCGGGCATGATGGCTGACTTTGTAGTCCTTGGTGAAAATCCGTTTGAGATTGACGCGGAGAATATAAAGGATATCCCGGTGTGCGAAACCTATATGGGAGGCCGAAAGGTTTTCGGTTAGGGAATGATATAAAACATAAGTAGTACTGTACAACCCCCTCACGTTGCATTATAATGAAAAAAAACGTGAGGGGGTTTCTGTTATGGAGGCTTTATTTAGCGCAGTAAATGCAATCTGCAGCAAGATTCAGATTGTATCCAACTGGTTCTGGGATTTCCCGACAAATTTGGGCTGGTATGCGGCGATTCCGATTCTCGGAAATTTCAGTCTGGCCATCATTCTTCTGGTGGGAACCGGTATCTTTTTTACCTTTAAGCTTCGATTTATACAGGTGCGTAAGTTTAAATATGGAATTCACTTGCTGGTAAACAGCAAAAGCACTGCCATGGGTATCTCGTCTTTGGCGGCATTCCTATTATCTACGGCTATGCGAGTGGGACCGGGCAATATCTTAGGTGTTACCGGAGCAATCTCAGTCGGTGGACCGGGAGCCTTATTCTGGATGTGGATTTCAGCTTTTTTTGGTATGGCAACGGCTTTTGTAGAGTCTACCATGTCCCAGATTTTTAAAGAGAAACGCGGAGATTCCTATGTGGGCGGCCTTCCCTTCTATGGACGCCGTCTTTTAAAGGATGCGGCCTGGGCAGGCGTGGCCTTGAGCGTCTTGTATATTATCTATGCCTTCCTTTGCTTCCCGGCGCAGGGCTTTAATACTATTTCAGCCGTGGGAGCTATAGCGAGCGTGGTAACCGGGACCACCTTTGCAACGAATTCTGCGTTGTACTGGGTTTCCTTTGCAGTATTGATTGTCGTAACTGCGGTCATCAGCTTCGGCGGTATCAAGAAGGTATCGAAGGCAACGGATATTCTGGTACCGATTATGGCAGTTGTATACGTACTGACTGTAGTAGTTCTGGTACTTTGCAACTTCACCCGGATTCCATGGTTCTTTGGAGCTATTTTTACACAGGCTTTCAAGCCGGATGCAGTCTTTGGAGGAGCCTTTGGTATCGCATTAAGCCAGGGCATCAAGCGTGGCCTTATGTCCAATGAGGCCGGTCAGGGAACCATCACCATGCCGGCCGCTGCTGCGGACGCTGCCCATCCCTGTGATCAGGGCTGCGTACAGGCACTGGGTGTATTCCTGGATACGATTGTGATCTGTACTTTGACAGGCTTTGTCGTTATCATGGGAAGAATGTGGCTGACCGGAGAGGCAGAAGCCTGGTTTGAGCTTGGCAAGCTGGATAAGTTCTTGGCTTCCTGCGGTGCGCTGACCGGAAGCAGCACAGCCGCCTATGGTTTTGTTACCCTGCTGGTAAGCCTGTGCTTCGGCCTCTTCGCCTTTACCTGTTTGATGGGCTTTATGTCCTTCACCGAGATGTGCGCAAATCGCATCTCTGCCAAGAAGGCCTTTATTAATCTGATCCGCATCCTGTGTCTCGTGGTCATCAGCTTCGGTGTCATCACGAATATTGCAGGCATGGATCTTGGAGCTCTCTGGGATTTAAGTGATTTTGCCAATATCCTGATGGTATATTGCAACCTGCCGCTCCAGTATATTGGATTCAAATACGTACTTCGGGCATGGAAGCATTTTGAAAAACACGACGGAACACCGTTTACTTCGGAGGTAGCGGGAATCTCTGTTCCGGTATGGGATGAAAAAGCAGGAAAATAAATGAGGAGAGGATTTTTCCACCTCTTGTAAACCAGGCCGCTTTGGTATATAATTTCCAAAGCGGCCTCTTTTTTAGAATGGCCATTTTAGAAGAAACAATGGGAGTGAAAAAGAATGAGTAAAGTAAGAACAAGATTTGCACCCAGTCCTACCGGCAGAATGCATGTAGGTAATCTGCGAACAGCGCTCTATGCATATTTGATTGCGAAGCATGAGGACGGAGATTTTCTCCTTCGTATCGAGGATACCGATCAGGAGCGCTATGTAGAGGGCGCTGTGGATATCATTTACCGCACACTGGCTAAGGCCGGCCTGATTCATGATGAAGGACCGGATAAGGATGGCGGTGTAGGACCTTATGTACAGAGTGAGAGACAGGCAGCAGGCATTTATCTGGAATATGCCAAGAAGCTGATTGAAAAAGGCGAGGCTTATTACTGCTTTTGTGATAAGGAACGTCTGGAGTCCCTGAAGACAGAGGTGGCTGGAAAAGAGATCGTAGTATACGACAAGCACTGTCTGCATCTGTCCAAGGAAGAGGTGGAGGAAAAGCTGGCAGCAGGTGTGCCCTACGTGATTCGCCAGAATAATCCGACGACAGGAACGACCACCTTCCATGATGATATTTATGGAGATATTACGGTAGATAATGCGGAGCTGGACGACATGATCCTGATCAAGTCGGACGGATATCCGACATACAACTTTGCAAATGTAGTAGATGATCATCTGATGGGCATTACCCACGTAGTCCGCGGAAATGAGTATCTTTCGTCCTCCCCGAAGTACAACCGCCTCTATGAGGCCTTTGGCTGGGAGGTGCCGGTCTATGTACATTGTCCGCTGATTACCGATGAGGAGCATAAGAAGCTTTCCAAACGCTGTGGCCATTCTTCCTTCGAGGATCTGCTGGAGCAGGGCTTTCTGCCGGAAGCAATTATTAACTTTGTAGCACTCCTTGGTTGGAGCCCGGATGAGGATCGGGAGATCTACAGTCTGGAAGAGCTGATTCAGGCATTTGATTATCATCACATCAGCAAGGCACCGTCGGTATTTGACTATACCAAGCTGAAATGGATGAACGGTGAGTATATTAAGGCCATGGACTTCGACAAGTTCTATGAAATGGCGCTGCCGCATCTGAAGAAGGTGATTACCAAAGACTATGATCTGAAGAAGATCGCAGCCATGGTAAAGACTCGTATTGAGGTATTTCCGGAGATTGAGGATATGGTAGACTTCTTCGAAACTGTCCCGGAGTATGACAGTGCGATTTATGCGCATAAGAAGATGAAGACCAGCGTCGAGTCGGCGCTTGAGGTCTTGAAGGAGCTGCTTCCGATTCTGGAGGAGCAGGAAGATTACAGCAATGATGCATTGTATACACGTCTCTTGAAATACGTAGAGGAGAAGGGCTGTAAAAATGGCTACGTGCTCTGGCCGATTCGTATCGCAGTATCCGGAAAGCAGATGACGCCCTGCGGAGCGACGGAGCTGATGGAGGTCATCGGTAAGGAGGAGACTCTGAAACGTGTGCGCGAGGCCATTGCAAAGCTGGAGGCTTAAAATTTGAACTCTTTATCTGAAGTGCAGCAGAAGGCCGTCACCCATCGTGACGGCCCCATGCTGGTCTTGGCAGGACCCGGTTCGGGAAAGACGATGGTGCTTACGAGGCGGGTTCAGTATCTGACAGAAATCTGTCACATTCCACCCGATAAAATCCTGGTGATCACTTTTACAAAAGCGGCGGCGAGAGAGATGAAGGAACGGTATCTGCGCTTGACAGACAGCGGAAATACGAGCGTTTCATTTGGAACCTTTCATGCCGTTTTTTTTCAGATCCTGAAGCTGGCTTATGGTTATGGAGCCGAGAATATTCTGCGGGAGGCTGACAAGTACCAGTTTCTAAGGGAAGCCATCTATAAGCAGAAGCTGGAGCCGGATGATGAGGCAGAGCTGATCGGCAGCATCGCGTCGGAAATCAGCAAGGTAAAAAATGACCGGACGAATCTTCAGGAATACAAGGCGATCTCCTGCAATACAAAGAGCTTTACAGCGATCTTTCACGAATATGACAACAGACTGCGCCGCAGCAATAAAATCGATTTTGACGACATGCTGGTTTATTGCTATGAACTTCTGAGAGAACGGAAGGATATCCTGGGTGCATGGCAGAAGAAGTTTTGCTATATTCTCGTGGATGAGTTCCAGGATATTAACCAGATTCAGTATGACATCATCCGCCTTCTGGCAGCACCGGAGGATAATCTTTTTATTGTCGGGGACGACGATCAGTCTATCTATCGTTTCCGCGGTGCAAAGCCGGAGATTATGCTGCATTTTGAGGAAGATTATCCGGAAGCAAAGCGGGTCCTTCTTGATCGCAATTATCGCTGCACCAGGCTGATCGTAGAAGGAGCCTGCAAGGTCATTGAGAACAACAAACAAAGGTTCGAAAAGAAAATCTACGCGAACAAGGAGGAAGGACCGCCGATCCTCCATCATCAGTTTCGGGATCAGGACGAGGAGTATGAATGTATCATCGACAAAATAAAGACCTACCAGGAAAAAGGAGGCTCTTACCGGGATATCGCGATTCTGTTCCGTACAAATACCCAGCCGCGAAAACTGGTAGAAGAACTGATTTCAGAGGGAATTCCATTTTGCATGCGGGACGCCCTGCCGAACATTTATGATCACTGGATCGTAAAGGACATTTTCGCTTATCTGCATATGGCCAGAGATCTGAAACAGGGTTTCGTGAGACGGGAAGACTTTTTGCAGGTAATGAATCGGCCGAAACGGTATCTGAGCCGGGAGCATCTGGAACAGGATGTGGTATCGAGAGACGCTTTGCTTCGCTGGTACGATGACAAGCCCTGGACGAAGGAGCGAATTGAGAAGCTTTGGAAGGACTTAAAGATGTGCAGTCACCTAAGTCCGACAGGCTGTCTGCACTATATCCGAAATATTATCGGTTACGAGGAATACCTGCGGGAATATGCGGATTATAAAGGAAGAAAGCCGGAGGAACTGTTTGGAATTCTCGATGAGCTGAAAGAGCTGGCAACCGGTTTTAAGACACTGGAAGAGTGGGAGGAGCATATCGCAGCTATCCGCGCCGAGCTTTTCAAGCAGGCAAAGGAGCGGGAGCAGAATACGGACGGAGTGGTTCTTTCTACGATGCACAGCAGCAAGGGACTGGAATATCGCATCGTCTTTATCATCGATGCCAATGAAGGGGTGACGCCTCACAGGCGGGTGGTATTTGAAGAAGATATGGAAGAGGAGCGCAGGCTGTTTTATGTAGCCATGACGCGGGCGAAGGAGCTTTTGTATATTTTTTCTGTAAAAAAGCTCTACGGAAAAAAGGCGGAGCAGTCCAGGTTCCTCCAGGAATTGCTGGAGGATTAGACTGTCCGCCCATGAAAGCAAGTCGATGCTTAGTTGGTCTCGTCGATGTCCAGATCTTCGCCGTCAGCTTCGACTAACTCGTCGTACTCGGCTGCATCCAGCATCTGATCGAACATATCTGCGACTGCCTCATATTCCTCATCGGATTCGATATTGTCGAGAACCGGGCTGCCGGTGCTGTTATCGTAGCGATAGAGGTATACTTCGCCGTCCTCGTTCTCGCCATTGTCATCGAGCGGAAGCAGGGCGATGTAGTCACGTCCGTCTACCGGGAAGATGGTCAGGATCGCACATTCTACGGTTTCGTCATTGTCCAGGGTCAGAGTTACGGTGATATCTCCGTTGCAGGAATCGCAGTTGCCACCGCAATTCGGTGTGTTACATGCTTGGTCTGCCATATATTTGGTCTCCTTTTTGCTTCTTTGATCTGCAGTTACGGATCTTACTCTAGCAGACAGGAGACGGAAAAGCAAGAAAGAATTAAAGGAATACTATTAGAGAAGGGTGAATAAGATGAATCTAACATTTTCAAAACGGGCGGAATCCATCGAGGAGGGCATTTTTGCAGCCTTGGCTCATAAAAAGAATGAACTGATGGAAAAGGGGATGGAGGTCTACAACTTTTCCATCGGCACACCGGATTTCCAACCGCCGAAGCATGTGATGGATGCGATGACGGAGGCTTGCAAGGATCCGGAAAATTACAAATATGCGATTTCAGATCGACCGGAGCTTGTAAAAGCATTGCAGGATTTTTATCAAAAACGCTTTGGTGTGAAATTGGAGAAGGATGAGATCATGTCTCTATATGGCTCGCAGGAGGGTATGGCACATATTGCAATGGCGCTTTGCGATCCGGGTGATATTATGCTGGCTCCGAATCCCGGTTATCCGGTCTTTTCCTTAGGACCGAAGCTTACCGGTGCAAGGATCGAGACCTATCCGCTTTATGCGAAAAATAATTTTCTGCCTAGGTTTGAGGATATTCCGGAGGAAATTGCCCGCGCTGCAAGGTTTATGGTTGTATCCTATCCGTCAAACCCGGTTTGCTCCGTAGCTGATGATGCCTTCTATGAGAAATTGATTGCATTTGCGAAGAAATATGACGTGATGATTCTGCATGACAATGCCTATTCCGATATCATTTATGATGGAAGAGAGGGCAAGTCTTTTCTGTCCTATCCGGGGGCAAAGGAGGTAGGTATCGAATTCTATTCCCTCTCAAAGAGTTATAATATGACGGGAATGAGAATCTCCTTCGCAGTAGGAAATGCTGAGATTATCCGGGAATTTTCCAAGGTGCGTTCCCAGATCGATTACGGAATTTTCCTTCCGATTCAGCTGGCAGCGGTGGCAGCACTGACCGGTCCGCAGGATGCGGTGAAGGAACAATGCGCGGAATATGAACGGCGAAATAAAGCTCTTTGCGGGGGACTTCGGAAAATTGGCTGGCAGGTGCCGGACAGTCAGGGAACCATGTTTGTCTGGGCACCTCTGCCGGAGGGCTATCATGACAGTGCTGCCTTCACGATGGAACTGATGGAAAAGACCGGTATGATTGTGACACCGGGCAGTGCCTTCGGTGATCTGGGTGAGGGTTATGTGCGGATGGCACTGGTACATCCGGTTCCGGTGATCGAAAAGGCAATACAAAAGATCCGGGAAAGTGGTATGATAAAGAAATAACCGAGGTATGATAGATGGGTTTTGCAGAGGATTTGACGGATTTTATATTTGTGGAAAATGAGCCGGAGCCCTCCGATATCATTTTTATTCCGGGAGGGGACGAGGGCAGCCTCGCCCTGACGGCTGCAGGTCTCTACCGTGCCGGCTATGCACCCTATGTACTGCCTTCCGGCCGTTACAGTAAGCCGGTGGGATCTTGCCGGATCCCGGGTTATGAGGAGCGCACGGAATGGGATTTCTTTCATGACCTCCTGCTAAAGGAGGGAGTGCCGCAGGAAGCGATTCTTGAGGAAAAAGAGGCAACCTATACTTATGAGAATGCGATCTATTCCAGAAAGGTAACCGACAGCCTGGGTTTTGTTATCCGAAAGGCTATCCTCTGCCCGCAGGCCTTCCACGCAAGACGGGCACTGCTTTACTACAAGGTCTGTTTTCCGGATACGGAATTTCTGGTCTGTCCGACGGTGACGCGTGATATCAGCCGTGACAATTGGACTTGGAAAGACTGGAAGATTGATATTGTCCTTGGGGAACTGGAAAAATGTGGAAGCCAATTTCATGAGATATTGAAGGAATATGGAGGAAAAAACAATGAGCGTAGATATCAATGAAGTGATGAAGCTTGTCCGTGAGACAAAGCAGTTTGTGGAAAATCGTGATATGGCCGGTCAGGTGAAGGTAAAGGGACTGGCAGATTACGTGACACAGGTGGATACGAATATCCAGAATTATCTGCGGGAAAAACTGGGAGAACTGGCACCGGAGATAGAATTTCTTGGTGAGGAGGACGGGCTGCATGCTATGAAGGGCGACACCTTCTGGATCCTGGATCCGATTGACGGTACGACGAATCTGGTACACGATTATCAGCACAGTACTGTTTCGCTGGGACTCTATAGCAA
>CAVHYN010000023.1:0-18954 GCA_963640245.1 Bulleidia sp.
TTACCCTGCGCATTGCCTGAGGTTCATGTCAAGGCTGGCGGACGACTTAGAAAACCTATAGCGTGCTGGCGTCAATCCCACGAAAAAAATGATTGACCCGTAATAAATCAACAACAAATAGCAATTCATCATATAGCAATGAAACAAAGAAAAGTTCTCCGTACCAATCCTATGACGATGGCTATGATGATATCTATATGGATGATGATTATGATGATGAAAGATACAAATCAGATAAGGATTATGCGGATGGTGTAGATGATGCTATGGATGAGTTTGATGAGGATTGGAGATAGAACCTGTATTATAAGTCCATGCAGGATATATGGAAGATCTTGAAGCAGCTGATACAGAAGTGACGTATCATAGCCTCGAAGACTTTTATCTGTATGCCAGAGACGATGCGTATATATACGGAGGGATTGAGCATGGAATGATCATTGCCGGACATACACCGACAACTGCGGAGCAAGAATTTCCGTTTAATGATGGAAATGCACTGGGACTCCAAATGTCACACAAACTCTTCACAAATAGAAAGATATTTATCCGCATATATGCTATGCTTTTCCCAGATGATATCAAAATCATGCTGCATTTTGAAATCATCCAGAATGATCTCCTTTAAGATTCCGGTTTTTAATTCCTTTTCAACAGCAATCTTATACAGGAAAGAGATTCCGCAATCCTTTTTTAAGAGACCGATGATCGTATGCATGTTTTCCACTTCCGTATAATGTGTGAAATCGGAGATCGAAAAGCCACGGGATATCAGGCTCTGTTCGAGAATATTTCTTGTACCGGAGCCTTCTTCCCGAACAAGAAGTCGTTCAGACATCAGTTCTCCGATCGTATGTGGATTCTCCGTTCTAAAATGATGTGATGCAGCACAGACAGCTATGTAGTCCTCTGTGCTGTATTTTTTATGTGAGTAATTCTCTTTTGGATAATTTCCCTCTACGATAGCCATGCGGATCTGCCCGTTTTCAAGCAATTTTAATAACTGAAATGTATTGCCATAATGCAGATGGATATTTATCTCCGGGTGTTTCATTGTAAAATCAGCAAGTTTATCTACGATGGCATACTCACCAATTGTCATAGTAACCCCGATAGAAAGTGTTTCGATTCCCGCATCATCACTTTTTAATTCTTCCCTTATGGCTTTTTCATCGTTTTTCATTGTCAAAAGATGTTTTCGCAGTATTTCACCGGAACGTGTGAGAAAAAGCTGTTTGTTTTTGTAAAGAAAGAGGGCAGTGCTGTATTGATCTTCTAAATAACGAATATGCTGTGAAACAGCCGGCTGGGTAATATTTAATTTCTTTGCTGCGGCAGTAAAATTCATGGTCTCGCACACGGTCAAAAATGTGTCTGTTCTAAAATCAAGCATGGTTTTCCTCTTATCATAAGAAATAATTATCATTCAATAGAATTATATAATTTTACCTTATCATTGTCCAGTGGTAAACTTTTTTTATAGAAAAAGAAAGAGAGGCATTTATCCAATGGATTTTATCAAAAAAAATGGGAGAGGTATTCTTATTTGTCTTATCATCGCGCTTCCCTCGTGGTTCCTTGGTAAGACATTTCCGATCGTAGGCGGAGCCGTCATCGCGATTATCGCAGGCATGATCATCGCAATGTTTTGGAATGAGAAAGGAACGGCAGCACCTGGAATCAAATGGACATCCAAGGTGATCCTTCAGACTGCTGTAGTTTTGCTCGGATTCGGAATGAATCTTGGAGTCATATTTGAAACCGGAAAACAATCCTTGCCGATTATTTTATGCACCATTACGACATCCCTTGTCATTGCGTGGGTTATGAGAAAGGTTCTCAACGTACCTGCAAATACCTCCATCCTTGTAGGCGTAGGTTCATCCATCTGCGGTGGCTCTGCGATTGCTGCGACCGCACCTGTCATTGATGCAGACGATGATGAAATAGCCCAGTCGATCGCGGTCATATTCTTTTTCAATGTGCTTGCAGCTATTTTCTTCCCCATCCTCGGAAAAGCCATCGGCTTTGATACGCTGCATGGTGATGCCTTTGGCATCTTTGCTGGAACAGCCATCAACGATACCTCATCCGTAACGGCTGCCGCCTCCACCTGGGACAGTATGTGGAATCTGGGTAGTGAAACACTAAATAAGGCAGTTACGGTAAAGCTTACCAGAACCCTCGCAATCATTCCGATTACCCTCGGCTTATCCCTGATAAGAGCGAAGAAGAGTGCCAAAGACGGGAAAAAGGGCGCTGGCTTCAGTCTGAAGCAGGCCTTTCCTATGTTTATCCTTTATTTTGTGATTGCAGCGATCATTACGACCGTTTGCGTACATATGGGACTTCCTGCCGATACCTTTCAGCCTATCAAAGAATTGTCGAAATTTATGATTATTATGGCAATGGCAGCAATCGGATTAAACAGTAATGTAATACAGCTTGTCAAAACCGGCGGAAAACCCATCGTAGTTGGTGCATCATGCTGGTGTGGCATTACAATTGTAAGCCTTCTTATGCAGCATGTAATGAAAATATGGTAGAGCACACTTTCCTATCAAGAAAGAATCCTGCTACGCAGGATTCTCCGCCTGCGGCGGGTCGCCTAAGCGACATACTACCTCTCCGCCGCAGTGCGATAATATTTTTTATGTAATAGGGGATTCCTCGGAATTTCCTATTACATAAAAAAGCTTCGGATGTTAAAACATCCGAAGCTTTTTTACTGATAATCCATCACAAGAAACATAGGTTTAATGGCTACGACCTCGTCGTATTCTTCCTGTTCGACCATTACATCGGAATTTAATGCCTTCAGATCGCTTTTTAGAATCTGCAAAGCCTCTGCCGTTGTCTCCGCACGGCCTTCCCTTAGGATATCCCTCATACGCTTCAATACTACAGGATGCGCATAATAAGCCGGTACCGGAAATTCCGGATAGTTTTGAATAAACTCCTCCATGGCCGCCAGCGAATCCGTCAGCTGCTTCTCGATATAGCGGCGATTATTCTTTGCTGTCGGCAGAACATTGGCTCCCGCAAATAGGAAGATCGCAGCCAGGCCGAAGAGAAGGAAATACATTCCAAAGCCCGCATGAGTCATCAAAGACCAGATGCCGTACAGAAAGGCTGCTGCGCCCATCAGCGTGATAGCCAGAGCCACCCATTTATAAGCCGGATTGCTGCGCTGATAAACACGCTTTTTCCTGGCCGCCTGACTTAAGCCTATCGACAGATCCGCTTTCCGGTTCAGATATCTCTCTGCAGCCTCCAGGCTGTCTACTTCCTTTTGCGCTGCCTCTGACAATTTAACCTTTTTCTGCTTTTCCCGCAGTCTTTCTTCCTTTTCCCGAAGCTTTCGCTCCGCCTCGACGCTGTGAAGGGGAAGCTGTGGGAATTTCTGTCCTACATAAGCCAGAAGCCGATCCACATCCTCTTCATGTTTGAAATTGCACTGCTTTTCCCTGCCATTTGCATATTCAACTACCAGATATGGCATGGCTCCGAATGCGCCCTTTCCGGTGAAACCGCCTTTGCTCATGGCGATCCGTTTAAATATACGGGTTACTTCCGTAACCCGTATATAATATCTTCTCTCCAGATAAAAGCTATTCAGATAGAGGGCTTTTTCTCCCACGCCGCAGGGACCAAATTTTCTGCAATGTTTCTTATCCTGTTTTAATTCCTCATCCGGAATCGTAACATTTCCCAATCTTTGTGGTTTCATATTATTTTACGCCTTTGCCGGCTTTCTTGTCGCATGGATAAAGATTCCAAGGAACAGTGCTGCCAGTACAATACCTACCGGATATGCGATAGTCGTAGAGAGGTTCAGGCACTCAGATGCACAGAAGAAGTAGGTCATAGATACTGCGCTCATGAAGGTTGCCGGAACTGCTGTGATCCAGTAGTTCTTCTTCTCACGGAACAGATACATGCTGGCTGTCCACAATACGATCATAGCCAGTGTCTGGTTGGTCCAGCTGAAGTATCTCCATACAATCGCATAATCCAGATGTCCTACAAAAGCTCCTACTGCCAGAAGCGGAACGCACAGAACCAGACGCTTCTGGAACTTGTTCTGATCGATCTTGAACCAGTCAGCCAGTACCAGACGTGCACTACGGAATGCCGTATCACCGGAGGTAATCGGGCAAACGATAACGCCGACCATGGCCAGAGCAACTCCGACACCGCCCATTGTCTTCAGACAGACATCATAAATCGCTGCAGACTGTCCGTTTGCAAGGATCTCGCTCAAGCCTGTACTAAGACCACCGCTTACCTCGTAGATTGCACAGCCGGCAGCGGCCCAAATCAGAGCAATGACACCCTCAGCTACCATCGCACCATAGAATACGAAGTGACCCTGCTTCTCAGACTTCATACAGCGAGCCATCAGCGGAGACTGGGTGGAATGAAAACCGGAAATCGCACCACAGGCTACTGTGATGAACATAAAGCTCCAGATGGGTTTTCCGTCCGGATGCATGTTTGTAAAGTTGGTCCAGATCTCTGGAATGGTATAAGCGGAATTGGTAAAGATTCCGAAGATAACACCGATAGCCATGACGATCAGACAGATACCGAATACCGGATAGATTCGTCCGATAATCTTATCGATTGAGATAAAGGTTGCTACAAAGTAATAAGCCAGGATAATCCACAGCCACATCTCTGCATTTGCCAGTGCACCGCCTACACCTGCATTCTTGAACAGGGTAACGATAAGACCTGCCGGTCCAACTGCAAATACAGTACCAACCATTACCAGCAGAACTACGGAGAACACACGCATAACATTCTTCATGAATCCACCAAGATAGATACCGCAAACCTCGGAAATCGATGCACCATCGTTACGCTCGGAAAGCATACCGGAGAAATAGTCATGTACGCCACCTGCGAAGATCGTACCGAAGGTAATCCAGAGGAATACAACCGGTCCCCAAAGAGCACCCTGCATGGCACCGAAGATGGGTCCCAGGCCTGCGATATTCAGCAGCTGTACCAGGAACAATTTCCACTGCGGCATAACTACATAATCGACGCCATCGTTAATTCTGACTGCAGGAGTTTCGCGATCGTCAGGAGCAAAGGTATTCTCGACGATTTTGCCGTAGACGAAATATCCTCCTATCAGCAGAGCAAGACAAATAATGAAGCTAAGCATCATAACACCTCCTAATAAGATTTTCACTCTCACTTCAGTTTCATTATAGTCTTAAATATACAAAAATCAATACAGTTTTGCAAAAATTTTTAGGTAATTTTGTGTTAATTTTCGTGTATCATTCTTTCTAAAATCTCTTGACACGTCTTTTTCCACAGAGTAAGATATTTTAGATTTTATAGAAAGGAAACTACATGCTCTATGATGGATTTAACCGAAGGCCGCCCCTTTCGTTCCCTATTTTTATTTGCTCTCCCCGTGATCGGAGGCAATCTTTTTCAGCTTTTTTATACGCTGGCTGACTCCGTCATCGTAGGACGAACCCTCGGTGCCGATGCCTTGGCTGCCGTGGGCGACACCAGCATGATCGTCTACCTCGTCCTCTGTTTTATTCAGGGCTTTACCAATGGCTTTGGAATCCGCCTCGGACAGCTTTTCGGTGCACGGGATACGGAAGGCATGCGAAAGAGTGTAGCAGCTTCCACCGTGCTCAGTCTCACCTTTACCCTCGTCGTAACCGTATTGTGCTGCGCCTTTGCTCATCCCATTTTACGTTTCATCCATACACCGGAGGATATTTATCAGGCATCCTTTGACTATATGTATATTATCTTGCTCGGAACCCTGGCGCCCGTTTTTTATAATCTGATCTCAAATATGCTGCGGGCTCTCGGAGACAGCCGGACACCCTTATATTTTCTTATCTTTTCCTCGCTTTTAAATGTCGCGCTGGATCTGATTTTTATCATCCCCTTCCACATGGGCGTCGCCGGTGCAGCCTGGGCTACCGTGCTTTCCCAGCTTCTTTCTGCCCTTTGCTGCCTGATCGCCGGCCTTCGAACCTTTCCCGTTCTGCGTCTTCGGCCGGAAGATTTTAAGCATCTTTCTCCTGTTCTCTGGGATCATTTAAAGATTGGTTTTCCGATGGGATTTCAGATGTCTGTCATGTGCATCGGACAGCTCTCCATGCAGTCTACGATCAACGCCCTGGGCAGTGCAGCCGTAGCCGGTTATACCGCAGCTACCAAGGCCGATCAGGTCTCTGTTCTTCTCAATAATGCCATGATGACAGCCATTTCGAACTACGTGGCCCAGAATTTCGGAGCCGGAAAAAAAGAGCGTATTCTTGCCGGAGTCAGGGCATCCCTGATTCAGACAGAATCGCTCAATCTTTTGATGTGCATCGGTATTCTATTACTTCGTCATCAGATCGTAACTTTATTTATCACAGATCCTACAGAAGAAATCTTTCGTTATGCCAATGGTTATCTTCTAACCGTGGCACCCTTTTACTGGGTTCTAGGCCTGCTTGCCGTCTATCGAACGACAGTTCAAAGTATGCAAAATGGCACAGCACCTTTTGCAGCCTGCATGATTGAACTCTTTATGCGACTCGCCGCGACTCTAGGCCTGACAAAAATCATAGGCTATATGGGTGTCTGTGTGGCAAGTCCCCTGGCCTGGCTTGGCGCCTGTGCCCTTTTGATTCCGGTTTACTATCGGATGATAAAACGTTCTCCGCTTTTTAGTTGTGATAAATGACTTCGCCCTGCATCCAGACGACGCCCTTAAAGCGTCGTCCGACCTCCGGTTCTCCCAGAAGGTCGTCTTTATTGATGCAGATCTCAAAAATCAGGTCATGACTTTCCAGGGTCAATACATAGATCCATTCTCTTGTCAGACTATTCTGCACGAGATGATATTCCAGAATTTCTCCTAACACGCTGTAATGGTCACATTCCACGCCATAGGGCATGAAATAGGTGGCGACGATCGAGAAAACATCCTCGTGGGCAATGCGTCTGGATATCATCGAATACATATCCATATCCTCAATGGTAAGGTTCTCGATGGCTTCCTCGTCGCCCTCCCGAGCTGCCTTGATCAGCTTCGTTCTCTGCAGGATGGCCTTTGTATTCTCCTCCGGGGTCAAGGTCTTTGCTACCGGAAGCAAAATCTTTCCCGCTTTGGACAGGCCGGAGAACTTCAAGGTGACCGTGCAGGATGAAAAATGACCACGCCGGCGCTCGCAAAGATAGTCCGCTACGTTCTGAATATAAAAAATGATGGTTACGCCCATGGCGATATCATCGATGACCCCGGCATAGGATTCCTTTTCCGCATGCCGTTCGATCGTGATATTGTCATAGAATTTTTCCTGTTTTCCTTGAAAATAAGGTATATAATAATCGCTCTGATAGTTTCCCCTTTGGTCGTACTCGCCCCGAATCATGATTCCCATGCCCGGTGCAAATTCCTTTCTTCTCTCTGAAAAGTCGATTCCACCACTTTCCCCTGAGGTTCGCTCGTACTGATAACTCTCCTCGGAAATTTTCAAAAGTCGATTCAGTTCTTCCTTCGTTCTGATCTTGCTAAAGCCGATCGCTCGCAGATATTCATGCACTGTCGTCACCTCCTTTGACCTTTCTATTTTCCTGCTCTTTAGCGGATTTCCTTCATACCGCCCATATACGGCTGCAGCGCCTCGGGAATACGAACGCTTCCGTCTGCCTGCAGATTATTCTCCAAAAATGCAATCAGCATACGCGGCGGTGCCACTACGGTATTATTCAGGGTATGAGCAAAATACTTTCCTTTTTCCCCGTTGATACGGATCTTCAAACGACGCGCCTGCGCATCGCCAAGGTTGGAGCAGCTTCCTACCTCGAAATATTTCTTCTGACGCGGAGACCATGCTTCTACGTCTACAGATTTTACCTTCAGATCTGCCAGATCACCGGAGCAGCATTCCAGCGTACGTACCGGAATATCCATGGAGCGGAAGAGATCTACGGTATTCTGCCACAGGCGATCAAACCACATCTTACTTTCTTCCGGTTCGCAGACTACGATCATTTCCTGCTTTTCAAACTGGTGAATACGATATACGCCTCTTTCCTCCAGGCCATGTGCGCCCTTCTCCTTACGGAAGCACGGAGAGTAGCTGGTCAGAGTCTTGGGCAGCTCATCCTTCTGAAGAATGCTGTCGATAAATTTTCCGATCATTGAATGCTCACTGGTACCGATGAGATAGAGATCTTCTCCTTCGATCTTGTACATCATGGCATCCATCTCTGCAAAGCTCATAACGCCGGTTACGACATTGCTGCGGATCATGAAGGGCGGTACACAGTAAGTAAAACCCCTGCCAATCATAAAATCACGAGCATAAGCCAGAACAGCGGAATGCAGTCTTGCGATATCGCCCATCAGATAGTAGAAACCATTTCCGGCTACCTTTCTTGCGCTATCCAGGTCAATACCATTGAAACGCTCCATAATCTCCGTGTGATACGGAATTTCAAAATCCGGCACCACCGGCTCGCCATAACGCTGAACCTCTACATTTTCGCTGTCGTCTTTACCGATCGGTACAGAAGGATCGATGATGTTCGGAATGGTCATCATGTCTTTCAGAATCTTTTCATCCAGTTCTTTTTCCTTCTCGGAAAGCTCAGCCAGACGGTCAGCCTCAGCGGCTACCTTTTTCTTAACTTCCTCAGCTTCTTCCTTCTTTCCCTGTCCCATCAAGGCACCGATCTGCTTGGAAAGCTTATTACGCTCTGCACGAAGGTTATCCGCTTCCTGCTGTGTCGCTCTTTTCTCAGCATCGAGGGCAATGACCTCGTCTACCAGTTCCAGCTTCTGATCCTGGAATTTGTTGCGAATATTCTGTTTTACGATTTCCGGATTCTCTCTTAAAAATTTTATATCAAGCATTTCTTTTCTCCTTTGTTCTGCTCAGTTTTGCACTCTCAAATCACTTTCACACACCCTCAGCACCAAGTGCTTCTGACTGTGGTTAATAGTTACCTCATACATCATATAATAACCGACTCTATTTTTCAAGCCTTGCCCTTTGCTTTTTCCAGGGCTTTCTGCTCATCTTCGGAAAGCAAAATCTCGCTTTCTCCATTTTTAATCTCTTTGATATAGGAATATCCGCCTTCACGGCTGTAAACCGAATTGATCAAAAATCCGTTTTCTTCCTGATCAAGCAGTGCCAGAGCATAGCTTAAATCACCGCTCATTTCGCGAAAGGCATTATAACGAATCATACCCATCTTTTGGAAGGTGATCTTCTGATTTTTGCGAAGTCCTATGATATCCTCACGCAAAATCTGATTCATCTGGTCTACCTTTTCCGCCTTTTCCATACAGGAAAGAATCGTTTCCTCCAGGCTTTCTGCATCCTTTCCCCGCATATACCGGTCAAGCTTTCGACGCAGCTTATTTAGTTTACATAACGTTATAATTGTAATAATCAGCAGAACAACGATGAAAAGCAGCATACCGGCCAGAATGTAGGCTGTATCGATTCCTGTTGACGTATAGACATATTCTAAAATCGGACTCATCCTTTTTTCCTCTCTCTGGTTATCATTTTGCTGTCAATAGTTCAAAAAGTCGTTCCAGATCCTCTTTGGAATAGTACTCAATCTCTATTTTTCCTTTTCCCTTAGCCTTCTGCTTGATCGAAACCTTTGTTCCCATGGCAACCTTCATCTTCTCTTCGAGATCCTGATAGACAAATTCATCTGCCGGCTCTTCCTTCTTTTTCTCCGGCTTTTTCTCCTGCATTTGCTTTACCAGCTTTTCGACTTCCCGAACGCTGAGTTTCTCATCAAATACCTTTGTTGCTGCCTGCACCTGTTCTTCTGGATCCTCAATGGCAAGCAATGCTCTCGCATGTCCGGTACTCAACATATCGTCTACCAGCATCTGCTGTACCCTCTCATCCAGCTTTAAGAGACGCATGGAATTTGTCACCGCTGCGCGGCTCTTGGATACACGCTCCGCCACCTCATCCTGTTTCAGATGAAATTCATCCAGTAATTTTTTATAAGCGAGTGCTTCCTCGATGGGATTTAAGTTTTCTCTTTGAATATTTTCGATCAAAGAAATTTCCATAATTTCAAGGTCGCTATATTCTTTTACGATAACCGGCACTTCCTTAAGTCCCGCCATCTTTGCAGCGCGCCATCTTCTTTCGCCCGCAATGATTTCATAAAATCCATTCTTTTCCTGCACTACCAGTGGCTGAATAATTCCAAATTGCTTGATAGATTCCGCAAGTTCTGTCAGAGAGTCCTCGTCAAATTGTTTTCTTGGCTGATCCTCTCTTGGACCAATCTTTGAAATTTTCACCTTTTGTTCCACTGGCTTTTCGACAATTTTTTCTACTACCTTCGTCTTTTCCTGTGATATCGGCTTGATGGTTTCAGGAATCAGACTATCCAGGCCTTTTCCAAGGCCTCCTTTTCTCGCTGCCATACATTCACCTCATCTTTATTCTTCCGGTCGATTGATGACCTCATCTGCCAGGGCACGATAGCTTTCCGCACCTGTGGATTTCGGATCATATGCTGTGATTGGAAAACCATGGCTCGGCGCCTCTGCCAGACGTACATTTCTTGGAATAATCGTACTATAAACCTTCTGCTTCACATTTGCACGAACATTCTCCACAACTTGCAGGGATAGATTCGTTCTCGCATCAAACATAGTGAAAACAATTCCCTCGATATCCAAATAAGGATTCAAACGCTCCCTTACCAGATTGATGGTATGAATCAATTGGCTTAATCCTTCCAATGCATAATATTCACACTGAATCGGAACTAAAACCGTATCTGCAGTTGTCATGGCATTGATAGTTAATAAATTCAAAGATGGCGGACAATCCAGTACAATAAAATCATATCGATCCCGAATCGCATCTACTGCCTTTTTAATGATAAATTCCTTTTCGTTGATTCCAATCAGTTCAATCTCAGCTGCAGCGAGGTCAACATTTGATGGAATCAAATGAAGATTTTCAAATTCCGTGTATACGATACACTCGTCGATGTCCTTCTCTCCTAGAATCAAATCATAAATTGTAGTATTCACATGGTTTTTATCGACACCAACACCACTGGTTGCATTTCCCTGTGGGTCAATATCGATGAGGAGAACCTTCTTGTTCTTCTCCGCCAACGCAGCAGAAAGGTTAATTGAGGTCGTCGTTTTACCAACACCACCCTTTTGATTTGCCACTGCAATAATTCTTCCCATATTTTCTCCTTTATAATTATGGTACTCACAACTCATGTTTCACGTGAAACATTTATTTGCATTCAATTTTGTAACTATTCAGAACCCCATTCGCAAAATCGCCTCTACGAGGCTTTAGTTTTGCTCATGTGGTTACCTCGCCATATAAAACTGCTTATCTGCCTGAATGCAAGCATTCGCAGAACGCAGTTTTGCATGGCTCTGAATAGTTACTCAATTTTTTAATTATAGCATAGCTTTCTATTAAATACCATAGCGTCATTCGTACAAAACCAAAAAATGTAACTGTTCAGGAACGAAAGATACCCTGGGTTCCCATGCGTTTGCATATTTTTCGTGCATTTTATACACTCTGGCAGCACCCGAAAGAGCCACTGTTTGAGACCCGTTAGGGTCGAGTTTGGCGGTCGGGTGCGAATAAGCCGAGTGTATAAAATGCCGAAAAATCGCATTGCATGGGAACCCAGGGTATCTTTCGTTCCGTACATAAATTTGATTTCATTCTATTAATGTAAAGGTTCCTTCGTAGGCGTTCCCGCCTTCCTCGGATATTTCTTAGCGGTATTCTTAACCTTTTCGATATAAAGCAAACATCGATACATATCCGATTCAGGCAGATGAAATTCCTTCTTAGTAGAAATCTTCCCGCCAAGAATTTCTACAGCCTTCCCTGCTTGTTCAATCTCCTCCAGAATCTTCCCGGACTTATAGGGAACAAAGCATCCTCCAACCTTTACAAAAGGAAGACAATATTCCGAAAGCGAAGCCAGGTTAGCAACAGCCCTGGACACACAGCAATCGTATTGTTCTCGATACTCACCCTTCTTTGCATATTCCTCGGCCCGGCCATGCAAGGCCTCTACATCCTTCAACTCAAGAAAATCTGCAGCTTCCTGCAAAAATTTCACTCTTTTATTTAAAGAATCCAAAAGAGTAATCTTAAGATCCGGATATACGATTTTTAAAGGAAGACCCGGAAATCCGGCTCCGGTTCCGACGTCGATCCATTTTTCACCCGCTTTTGGTTCCCGAAGTTCTTTGATCATGACACTGTCAATAAAGTGCTTTTGGACCACTTCCTCAAAATCAGTGATAGCAGTGAGATTCATAACCTCGTTCTTTTTAACTAGCATTTCATAATACTGTTCAAACTGCATAGCCTGATTTTCAGTTAGGTTAATTTTAATTTTTGAAAATTCATTTTGAATAAAAGCTTTCTTATCCATCATCCTTATACCTTTAATATCATCTAAGCATAACTGTTCACTACCCAAATAGTAACCACTAAGCCTTCTTATGCTCCAACCAAACTAAAAGGACAGAAATATCCGCAGGAGACACGCCAGAGATTCTCGAGGCCTGACCGATAGAAATCGGCTTCACAGCTGTCAATTTCTGTCTTGCTTCGGTACGAAGGCTTGGAACTTCTTCATAGTCCATATTTTCCGGAATTCTCTTATTTTCGAGTTTTTTGAATTGTTCTACCTGACGCAGCTGTCTTTGAATATAACCATCGTATTTCAAATGAATGTTAACCTGCTCCGTTACTCCTCTCATAAGACTAGGCCTTTTGGGATCCAGGGATGCGACAGTATCATAACTAAGCTCGGGCCGCTTGATTAGTTCCGCAAGAGAAATTCCAGAAGTCAAAGGAGTACTTTCGTGCTCCTCCAGAAGTTTCTGAACTTGATCCGATGTTCCTACGAATACATGTTCGATACGTTTCACTTCTTCTTCGATCTGTCGCTCTTTCTCCAATAAATTCTGATATTGCTCCTCCGAAATCAGTCCCATATCATATCCAATCTTAGTCAACCGCAGATCTGCATTATCCTGGCGCAAAAGAAGACGATATTCGGCCCGGGATGTCATCATTCGATATGGCTCCCGGTTTTCTTTCGTTACCAGATCATCAATCAATACTCCGATATATGCCTGCGAGCGATCCAAAATCAAAGGTTCCTTGCCAAGGATACTTCTTGCCGCATTGATTCCTGCAATGAGACCCTGAGCAGCAGCCTCCTCATACCCGGAGCTTCCGTTAAACTGTCCTCCACTGAAGAGACCATGAATCTTTTTAAATTCCAAAGTAGGATAGAGCTGTCTCGCATCGATACAGTCATACTCAATGGCATAAGCATTTCTTACAATTTTAGCATGTTCCAGTCCCGGTACCGTGGCATACATCGCATGCTGAACATCCTCCGGCAGAGAGCTTGACATACCACCGACATACATCTCGTTTGTATACAATCCTTCCGGCTCCAGAAATACCTGATGACGATTCTTATCCGCAAATCGAACCACTTTATCCTCGATCGATGGGCAATAGCGTGGTCCGGTTCCTTCGATCATACCGGAATAAAGAGGAGAGCGATCGAGGTTATCTCGTATAATCTGATGCGTTTCTTCATTCGTATAAGTAAGCCAACAGGATACCTGTGGTTTCTGGATCGTCTCCGGATCCGTTGTGAAAGAAAACGGAACGATTCTTTCATCACCGAACTGTTCCTGCATCTTCGAAAAATCGATAGTTCTCTTATCCATTCTGGCCGGAGTACCGGTTTTAAAACGATACATAGAAATTCCAAGCCTTTTTAAGGAATCTGTCAGGTGCGTAGCAGCCTGTAGTCCGTTTGGTCCGGTCGCATTGCTGACATTTCCATAAATACAGCGTGCCCGCAGATAAGTTCCGGTGCAAAGTACAACCGCCTGGGAATGATAGACAGCTCCGGAGGTTGTCTTTATACCCTTGACCACACCACCCTCTGCCAGGATCTCAGCTACCTCTGCCTGGCAAATTGACAGATGATCCGTATTCTCCAGCACCCTTCGCATACTTCGGCTGTATTCTGCTTTATCTGCCTGAGCTCTCAGAGAATGAACCGCCGGTCCCTTCGATACGTTCAGCATCTTTGACTGAAGAAAGGTCTTGTCGATATTCTTTCCCATTTCACCGCCAAGCGCATCGATCTCCCGAACCAAATGTCCCTTTGAACTTCCGCCTATATTTGGATTACAGGGCATCAAGGCAATGCTGTCTACACTTACTGTAAATAAAACCGTCTCTAGTCCCATTCTGGCACAAGCCAGAGCCGCTTCACAGCCAGCATGTCCTGCACCCACTACAACCACCTGGCAAGTTTCCTGATAATTCTGATTCATATTACTCACCTGTTACTTTCCCATACAAAATTTTCCAAATATTTCATTTGCCAGATCATCGGAGATTTCTTCTCCAATGATACTTCCCAAAGAGCGATAAGCATCCTGCAAATCAATCGTAAAGAAATCCTCCGGCATACCATCTTCGATACTCTGAATCACCATGGTAAGACTCGTCTTTGCATCCAGTAAGGCCTGTTTTTGGCGAAGATTCGTGATTAAAACCTCATCATTGAAATTCACCTCTCCCTGAAAGAAAAGCTCCTTGATTTTTTCTTCCAGTTCATGAATTCCTGCCCCTTCTTTCGCAGAAATACTTAAGATAGGATGGCTTGTCATTTCACGCATCTTTTCCGGCGTAATCACCGTCTCCAGATCCGACTTATTTAAAAGCACAATCGCTTTCTTTTCATCAAGAAGATTCAGGATCTCTTCATCACTTTCGTCCAGCATACGAGAGCTGTCAGCCACATATAGGATCAAATCCGCATCCTCCGCCTGCTTTCTTGCACGTTCGACACCGATTTGTTCTACGACATCCTCGGTAAAGCGAATTCCAGCCGTATCGAGAAGCTGTAAAGAGATCTCGCCTAGCTGCAGCTGTTCTTCCAAAACATCCCTCGTCGTCCCGGCAATTTCTGTGACAATGGCTCTCTCTTCTCCGAGAAGGATATTTAAAAGAGAGGATTTTCCGGCATTTGGTTTTCCAAGAATTACCGTCTTGATTCCTTCCTTTAGCATTCGTCCATTCTCCGAACTTGATAAAAGACCATCCACCTCTTCATAAATCGAACGAACCTTCATCAGCAATTCTTCCCGATATCCATCCAGACTGATATGCTCCGGATCATCCAAAGCCGCCTCAACAAAGGCAGTCTCGTAAAGAATCCGGGATCGTAGGTTTTCAATCTCCCGACGCACATTTCCTTTCAGTTGAGCCAGAGAAGACTTCAAAGCCATTTCATTTTTTGACTGAATCAGATCCATCACAGCTTCTGCCTGCGACAGATCGATTCTTCCATTTAAAAAGGCTCGTTTCGTAAATTCTCCGGGCTCTGCAGCCCTGGCTCCATGTGTCAGAACTGTCTCCAGAATTTTCTGCATCACCAGCCGTCCACCATGGCAATGAATCTCTGCGGTATCCTCTGTGGTATAGCTGTGTGGGGAACGCATCAAAAGAACCAGTACCTCATCCAATACCTGGCCCTCCGAAACTGCCCATCCATAATGAACCGTATATCCAGGCTGCTCACTCATTTTCTTATTCTGATTCTTTGGCCGAAATACATTTTCCAGTATTTGGAAGGTCTTTGATCCGCTGATTCGAATGATTCCGATTCCGGCACTTCCCATAGCAGTAGCGCAGGCTGCGATTGTATCCTTAAATTCCATTAACCAATTACCTCTGCTTAGAGAAAAAGGAACGCCTTAGCGCTCCTTCTTCCGATTATAATTTCGGTTATAACGTCCCCGATTTCTGTTTCCATAATTTTCCACTTTGACACCTTCCTTTAAGGTGACAACTACGCGGCGGTAGGGCTCTTCGCCCTCGCTGTGGGTGCATACAAACTTATCATTCTGCAGGGCGGAATGAATGACCCTTCTCTCATAAGGATTCATAGGCTCCAGAGAAACCTGCTTACCCGAACGCTTTACCTTCTGAGCAATGTTTCTTGCCAGATTTTCAAGTGTAGCCTTTCTGCGTTCACGATAATTCTCTGTATCAACCTTGACACGGATATAATCGCCTGCATTCTTATTTACCACAAGGCTGGTAAGATACTGGAGAGAGTCCAATGTCTGTCCTCTTTTTCCGATCAGCACACCCATGTCTGCACCATCCAGGGTAATATTCATCTCCCTGTCCTTGGGATTCTGGGTGATAGCTACTGTCACTTCCATACCCATGGCATGGAAAACATCCTTCAAAAACTTCTCAACCGGAGCAGTATCTACTGGAGCAGCCGGTTTCTCAGGTTTTTCGGACTTTACAGCCGGTACTTCTTCCTTTTTATCTTCTTTTTTCGGTTTTGGCGCTTCCTTCTTTATTTCAGCTGTTTTCTTTATCTCCGGAGCTTTTTCTTCTTTTCTCGGAGCCTCCGGCTTTTTCACCGGTTCTTCCGGCTTTTTCTCGTTGACACGCTTCAGGAGCTTTTCCATCTCTTTCTCAGCCTTCTGCTTTGCCTCTACTTCCGCATCCGAGATCTGATGCGCACGGATTACAGCCTTTTTTGCTCCGATACCGAGAAATCCGGATGTGGGCTGTGTGATGACTTCATAATCAATCTTGTCCCTTGTGGTTCCCAGCTTGATAGCAGCTTCCAGAACCGCATCCTCTACTGTTTTTGCAGAAACCTCAATACTCTCCATATTAAACACCCCCGTGTACTACTTCTTTTTGTTCTTCTCGTCAAACTTCTCTACCATTCTCGCCTTGGCAGCCAGACTTCCGGGCTTTGCCTCACTATTCTTATAAAACTCGGTAGAATCCTGGATCTGTTTCGCACGTTCAGAAGCACTCAGCTCCGGCTTTTTACTGACAGCCTTGGCACTGGTTCTCGCCACATTGTTCAGCTTCTCAGGCGGAAGTCCGTCCTTCTCTCGCTTGCGGTTATATTTTTCGATATTTTTCTTGATCTCTTCGTCGATATCCATCTTAGACAGATACTTGTTGATAACAAGCTGCTGAATCATACGAACCACACCGCTCATTACCCAGTACAGACCTACACCTACCGGCAGAACTGCACAGAAATAAACGGACATCAGCGGCATAAAATTGTTCACAGCCTTCATAGACTGCATCATTTCATTGTTGGAATCATTTCCATTCGCATTTGCTGCAGCCTGGGGCATCAGACGAACGCTTACCCACTGGGTCAGACCTGCCAGTACCGGAATCGCGATAGCAGCGATCAAAAACAGCCAGTTATGCTCACCCAGATACTGCTTTGCACTGTACCAGGGGGAATTTGCGATATTCAATCCAAAGAAATTGTTGAAACTGTCCAAGGTATTGCGGGCAGTGTCAATAACAGAGCTCAAATCCGGAAATGCGGATGCTACGCTGTCCCATTCTGATGTAGACGCCTTGTTCAGTACGTCGATGATGGTATTCTCAGTAAAGCCCTGCTTTTTAAACTGGGACGCACTCTTCAGTCCCATGATCACATCCTCGGCTCCCTTACTATTAAGAAGCTCAGTAACCAACGGATAATAAGCAGCCTTTACCTTATCTACATAAGCCGGAATCGCATATACCACTCGGTATACAGCCAGAAGTACCGGCAGCTGAATCAAAAGAGGCAGGCAGCTTCCGGTCTGAGAGGTACCATACTTTGCATAGACGGCCTTCATCTCATCCTGCATCTTTACCATGGATACCTGATCCTGCTTGCCCTGATATTTTTTCTGAATCGCCTGAATCTCCGGATTCATCCGAACCGACACCCTTGCAAACTTTTGCTGCTTGTAGGTCAGAGGAATCATCAGTGTATAAACCACGATGGTAAATAAAATGATGGCTAGTCCCACACTGGGGGTTCCCATCGAATATAATAGATCAAAAATACGCTCAATCAGCCATCCCAGAATCGCTGCAAACTGACTCAGGATCGGCGTCGAATTCCGGGTCAAAAACAAACCTGTCAATGAATAAATCCTCCTTCGTTATGGTACGGGATCATATCCACCACTGGAAAACGGGTTGCATCTTAAAATTCTCCAGGCAGCAAGAATGCTTCCTTTGAAAGCTCCGTATTTCTGAATAGCCTCCAGACCATACTGCGAACAGCTTGGATAATAAGGGCACTTAGTACGTTTCATCGGCGATAGATATTTCTGATAAAATTGAATCAATCTGATCAATACAATTTTCATTCTGTTTTTAAAACTCCATGAAGCTTTCCCAAGTGGAGCAGCGCGCTCTCAATCTCTTTCATGCTCTTATCCTTGGCGCTGACCCTTGCGATGACTACCATGTCCAAACCACTATTGAACAAGTCTTCCTGTAGTCTGTAACTCTCCCGAATCAATCTGGTGATTCTGTGCCGCACGATACTGTTTCCTACCTTTTTGCTGACAGAAACACCGAGACGATTCTTTTCCAGGCCGTTTTCCTTTACATAAAGTACCAGGTAACGGTTGGCACGGGATTTTCCTTCCTTATATATAAGCTGAAAATCCCGGTTTTTTTTCAAAGATTCTGAATGCGGATATTTCATACACTCTCCAAAATTCTCCAAAACTTAAAGAGAAAAAAAGGCCACATATATGCGGCCTATGCGGATAATTTCTTTCTTCCCTTTAATCTTCTGGCAGCTAATACCTTTCTTCCGCCAGGAGTGCTCATTCTAGCTCTAAATCCGTGAACCTTTGAACGGGATCTTTTCTTCGGTTGAAATGTCATTTTCATGGGTGCCTACACCTCCTATCTACAAAATATCATTTCAATTATATTCATAAAATCCCATAAAGTCAAGCAATTTGCGGCTAAATTTCGTTTTCCCGGCTGATTTTATATATCTTGTGGCTGATTTTGAGTTATCCACAAGATG
>CAVHYN010000024.1:0-7495 GCA_963640245.1 Bulleidia sp.
CCCACAAAGCCTTTATTTATGGGCTTTTTCGCAATTTTGTCCGCTACTCAAACTCGATCGTTCCGGGCGGCTTGCTCGTCAAATCATAAAATACTCGATTGACTCCCCGCACCTCATTGATAATTCTGCTCATGACACTCTGCAGCACTGCAAACGGAATCTCGGCTGCTTCGGCGGTCATAAAGTCAATGGTGTTGACTGCTCTCAATGCCACAGCATAGTCGTAGGTTCTCTCGTCACCCATGACGCCCACAGAACGCATATTGGTCAGGGCTGCGAAGTACTGGTTCGGCAGCCACTTCGGATCCTCGCCGTGCTCTTTCTTATAAGCAGCTGCGGCCTTGTCTACCTCGTCGCGGTAGATGTAGTCGGCATCCTGGACAATGCGAACCTTATCTGCATTGACCTCGCCGATGATACGAATGCCAAGTCCCGGACCCGGGAAAGGCTGACGGAAGACCAGGCTCTCCGGTAGGCCAAGCTCCAAGCCAGCTTTGCGAACCTCGTCCTTAAACAGGTCGCGGAGCGGCTCGATAATTTCCTTGAAATCTACGAAATCCGGAAGGCCGCCCACGTTGTGGTGGGATTTAATGACTGCGGATTCTCCGCCAAGACCGCTTTCTACCACATCCGGATAAATGGTTCCCTGTGCCAAGAAGTCTACAGCACCGATTTTTTTTGCCTCTTCCTCGAAGATGCGGATGAATTCCTCGCCGATGATCTTACGCTTTGCTTCGGGCTCCGTAACACCTGCCATCTTGTCATAGTAACGCTGCTGAGCATTTACACGGATGAAGTTCAGGTCAAACTGACCGTTCGGTCCGAAGATATTTTCAACCTCATCGCCCTCATTCTTACGAAGGAGACCGTGGTCAACAAAGACACAGGTTAGCTGCTTTCCGATAGCTCTGGACAGAAGTCCGGCTGCTACAGAGGAATCCACACCGCCGGAGAGAGCCAGCAGGACGCGGCCATCGCCTACCTTCGCACGGATATCTTTGATGGTATTCTCCACAAAGGCATCCATCTTCCAGTCGCCTGCACACTGGCAGACATTCTTCACAAAGTTATTGATCATCTTTGTGCCCTCGGCGGTATGCAGTACCTCCGGGTGGAACTGAATTGCGTAAAGCTTCTCAGCCTCATTTTCAGCGGCTGCTACCGGGCAGTCTGCAGTGTGGGCTGTGATTTCGAAGCCGGGTGCAACCTTTGAGATGTAATCAAAATGGCTCATCCAGCAGATCGTTTTCGGGCTCACACCCTCAAATACCTTAGACTCTGTCTTATCGATGAGCACCTCAGTTTTTCCATACTCTCTCACATCCGCACGCTCTACTTTGCCGCCGAGTACATGGCTCATCAGCTGAGCACCATAGCACAGACCTAAGACCGGAACGCCAAGCTTGAACAGCTCGTCCGTATAAGTCGGCGAATCCGGCTCGTAGCAGCTGTTCGGTCCTCCCGTCAGGATGATTCCTTTGGGATTCATGGCTTTAATCTTCTCGATATCGGTCTTGTAAGAGTAGATTTCACAGTATACATTACATTCTCTGACGCGGCGTGCTACCAGCTGATTATACTGGCCGCCAAAGTCGAGAACAATAACCATTTCTCTATTCAATTCCTACATCCTCCTGTATTGTAGTCACACATACCATACATTTTTTAATCAGTTTCTTCTATATTATATGGTATTGCGTCTTGCTTGACAAGTCTGAAATCATCCCTATCGCTTACGGCAAACTTTAGAGTGTAAGAAAAGCGCCGCAGTGCGATAATGTTTGTTCTGTAATAGGGGATCCCTTCGGAATTTCCTATTACAGAACAAAAAGAGACCGCAGATATCTCTGCGGTCTCTTCTGGTGCGAATATGCTTTGTCGTTAGACTCAAGCTTTTCCTTCGCTTCCCAGTACGTCTTTGATCTTGTGAGCTACAACGTCCTTTACGTTCTGACGAGCTACTGTCAGATACTGTCTCGGATCGAAGTAGTCCGGATGTGCGAACATAACCTCGCGGATACCTGCTGTCAGGCCAAGACGAAGGTCAGAGTCGATGTTGATCTTGCAGACTGCAGATCTTGCAGCTTCACGCAGCTGATCTTCCGGAACACCGATAGCATCCTTCAGAGCTCCGCCGTTTGCGTTAATGATCTTTACATACTCCTGCGGTACGCTGGATGCACCGTGAAGAACGATCGGGAATCCCGGAATCTTCTTCTCGATCTCATGAAGAATATCGAAACGAAGCTGCGGTTTTGTGCCCGGCTTGAACTTGAATGCACCATGGCTGGTTCCGATAGCGATAGCCAGAGAGTCAACTCCTGTCTTGCTTACGAACTCCTCAACCTCTTCCGGCTGTGTATAGGAAGAATCCTCAGCGGAAACCTTTACATCATCCTCGATACCTGCCAGCTTACCAAGCTCAGCCTCTACAACTACGCCGCGCTCATGAGCATACTCAACGACCTTCTTTGTAATCTCGATGTTCTCCTGGAACGGATACTTGGAAGCATCGATCATAACGGAAGTAAATCCGCCGTCGATACAGGACTTGCAGATCTCGAAGTCTGCGCCGTGATCCAGATGCAGAGCGATCGGAATATCCGGGTTCTCGATAACTGCAGCCTCAACCAGCTTTCTCAGATAAGTAGCGTTTGCATACTTTCTTGCACCTGCAGAAACCTGAAGAATAACCGGGGACTTCAACTCACCGGCTGCCTCGGTGATAGCCTGTACGATCTCCATGTTGTTTACATTGAAAGCACCGATAGCGTATCCGCCTTCATAGGCTTTCTTAAACATCTCTGTTGTTGTAACTAATGCCATGATTATCTCCTCACTTTACTATATTTTTAGGATCGTGCTTAGTATACTACAAAATTGTTTTTTCAGCAATGCAAATTTTTAAAAAAAGTCCTGTCTTATCGCGGTTTTCAGCGATGGAAAGGGCGCTGCTCACCAACTTCTGTCGGAAACAGCGCCCCTTCTGGGATTTCAGGTTATCATAACCGTCGCCTATATCACTCTCGGTACGAGAAGCATAAGCCACTACTCAATTGCTTAGAAGATGCCTACAAGTGCTCCAAGCAGACCTACTACAAGCAGAAGACCGATACAAGCAACCGGTGTCCAGCCTTTCTTCTTAATCAGGAAGTACAGGCCAAGGGTAATTCCAAGCGGAATCAGCTTCGGAAGTACACCATCCAGGATGTCCTGGATTACGATCGGGCTGTCGCCGTTCGCGATAGTCAGAGATACGGTGGTTCCGCCATAGTTAGAGGTCAGAGCACCAACGATGAATACACCCAGCATAGAAGCTGCACGTGTAAACTCTTTTGCGTTGGAGGTCAGGATCTCGATAGCCTTGGAACCCAGCTCATAAGACCAGTTCATCAGCCAGAAACGAACTGCCATCTGAACGATGTTGAAGATCAGAAGGAAGAGGATCGGGCCTGCGAGAGAGCCGTTGATTGCCATGTTTGCAGTAATACCTGCAGTAATCGGAACCAGTGTGAACCAGAAGATAGCATCTCCGATACCACCCAGGGGTCCCATAGCAGCGACACGTACCGCACGAATTGTGCCGATATCAGCCTTCTGCTGCTCCAGGGAAAGGATAATACCCATTACGAATGTTACCAGGAACGGATGAGTATTGAAGAACTCCAGGTTGTGCTGCATGGAAGTTGACAGGTCATCCTTATCGGTATGGATCTTCTCCAGTCCCGGAAGGATACAGTAAAGCCATCCTGCTGCCTGCATTCTCTCATAGTTGAAGGATGCCTGCAGGTTCAGAGAACGCCAAACCATTTTATTCAGAGTTTTCTTATCAAGCGGCTGAGCCGGTGTTAAATTCTTGTAAGTTGTAGCATTAGATGCCATCCTCTTCACCTCCGTTTCCACCATTTCCAGCGTTCTGCTTAATAGCAACGCGAGTCTGGAAATCGTACAGTGCAATTGCGATACCTACAAAGGCAATCAGAAGCAGAGCAGAACCGCTCAGATCCGGGATATAGCCAATGATGGTAGCAAGTGCGAAGCCTGCGAAATAAATTCCCCACAGGTCGCTGGAAAGCATGATACGAAGAAGAATAGCGAAACCAACGAAACGCATCATTCCGCCAGCGGTGCTAAGACCAGTCATGATCCAAGCATATTTCTCAGAAATAGCTGTCAGAGTCTCACCAAGTGCGCTTCCGCCAATCAGACCGGCTACGCAAACAACTGCGAACAGAAGTCCCAGAGCGCCCATTGCCATATAATTCAGGCGAACGATACCCTTGGTATCTGCATTCTCAGCCATCTTGTCTGCAGTAGACATCAGCGGAGACATAACGGTGAACAGAAGAGTGACCATGTACTGTCCGATCAGAGCGAAGGGAACAGCCAGACCTACTGCTGCGCTGGTATCCAGACCGGAAGAGATAGCGAATACAGTAGCCATGATACCACCGATTACGGCGTTGGGGGGCTGAGCTCCTCCGACCGGCATGTTACCGATAGTCATCAGCTGATAAGTACCACCTACGATAAGTCCTGTCTGCAGGTCACCAAGGATTGCTCCGATGACTGCTCCGGTTACGATAGGCTGGTACAGAGATTCCAATAAGTCGAACTGGTCGATGGCCACGATGAAGGACCATACTGCAACCAGTAAAATCTGAATTGCATTAAAACTCATGATTTATACAATCTCCTTTCCAATAGTGTAAAGCTGTTTCCCCTCATAAGAAGATTCTTACTTAAACAGCTTCTCGATGTTCTCCGCGGACTCGGTCGGAACACGACGAATCTCAAGTTCCACTCCCAGATCACGAAGCTTTGCAAATGCAGCTACATCTGCGTCGTCTACAGCTACAGAGCCTGCTACCTGACGCTTGCCGTCTGCCATATGCATGTTGCCGATATTTACTTTTTTGATCGGCACACCGCCTTCTACCAATTTCAATACATCCTGCGGATTCTCACATACAATAAAAATCAGCTGCTTATCGGATGCCTTGTGAATGGTAGAGATGGTCTTTTCGATTGTCCAGTAACGCATGGACGCGTAAGCCGGTGCTGCCATATCCATCAGACCCTGACGAAGCTTGTTTCCTGCTACTTCATCATTTGCCACCAGGATCAGGTTTGCACCGATCGTTCCACACCACTGTGTGGCAACCTGTCCGTGTACCAGACGGTTGTCAATTCGTGTTAAAACGATATTGGGCATTTTCATCCCCTCCTTGTTATGATGTACCCCGAAAATCCCCTTCAAGGTAGCTCTTATTATATGGCATTTTTTGTATTTTGTATTTGTAGTTTTTAGTTGAAATCGTGTTGTTTTTAGTTTCTGTTAATCAAGTTTATTCTTTTTTTAGATTCTTTTCTCCGCTTTCTGGACATTTTGCCTAAAAAACGCTATAATGGCTCTGTATGTGGAGGTAAAATATGCAATTAAAAACATCCAGTCTGGAATTTGAACGCTTTGGTTCTGTCTACGAGCGTCCTGCACCGCAGGAAAAATCCGGCCAGATCAGCCGTGATTTACACCTGATCGCCAAACGAAACCTCAATCAGCTCTATCACTTTGACTGCGAAGTTTGTCTGGAACTGCAAAGCGGAATGGCTGCCCTTGTGGTCGGTGAGACTTTAAATACCGACAAGCTGGAGGAATTTGCCGTACACCGCAACATCCGCCTGAAGCCAGGCCTCTACTGGAATCTCATCGCTGTCACGTCAAACATTACCTGTAAGATGATTACAGCTGCTAATTATAACTATTCCCTAGAAGTTCTTTCTTCTCCCTATATGTTCCGCCGCATCCTGCCCCGAGTCCGCATCAGTGAGATCCTGGGATATTACTACAATATCCGGAACTCCGGTTATAGCTTCAAGGGTGAGACGCACGATTATTTCGAGCTCACCTATGTCGACCGCGGAGAGCTGCTTACCGATGTAGACGGGAAGAATTATACGATCCGGGAGAAGGAGCTGATGCTCTACGGTCCCGGACAGTTTCATAATCAGCATATTGCCGACGGGCATTCCTGCTCCTATGTCACTATTATTTTCGACATGGAGACTGTCGTTTACGATGTGGAGAGCAATCAATATGAGCTCCTGTTAAATAAGGTTTTTACCTATGATAAGAAAATCTATACCTTGATCAAAACCTTTGTCGCAGAGAGCACCTCCGAGATTCCCTATATGAATAGCCTGATGCTCTGCCTCCTCCAGGAGACCATCATTCGTCTGCTTCAATCGGAATTCATCGGCCAGAAGACCGAAAAACCGGTCACGACGGCCAGACAGCATTATGAGGATGCACTGCTGGAAAAAATTCTCGCCTATATCGATGAAACCATCTATGAGCCCGTCACCATTGCCGAGATTTGCCAGAAGTTTTCGATGTCCCGCTCTTCCCTGCAGATCCTGTTTAAGGAAAATATGGATATGCCGCCGAAGAAATATATCAATGAGCTGAAGCTTGAAAAGGGACGACAGATGATCTGCGAAAACAAGTATACCATCAGTGAGATCGCGCTGATGCTCGGCTTTAACTCGATCCATTATTTTTCCAGAGCCTTTACCCAGAAATACAACATGGCTCCCAGCGAATATGCAAAGAGCATCTTTAAAAGCAATTAAAAAAGGATCCTGCTTACGCAGGATCCTTTTTTAATTCTCCAGGGACTGAATCGCAAACCGGGAAATCTTGATGACTGTTCCCTTTGCCACCTCGACATTCACTGTCTCGTCCTCAATTCCTACAACCTTGCCGTAGATGCCGCCGGCAAACATCACCTGGCTGCCAATCTTCAGCTCCGTGTGAACCTCCGTCAGCTCTGTACGGCGCTTTCTGACATTCCTTGCCGAAATAATGGCAAGCACCAGGGCAATTACGCCCATGATCACAGCCAGTGTAACACATGTCCATCCGATTACTTCCCAGTTAATGCTCATACTTAGATACCATCCTCTTCTGCTTCGTCATTGTGCTCCGTCAGTTCAAACCGGATGATATAATCCTTTCCGGTAGGAATCAGAGCCTCTGCCATATCCAGGGGATCGTCGTAAATACCCATGGACATGGAGCCTTCGATCAACATCGGCAGGTTGGAGCCGGCAATTACCTCAATCTTCTGATCCGGGCGTGCAAATTTGCACTCGACTGCTGTCTTGAACGGTGAGCCGCCTGCCAGGTCAGAAAGAACCAGTACGCCCTCACAATTTTTCAGTTTATCCAGGGCCTGATTCAGATTGTGCGCCAGTGTCTCTGTGGAATGATCTGCCTCAAAATCTACATACTCGATATTCTCTGTATTGCCGGTAATCAGACGCAGGCTGGAGCCCAGTCCTGTTGCAAAATGGCCGTGGCCAGTGATCAATAATCCTACCATAATCTTTCTCCTCCAAAACTTACTTTGTAACTATTCAGAGCCATGCAAAATTTTACAAATCAGACGTGAAATGCTTGCATTTCTAAGACTGATTTTGAAATTTTATATGG
>CAVHYN010000025.1:0-20119 GCA_963640245.1 Bulleidia sp.
CGGCGGAGAGGTAGTATGTCGCTTAGGTGACCCGCCGCAGGCGGAGAATCCTGTGTAACAGGATTCCTTCTTGGCTAAAAATGTTGTTTTTATATTGGAATTACTTATATTTGTATTGACTTATGTTGAAAGGGTGCTATAATAAAACCATAAAACACGAACAAACAAACAAAAATAAAAGGGAACACGAAATTAGAAAGGAGAAATTCATCATGAATCTGGCAGAAGCAAAGGAATATGCCAAGAAAAACATCCACAACCGTCCGGCGACCACAGGCCGTCTGGCAGGTAAGATTGCAGTTGTAACCGGAGGAGCGCAGGGCTTTGGTCTGGGAATCGCTACCGAGATGTATCAGGAGGGTGCAAGCGTAGTACTTGCTGATCTGAATGTAGACCAGGCAAAGGAAGCGGCTAAGGCATTTGGAGATCGCGCTGTAGGCCTGAAGGTAGATGTATCGGATCCGGCTTCGATGGAGCAGATGGTCTGTGATGCGGTAGAGTATTTCGGCGGCATCGATATCTTCGTATCCAATGCCGGTGTACTGAAGGCCGGAAGCCTGGATGATATGGAGCCGTCAGCCTTTGCATTCGTAACCAAGGTGAATTACATCGGCTACTTTAACGCTGCCAAGTATGCGTCTGCGATTATGAAGGCACAGCATGAGGCAGACCCGGAGAAGTGGTTTGATATCATTCAGATCAACTCCAAGTCCGGTTTGGTTGGTTCTAAGAACAACAGCGCCTACGCAGGAGGTAAGTTTGGCGGCATCGGCTTGACCCAGAGCTTCGCCCTGGAGCTGGTAGCCTCCAATATTAAAGTAAATTCTATTTGCCCGGGCAACTTCTACGACGGTCCCCTGTGGTCTGACCCGGAGAGAGGACTTTTCGTACAGTATCTGAACGCAGGTAAGGTTCCGGGAGCGAAGACCATACAGGATGTCAAGGATTATTATCTGTCCAAGTCTCCGATTCACAGAGGCTGCACCCCGAAGGATGTGGCAAAGGCTCTGTTCTATGCCGTAGAGCAGGAGTTTGAGACAGGTCAGGCGATCCCGGTAACCGGTGGTCAGACCATGCTGAACTAGGAGGAACTTATGGATAAATTTGTGGAACGGCAGGAGGTCTTAAAGCTTTTGAATGCGCCGACACCGGAGGAGCGTCTCGCGAACCTTGCGATTGTGCTTGGCAGCGAGAAGGAAAAGCCGGAGGTAAAGCCTCAATTTGCCAACAATCACATACATACGATCTACTCGTTTTCACCATATTCCCCCACGGCAGCGGTATACTGTGCCCGTGATGAGGGATTGCAGACGGCCGGAATCATGGATCACGACAGCATTGCCGGAGCTGTGGAATTCCGAAAAGCAGGTAAAATCGCTGGCATTGGCACCACCTGCGGGATGGAATGCCGCGTGGATCTATCTGACACGAAGATGGCAGGCCGGAAGCTGAACAATCCGGATCAGGCCGGTATCTGTTATATGGCTATTCACAGCATTCCGGAGGCGGGCTTTGCGCGTCTCGACGAGGTCTTCGCTCCATTGCGCGAAAAGAGAAATGCGCGGAATCGCAAGATGGTAGTAAATATCAATGAGCTGATGAAGCCCTACGGCATCGAGGTGGATTTTGACAGGGATGTAGTTCCGATTTCCCAATATGAGCACGGTGGCTCCATCACCGAGCGCCATGTGCTCTGCGCTTTAAGCCTGAAGATTTTGGAGAAAGCCCCGAAGGGCGGCTGCGCGGACTTTGTAGAGAAGGAGCTTGGAATCGCTTTAAATGACACTGCAAAGACACGGCTTTCTGATCCGGAGAACCCGCATTTGATTTACGATTTGCTGGGTGTTATGAAGGCAGAGCTGGTAACTAAGATCTATGTAACGGCTACCGATGAGTGTATGCCCTTTGCAGAGCTGGTAAAGCTGGCAGATGAGGTGGGCGCGATTCTGTGCTATCCATATCTTGGCGATGTGACAAACTCAGTCACAGGTGATAAGAAGGCAGCAAAGTTCGAGGATGATTTTCTGGATGAGCTCTTCGAAATGCTGAAGGAAGAGGGCGTACATGGTGTCACCTATATGCCGGCCAGAAATACGAAGGAGCAGATGAGCAGACTGCAGAAGCTTTGCCGTGATTATGGCATGATAGAAATCTCCGGTGAGGACGTAAATTCCTCCCGTCAGAGTATGATTTGCAAGCAGCTTGAGGATCCGCAATTTAAGCATTTGGTAGATGCTACCTGGAAACTGATAGAGCGTGAAAAATAAGGAGAAAAATGATGAAAGCAAAAGCACTGAGACTTTATGGAAAAGAAGATTTACGTCTGGATGAGTATGAGCTTCCGGAGATCAAGGAAGATGAGATCCTGGCAAGAGTCGTATCTGACAGTATCTGTATGTCCTCCTACAAGGCAGCGATGCAGGGCGAGGATCACAAGCGTGTTCCGGAAAATATCAAGGAGCATCCGGTTATCATCGGACATGAGTTCTGCGGCGACCTTGTAAAGGTCGGATCCAAATGGGCGCACGAGTTCAAGGAAGGCGAGAAATTCTCCATCCAGCCGGCGCTGAACTATAAGGGAAGCCTGGCAGCTCCGGGTTATTCCTATGAGTATATCGGCGGTGACGCGACCTATATCATTATCCCGAACGAGGTTATGGAGATGGGCTGCCTGCTTCATTTTGACAGCGACAACTTCTTCGGCGGCTCCTTAACCGAGCCCCTCTCCTGTGTAGCAGGAACCTTTCATGCGATGTATCATTCTACCAGAGGAAAATATGAGCATGAAATGGGTATCGTTGAGGGTGGCAAGATGGCTATCCTCGCAGGCGTAGGCCCGATGGGACTGGCTGCGATCGATTATATCACTCATTGTGACAGATGCCCGTCCCTCCTTGTTGTAACCGATATCGACGATGCAAGACTGGCTCGTGCAGCTCAGGTACTTCCGCCGGAAGAGGCTGCCAAGAAGGGGATCAAGCTGGTATATGCCAATACAGGCAAGGTAGAGGATGCCCACAAGTTTATGATGGACTTTACCGACGGTGAGGGCTTCAACGACGTGCTGGTATTCGCTCCGGTCGCTCCGGTCGTAGAGCTGGCTGACAGCATTCTGGCACAGGACGGCTGCCTGAACTTCTTCGCAGGCCCCTCCAACCCGGCTTTCTCTGCACCGTTTAACTTCTATAACGTACATTATGCAGGAACCCATGTAGTGGGAACCTCCGGCGGCAATACGGATGACATGAAGGAGTGCCTCTCCATGATTGGTCAGGGCAAGTTGGATCCGGCTATTCTTGTAACCCATATCGGCGGCTTGAACGTGGCAAGAGAGACCACCCTGAACCTGCCGAAGGTACCGGGAGGTAAGAAGCTTATCTACACTCACATCTCCCTGCCTTTGACCGCTATCGCAGACTTCGAGGAGAAGGGAAAGGAAGATCCGATGTTTGCAGAGCTTGCAAAGATCGTGGCGAAGACCAATGGCCTTTGGAATGCAGAAGCAGAGAAATATCTGCTGGAGCATGCGCCGGCTATCTAATAATAGAATGAAATGAGAAAAAAGAGCGTTTTTCCTGTGGGAAAGACGCTCTTTTTGGTACGAATTATCAATAAAACGCCATAAATGATAGCTTATTGATAATTCGTATCAACTAACCCCTTGCGTTATCAAGATAAGTATGATAGGATAAACACATGAGTTAGATAAAACTAACTAAAAATACTTAAAAACAAGTTTACGGGAATCCTGAAAATGGATTCTTTTTCAAAGACAAGGGGTTAGCTGATGCTAACTAAAGCATAATTCAACGAACACCAGGAAAGAGAGGGCATCATATGAGTATCGTAATAATCGGAGGACATGACCGGATGGTTCGTCAGTATCATGATATCTGCAAAGCACATAAATGTAAGGCAAAGGTATTTACGCAGATGACCAGTGATTTGAAAAAGCAGGTAGGCAGACCGGATTTGTTTGTTTTATTTACCAATACGGTTTCCCATAAGATGGTCAAATGTGCCCTCGAGGAAGCGAAGAAAAACAACATCGAGGTGGTTCGCTGTCATACCAGCAGCCAGGCTGCACTGGAAGAAATCCTCGGGAGCTATTGCTAATGGAGGGTGCGAAAAAAGAGCTGGAAAAACTTTTGGCATACCACTGCGCACCGGTATTTTGCCATAGGAAGGCAGCAAATCTGGTGGCAGCGAGAAGAGAGCTTTTGGATGCTCTGCCTGAGGTCATGGCAGACAGCGGCATTTCCTGGGTGAAGCTTTGCGGCTGTAAAAAATATTGCCACATCCTCTTCTACGATAAGGAGCGGCTGGAGCAGTATTTACAAAGGGACAAGCACCAGAGCTTCCTTAGAAAAAATGGATATGGAGATCTGAAGCTCGAGGAACAACTGAAGCTCTTGGCCGAGCGGTATGAAAGCTATCAGAAGCAGGGAAGTGCATTTCCGCATGAAATCGGCCTGTTTCTGGAATATCCCCTGACGGATATCGAAGGCTTTATCAAACATCAGGGAAAGAATGCACTGGAAAGCGGTTACTGGAAGGTATATGGAGACGTGGAGGAGGCAAGGGCTCTGTTTCAGCTCTACGATGAACTAAAGATGGCATTGACCACGATGCTGGAAAAGGGCATAAGCTTCCGCGAATGCTGCCAGGCTCAGGCGGTGGCATAGGACACGAAAGATATTTGAGAGGCATAGAAGGCTGCAGGAACAGCTTTTTATAAAAAATAAGCAAGGAAAAACAGGAGGAGCATCATGAAAGTAGTATATTGGAGCAGCACAGGAAACACAGAGAGAATGGCTGAAATGCTGGGAGAGGAGATCAAGAACGCAGGCGGCGAAGCAGAAGTATGTGAGCTGTCTACCGTATCTCCGGCAGATTTGGCAGGCGAGGATGTCTTCGCACTGGGCGCATCCGCAATGGGTGACGAGGAGCTCGACGAGGGAGAGGTAGAGCCGTTCGTAGAAGAGCTGGAGAAATCGGTTTCCGGTAAGAAGGTAGCACTGTTTGGCTCCTATGACTGGGGCGATGGCGAATGGATGCGCAAATGGGAAGAGCGCATGAAAGAAGCCGGAGCAGAAGTAGTCGGTACCGTCATTGCGAACAACGAGCCGGGCGATGAGGATCAGGAAAATCTCGGAGAGCTTGCAAAGAAGCTGGTATAGGTTGTGAATTTCAGAAGGGTCCGTGAGGACCCTTCTGTTGATTGAAGAACAAGATAAACAGCCGAAGAATCCCAGTAAATTTAGGCTTTTGACACTGTAACCAAAGTTAGTCATAACAAACAAATAGCATTGACAAAGATTCTGCCACGTGCTTTAATAAGTAGTGGAATGATGTCAGGAGAGGAATGGAAGCATATGAGTCAGGAGATGATTCTAGGACGCCTGCGGGAGCAGGGATTCCGAATTACAAGACAGAGAAAGCTGATTATCAGCACAATTCTCGAAAATGACTGTTCCTGCTGTAAGGAAATCTATTATCAGGTAAGAGAAAAAGATCAGACAGTGGGAATCGCCACTGTATACCGTATGATCAAAACCCTGGAAGAAGCCGGTGTCATTGACCGGAGAAATATGTATCGAATCGGCAGCATGAAAGAAGGTGCATAGAGATGTTGGCAGACATCATAGTAGTAGCCATTGTGGTAATCATCGCAGCCTTATGTATCAGAACCCTGATACACAACAAAAAAACCTGCGGCACCACCTGCAGCATGGGCTGCGCAGGCTGCAGCTGTGGCGGAGGCTGCGGCTGTGACACCCCAGCAAAACCCAAGAAATGAGCCACATGCCAAACAGAACCGTCAAAGTCAGATCAGAAAGCGTCGAGAAAAAACTTTCCTAAGGAGGGGCTAAATGTCCCCGAACGTGGAAAGTTTTTTCTCGACGCTTTCGTCCGTCTTTGAAAAAACAACCCCCAGGGAGGCTTGCGGCCACCAACGAAGCCTGTTACACTAAAAACATCCCAATTATAAACCGAGCAAAAAGAATCGTGTCGGGAATGCGGCACGATTCTTTTTTGTGAGATAGGAGAAAAATGTTAAAATATACAGGAAAACGCCTGCTCCAGCTGATCCCGATCTTACTTGGGATTACCTTGCTTGCCTTCCTGCTGATGCATACCGCTTCAGCAGACACCATTGACGTCATGGAAAGCAACCGGGGCAGCGTCATGTCGGAGACAGAAAAAGCATATCTTCGTGCAAACTTAGGGCTGGATAAGTCGTTACCGGAGCAATATCTAAGCTGGCTTCAAGATGTCCGAAAGGGCGATCTGGGAAAGTCCTATGTGTCGGGACAGCCGGTGGCGGAGAACTTTTTGAAGAAGCTTCCGGCTACTTTGACTCTCGCTTTCAGCAGTATTTTGCTGACCCTACTGGTGTCTGTTCCACTCGGTATTCTGGCAGCCGTAAAACAAAATACGATCTGGGACTATCTGATTCGGAGTTTTAGCTTTCTTGGAAATTCTCTGCCGAATTTTTTTGTAGCCTTGCTTCTTTTATATTTCTTTTCCTTGAAATGGAAGCTCCTTCCCGTTATGGGAAATACAGGCGACTGGAAAAGCATCATTTTGCCAACCCTTACCTTGGGGCTAGCTATGGCATCCAAGTACACGAGACAGGTGCGCGCGACGATCCTGGAGGAACTGCAGCAGGATTATGTGCAGGGCGCCAGAGCCCGCGGTGTGCAGGAAAAGCGGATTCTTATTTTTAGTGTTCTGAAATCCGCGATGCTGACCATCGTGACGCTGCTGGCTATGTCTATCGGTTCTCTCCTTGGAGGAACCGCCATCGTGGAATCTATTTTCATGTGGGATGGGGTAGGCAAAATGGCTGTGGATGCCATCGCCATGCGGGACTATCCGGTAATTCAGGCCTATGTGATCTGGATGGCGCTCATCTATGTACTGATCAATCTGGCCACCGATCTCATTTACCATATCCTGGATCCGAGAATCCGCCTGGGAGGTGAGGACGCGTGAGAAAGAGAAAGCAAAATCATACAAGAGAAAAGCTGGTGATTTTCGGATTTCTCGTGGTGATCTTACTTTTTATAGCGGCCTTCGCGAAATATCTGACACCCTACGATCCCTATGAACAGGATTTGTCTGCTGCCTTACAGGCTCCAAGTGCTACGCATCTTCTTGGCACCGACCGCTATGGCAGGGATATGCTTTCCCGCGTTATCTTAGGCTCCCAGACAACAATTTTTTCAGCCCTTCTTCTGGTGGTGGTTATCACGACCGTGGGCATGATTATCGGGATTCTCTGCGGTTACCTGGGCGGATCTTTTGATGCGCTTTTGATGCGTATTTCAGATGTTTTCCTGGCCTTTCCGGGCATGGTGCTGGCAGTGGCTGTGGCATGCGTGGTGGGCGGCAGTGTGGTAAACGGAGTGATTGCCCTGGCCTTTGTTTCCTGGCCGAAATATGCACGCCTGGTAAGAAGTCAGATTCTGACGCTCAAAAATACACCCTATATGGCGGCGGCAAAGCTGTCTGGCTGCAGCCTGATACAGCTTATGATCCGGCATATGATTCCGAATCTTGCCGGTACGGTGCTGGTGACGGCGGTGCTGGATATGGGAACCATGATGATGGAGCTTGCCGGTTTGTCCTTTCTAGGCCTAGGAGCTGCACCGCCGACCGCGGAGTGGGGCTCCATGATGAGCAATGACCGCAGCCTGCTGCAGACGGCTCCCTGGGTGATCCTGGCTCCCGGCTGCGCAATCTTTCTTACCGTAGTGATTTTCAATCTTTTTGGAGATACGGTTCGGGATGCACTGGATCCAAGGCAGAAGAGGAGGAGGGCATGAATACTTTATTGAAAATGAAGTGTGTCAGCGTGGCCTACAACGATATTCCGGTAGTTCATGACGTGTCCCTTCATGTAGACAAAGGCGAGATCCTTGGCATCGTGGGCGAGTCCGGCAGCGGGAAAAGCACCTTGCTCAAAGCGGCCATGGGACTTCTTGGAAGCGGTGGAACCATCACGGGTGGCAACATTTCCTATAAAGGAAACAGCCTTTTGAAAATGAGTCCGGATGAGCTTCGACGTCTGCGTGGTCCGGCCATGGCTATGGTCTTTCAGAATACAGCTGCCTCGCTAAGCCCGATTCGCACGATCGGTCAGCAGACCTATGAATGTGTGACGCAGCATGAAAAGGCCAGCCGATCGGAAGTGGAGGAGCGGGCACTGAGGCTTTTTGAAAAAATGAAGCTGAAGGACGGAAAACGTATCTTAAAAAGCTATCCCTTTGAGCTGTCCGGTGGCATGAATCAGAGGGTGGGCATCATGCTGGCTATGATTCAGAGACCGGAGCTTCTATTGGCAGACGAGCCTACAAGTGCTCTGGATGTGACGGTGCAGGCGGAGGTTGTAAAGGAAATGCTCCGTCTTCGGGAAGACCTTGGCACCGGCATTGTCATCGTCACCCATCATATGGGAGTGGTGGAACGCATGGCTGATCGGATTGCGGTGATGCATCAGGGACGGATTGTAGAGTATGGCTCGAAAACGGAGGTCACTGGAAATCCGCAGGATGAGTATACGAAGAAACTGCTGGGCGCGGTACTCCGGATTCAGAGATGAAATATCGGGGCTAAAACCGTAAAACATAGGGATATACAATCGAAAACTATATGGGTCATACAGAGATTTTAAAAGTAACGAATTTGACGAAAACATTCTATAAGGGAAAAGATTTGTTTACCGCCGTAAACGGGATCTCCTTTACTATGCAAAGAGGAGAGTGTCTGGGACTGGTAGGAGAGAGCGGCTGCGGAAAGAGCACTACGGTGAAGATGCTCACCCGCCTTCTAAAACCGGAGTCCGGCTGTATAGAGCTGGATGCTGAGGATGTGCTGAGCTTGAAAGGCCGTGAGCTAAAGCACTTTTATAGCAAGGTTCAGATGGTCTTTCAGACCGCTTCGGAATCCTTCGATCCGCGCCGAACTCTGGGAGATGGCATCATGGAAGGACTTCGAAACCAGGGAAAGAGTAAGGCAGAAGCGAGAAAACGGATGCTAGAGCTTCTGAAAGATGTGGAGCTGGAACCGGAGTATGCCACCCGTCTCCCCCATGAGGTCAGTGGCGGCCAGTGCCAGCGGGCAGCCATCGCAAGAGCCCTAGCAGTAAATCCAGAGCTTGTTATCTGTGATGAAGCCACCAGCGCCCTGGATGTGACCGTGCAGGCACAGATCGTGGAGCTTCTGAAGCGGCTACAGCGAGAGCGGGGGCTTTCGATGCTTTTGATCAGCCATGATCTCGCTCTCGTGCAGCGCATGTGTGACCGGGTGCTGGTTATGTATGAGGGAAAGATTCTGGAAGAAGGAACTCCGGATCAGATCATAAGAGACCCGAAGGAAGCGTATACAAAGCTGCTGGTGGAGTCTGTATTATAGCGATGATTCAGCATAGCCCAAAGCGCCTGCTGCCGAGGGTGCATAAAAGTAATTTAGGAGTGCGAAAACAAAAGGGAGAACAACGGGATGAAAACAAAAAAGAACTGTAAAAAACTGGGAATTTCGATATGGATAACCTGCCTCGCAGTGACTTTTCTGACCGCGTGCGGGGGATCCGACAGTACAAAGAACAGCGCAGCTAACGAAGAGACTACTTCGGCCGGTGAGAAAGTATTCACCTACGGTGACACCACCTTCAATGCGGAAAATGACGAGTCTGACGTGAATCCTCACAACGGTTACTCCGGCTGGGCCTGCATCCGCTACGGTATCGGTGAGACCCTGTTCCATTATTCTGATAATATGGAGCTGGAGCCCTGGCTGGCCACAGAGTATACCCATGTCGACGATACCACCTGGGAAATCACTCTGCGGGAGGGGGTGAGCTTCACAAGCGGCCGTGCTATGGACGCTGAGGCAGTAAAAGAGTGTCTGGAGGATCTGATTGCAGTTCATGAGCGAGCAAAAGGAGATCTAAAGATTGAGAAAATAGAAGCAGAAGGTCAGAAGCTGACCATTCATACGACAGAACCGGTGCCGGCTTTGATGAACTACCTGTCCGATCCCTACGGCTGCGTGATTGACATGGAGGCAGGTGTCACCGCCGATGGCAATGTGTCCGGAACCGGCCCCTATAAGGCAACCAGCGTGGAGACGGACAAAGGTCTGACCCTGGTAAAAAATGAGTCCTACTGGAACGGCACCCCGAAGCTTGATACCATTTATGTGAAGACCATCAGCGATGGCGATACCCTGACTATGGCTCTCCAGGCTGGCGAACTGGACGGAGCCTACGGCCTACCTTATTCCAGCCTGCCTCTGTTTGAAAATGATGCTTATCAGATTTCATCGGTGGAGACGTCAAGAACCTTTTTCGCCCAGCTGAATCTGGAAAATGAAACCCTACAGGATGCGAAGGTGCGGGAGGCGATTGCCTCCGCGATCGACAAAGAAGGCTTTGTATCCGTATTGATGAACGGAAACGGCGGCGCTGCGGTGGGACCCTTTCCTTCTAGTTTTGCCTTCGGGGATGATAAGGTGACGACACAGGAGTATGATCCGGAGACAGCGAAAAAGCTGCTCGCGGAGGCGGGATTTTGTGATACGGATGGAGACGGCTACGTGGACAAGGATGGCGAGAAGCTGACCATCCGCTGGCTCACCTATCCCAGTCGTCAGGAACTGCCGCTTTTAGCGGAGAGCGTACAGGCTACCTTGAAAGAAGTGGGTATCGATGTGCAGGTCAATTGCACCGCCAGCCATCTGGACTATGTAGCGGGCGGTGACTGGGATATCTATGCCAGCGCTTTTGTGACAGCGCCTACCGGAGATCCGGAGTACTTCTTTACCACGCATTGCCTGGATAGCTCCGTGAAGAACCGCGGCGGCTACCACAACGACGAACTGGAAGCCCTGGAGCAGCAGATGAGCCGGACCTTTGACACAGAGGAGCGTGCAGAACTGGCAGTAAAAATGTCTCAGGTTCTGCTGGATGACAATGCCTTTATTTTTGCATCACATCTGAAAATGTCCATCGTATCGGGCGCGAATGTGAGCGGCCTGAACGCACATCCATGTGACTACTATGAGATTACGGTAGACCTGGATAAGAATTAGAAAGAACTTTTATCCCCCCGGGAGGCTTGTGAGCCTTCCGGGGGCTTGTTATAATAATGTCAATAAAATCGTAGCTTGGACGGGGATAAAAAGCTGCGTGATGAACGGGAGAGGGATAATATGGGACAGATGCTGGAGAGAATTGAAGAGTACTGGACAAACCGGGCGGAAGGGTACTCACAGGTAAATCAGGAGGAGCTGGCGACCGAGCAGAAGAACCGCTGGCTTCGGGCATTGGAAGCGGAATTTCCGCACCGGGATCCGAAGGACATCAAAGTACTGGATATCGGAACCGGCCCCGGCTTTTTTGCCATTATTCTGGCAAAGGCAGGTTATCAGGTGACGGCTGTGGATTATACGGAAGAGATGCTTTGTAAGGCAAAGGAAAACGCAGGCCGCTATGCGGATAAGATTCAATGGATGCGTATGGATGCCCAGAAGCTGGAGCTTCCGAACGATCAGTTTGATGTGGCAGTATCCCGGAATCTGACCTGGAACCTGGAAAATCCGGATGAGGCCTATAAGGAGTGGAAGCGGGTATTGAAGCCCGGTGGACGGCTTCTGAATTTTGATGCAAATTGGTACGGTCACCTTTTTGATGCCAAGAAGCGTCGGGAGTATGAGGAAGACCGGAAGCATGTCGAAGAACAGGCAATGGAGGATCACTACATCGGCACGGATATCGACGAAATGGAGGAGATTGCCAGAAAGGTTCCTTTAAGCCCTGTGATGCGGCCGGCCTGGGATATGAAGGTTTTACAGAGGCTTGGTTTTCAGAGCGTCTGTTCCGATGAACAGGTATGGAAGAGAGTCTGGAGCGAGACAGAGAAAGTGAATTATGCATCGACACCGATGTTTATGATTAAGGCGGTAAAATAAAATGGAAGAGATTAAGAAGGAAATTTCTTCTTACTGGACCGGGCGAAGTGAAGACTTCGCCCGTCTTCGTGAAGAGGAGCTAAACAGTGAAATGGCAGATTTGTGGCTTGGTGAGCTGCTAAAGAACCTGCCTAAAGGTGAGAATTTGCGAATCCTGGATGTAGGAACCGGCTGCGGCTTTTTTGCCATCCTTCTGGCAAAAAAGGGACATCAGGTCACCGGTATCGATCTGACCCCGGCTATGATAGAAAAGGCACGGATGCTTGCAAAGGAGCATGGTGTATCAGCAGATTTCGAAGTGATGGATGCAGAGCACCCGGACTTCCCGGACGGAACCTTCGATATCATAGTATCGCGGAATCTGACCTGGACCCTACCTCATCCTGCAGAGGCTTATGAGGAATGGCTTCGCGTGCTGAAACCGGGCGGTGTATTGTTGAATTTTGACGGCGACTATGGCAAGGAGGATTTGCTCGGAGAACTTGAAGACCTTCCGCCGGAGCATGCTCACAATCATATGAGCTGCGGGCAGCTTGCAGAATGCGATAAAATCAAAAAACAGCTGATGATCAACGAAATGAGACGACCTCTCTGGGACAGAGAAGTGCTGGGGAGTCTTGGCTGCAGGGAGATTGTAACGGATCCGGAGGTTTGGAGCCGTATTTACAGAGAGAAGGAGAGTCCGTTTTATAATCCGACTCCCATTTTCATGCTGAGGGCAGTTGCCGGTTGACGGTAACTGCCCTTTGGTGTTATGATTAAGAGTGGCAGGCCGGAAGGCCTAATTTATGCGAAAAAAGGAAGTGAGGAGTCCGTGGACGGGCGAAGTCGAAGTTGCAGCTTGAGACAAAATAGAATAGAGACAGACACGGATTCTTTTAAGGATAAACCTGCCATTACCCGTTGGTAGGGGTGTAGTTGCCGTGCCTGTGACGTGGGAGGTACAGATGCATGGCAATCGGAAGTTATGATCGGGAAGAGCTTTACGAGCTTCTCGAAGAAAGGCATTTTCGAAAACTCCGTGAGACGATGTCAGAGATGAATGAGGTCGATATTGCGGAATTTATCGAGGATCTGGAAGCTGAAAAAAAGGTTCTTGTATACAGGATGCTGCCGAAGGAACTGGCGGCGGATGTATTTTCATTCCTGGAAGTAGATGATCAGGAACATATTATTAATAGTATTACAGACTATGAGCTTGGAAAAATCATAGAGGATCTCTATGTTGATGATGCTGTAGATATGCTGGAGGAGCTGCCGGCTATCGTGGTGAAGCGTGTCCTTCAGAGTGCGACACCTCAGACCAGAAATCTGATCAATCAGTTTTTACAATATCCGGAGAACAGTGCCGGAAGTATCATGACAGCGGAATATATCGGCCTGAAGCGGAATATGACCGTCGAGCAGGCCTTCGCCTATATCCGGGAAAACGGAGTTGACAAGGAGACGATCTACACCTGTTTTGTGACGGACAGCAAGCGCTGCCTTCAGGGTGTAGTTACGGTAAAGGATCTTCTGATGAATCCTTATAATACCATCATTAAGGATATCATGGATGAGAATATTATCTATGCTGTAACGACAGAGGATCAGGAAGACGTAGTAGAAACCTTCAATAAATACGACCTTCTCTGCTTGCCTGTTGTGGATCATGAGGATCGACTGGTCGGAATTGTTACCGTCGATGACGTGGTCGAGGTCATGGAGCAGGAAGCTACGGAGGATTTTGAGAAAATGGCGGCGATGCTGCCCTCCGAGAAGCCTTATCTTCGAACAGGAATTTTCGAGATTGCAAAAAATAGAATTCCCTGGCTGATTGTTTTGATGTTTACTTCGATTCTGAGCGGCTCGATTTTGATGGCGCACAGGGATGCGATAGAGGTCTTCCCCTTGCTTTTGAGCTTTGTTCCGATGCTGATGGATACGAGCGGAAACTGCGGAAACCAGAGCAGTACGATGGTGATTCGAGGCATGTCGGTAGGTGAGATTGAATTAAAGGACGTCCTGCGGGTAGTTTGGAAGGAATTCCGGGTCGGTCTTCTCTGCGGAGCGGTACTGGCTGCAGTGAACTTTCTGTGCCTTGTATTTCGATATCCGGGCAGATGGACGATGAACCTGGTGCTGGTGATTTCTTTGATGCTTGCCATCGTTTTAGCCAAGATCATTGGCTGCGTTCTGCCGATGCTGGCAGAAAAGCTGAAGCTTGACCCTGCGATTATGGCGGCGCCGCTGATTACAACTATTGTGGACGCCAGTAGCCTTTTGATTTATTTCCAGGTAGTAAGGATGCTTTTGTACTTGTGATACAGAATAGTAACTATTCAGAACCCCATTCGCCATATAAAATTGCTTATCTGCTTGAATGCAAGCATTCACAGAACGCAGTTTTGCATGGCTCTGAATAGTTACATAGAATTTAAGAAAAGAGGAGAATCCAATATGTTAGGAGACAAAAAAGTATTATACAGCGGAATGCAGTCCACGGGGAATCTGACCCTGGGTAATTATCTCGGAGCATTGAAAAATTGGATTACATTGAGCGATGAATATGAGTGCTTCTACAGCGTGGCCAATATGCATTCCATCACAGTTCGCCAGAATCCGGCAGAGCTTCGCAAGCATGCGAGAGAGCTTCTGATTCTTTTCATCGCAGCCGGTATCGATCCGGAGAAAAATTGCATCTATTATCAGTCCCATGTACCGGCTCATGCAGAGCTTGCATGGATTCTGAACTGCTATACCTATATGGGTGAGCTGAGCCGTATGACCCAGTTTAAGGATAAGTCGGCGAAGCATGCAGACAACATTAACGCAGGTCTCTTTACCTACCCGGTACTGATGGCGGCAGATATTCTGCTTTATCAGGCGGATGTAGTTCCGGTAGGCATCGATCAGATGCAGCATCTGGAGCTGACCCGCGATATCGCCCAGCGTTTTAACGGCATCTACGGTGATGTTTTCACAGTACCGGAGGCTTATATCGGAAAAGTTGGTGCGAAGATCATGAGCCTGCAGGATCCGGGAAGGAAAATGTCTAAGTCTGATGAGAATCCCAACGGCAGCATTTATCTGATGGATGATCCGGATACCATTATGAGAAAATTCAAACGCGCCGTGACAGACTCTGATGGACAGATCCGGTACCGCGATGAGCAGCCGGGTATCAAGAATCTGATCAGCATCTACTGTGCATGTACCGGAAAGACACCGGAAGAAGTAGAGCGGGAGTTCGACGGAAAGGGCTACGGCGAGTTTAAACCGGCAGTCGGTGAGGCAGTGATCTCTGTCTTGAAGCCGCTCCAGGATCGGGTCGCAGACCTTACCAAAGATAAGGCCTATATCGATTCTATCATCAAGAATAATACAGAAAAGGCGGACTATGTAGCCAATAAGACGCTGCGGAAGGTGCAGAAAAAAGTGGGCTTCCCGGATAAGATTCGCTAACCAGACGATTGGACAGGAGGTATCGGATATGAAGAGCATCAAACCAGAGGAACTGAATAAAAATGTATTTCATATGATTGGCAAGGAGTGGCTTTTGGTCACCGCTGAGAAGGAAGGCAAGGTAAATACTATGACTGCCTCCTGGGGTGGCCTGGGTGTTATGTGGGGAAAGAATGTGGCCTATATTGTACTTCGTCCCCAGCGCTATACGAAGGAGTTCGTAGATGCGGGAGAGACCTTTTCTCTGTCCGTGCTCGATGAGGAGTATCGGAAGACCTTAAGCTATCTTGGAACCGTTTCCGGGCGCGACGAGGACAAGATGGCAAAAGCTGGTCTGACGGTGGAGCATGCAGAGGATACACCGTATTTTGGTGAAGCAAATACGGTTTTGATATGCCGAAAGCTATATGCCCAGAACTACGATCCGGCCTGCTTTATCGATAAGACCTGCGATGAGAAATGGTATCCGCAGAAGGATTATCATACCATGTATATTGCTGAAGTGGAAAAGGTACTGGTAAGGGAATAAATGAAAATAAGAGGAAGGAGCATGCGCATGTGCGCATGCTCCTTCCTCTTTGATTTTAGGAAAGTGTATCCTGCGTAGCAGGATTCTTTCCTGTTATGAAAAGTGAAGAGATTTCTGATTACTACTACATAGTGTCTGATAGATACGAAATTGTTTACAATATCTTTATAGAAATAATACATTGCTTTTACTGTAGTTATAGAGAGAAATAATAGTAAACATAGCGAAAGAAGAATAAAACCTGATAATTAAGGGAAAAAACACATGTTGCTTTAGTTGAATAAAGAGTTTGTGAAAAGAATATCAAGATAATACAAGGTGTATGATTGCTGATTTGAAGTATCGTCCTTATAATAAAAAACATAGAAACGGGGTAATACGAAACCACTCAACAATAAGCTGCACCGAAAGCTGCAGTGACACGAAAGGAGAAACTTTCAAATGGGATTCAAAACAGACATTGAAATTGCACAGGAAACAGAGATGCTGCCGATTACAGAGATCGCAGCAAAAGCCGGAATCGATGACAAATATCTGGAGCAGTACGGTAAATACAAGGCAAAAATCGATTACAACCTGCTGAAGGAGAAACCGGCTGAGAACGGCAAGCTGATTCTGGTAACTGCCATCAACCCGACTCCTGCAGGAGAGGGAAAGACCACTACATCCGTAGGTCTGGCAGACGGTATGCAGAAGATTGGCAAGAAGGTTATGGTAGCCCTTCGCGAGCCGTCTCTTGGACCGGTATTCGGTGTAAAGGGTGGAGCAGCAGGCGGCGGATACGCACAGGTAGTTCCGATGGAGGATATCAACCTTCATTTCACCGGTGACTTCCATGCTATCGGTGCAGCTAATAATCTGCTGGCAGCTATGATTGACAATCATATCTTCCAGGGTAACGCCCTGAACATCGACCCGAGAAAAATCACTTGGAGAAGATGCGTGGATATGAACGATCGTCAGCTGCGTAATGTCGTAGACGGACTTGGCGGAAAGACAAACGGCATGCCGAGAGAGGATGGCTATGATATCACCGTAGCATCCGAGATTATGGCAGTTCTTTGCCTGGCTAAGGATATCACAGACCTGAAGGAAAGACTTGCCAGAATCATCATCGGCTATACATATGGCAAAGTATCTGAGCAGAAGCCGGTTACCGCTGGTGACCTGAATGCACAGGGTGCTATGGCCGCTCTTCTGAAGGATGCCCTGAAGCCGAACCTGGTACAGACTCTGGAGCACGTACCGGCTATCGTACACGGCGGACCGTTTGCAAATATCGCTCATGGCTGCAATTCCGTTACTGCTACTAAGATGTGCCTGAACCTGGCTGATTATACCATCACAGAGGCAGGCTTCGGTGCTGACTTAGGTGCTGAGAAGTTCCTGGATATCAAGTGCCGTATGGCAGGCCTGAAGCCGAACGCAGTAGTTATCGTAGCTACCGTTCGTGCCCTGAAGTACAACGGCGGTGTTGCAAAGGCAGACCTGAATGATGAAAATCTGGAGGCTCTGGAGGCTGGTCTTCCGAACCTGCTGAAGCATGTAAGCAATATCACGAATGTATACAAGCTGCCCTGCGTAGTAGCTATCAATGCATTCCCGACCGATACCAAGGCAGAGCTTGACCTGGTAGAGAAGAAGTGCAAGGAGCTGGGCGTAAACGTTGTACTGTCTGAAGTATGGGCAAAAGGCGGCGAAGGCGGCGTGGCTCTGGCTGAAGAAGTTGTACGTCTCTGTGAGCAGCCGAACGACCAGTTCACCTATTCCTACGAGCTTGAGGGAACCAGCATCGAGGATAAGCTGAATGCTATCGTAACCAAGATCTACGGCGGCAAGAGAGTTGTCCTGACAGCAAATGCTCAGAAGCAGGCAAAGCAGCTCGAAGATATGGGCTTTGGCAACTGCCCGATCTGTGTTGCGAAGACACAGTACAGCCTGACGGACGACCAGACCAAGCTTGGTGCTCCGACAGACTTCGAGGTAACCGTACGCAACCTGAAGATTTCCGCAGGCGCAGGCTTTATCGTAGCATTGACCGGCGAAATCATGACGATGCCGGGTCTTCCGAAGGTACCGGCTGCAGAGAGAATCGATGTAGACGAAACCGGAAAAATCAGCGGCCTGTTCTAAGTTGCCCATTTGAAATCTATATATAGAAACGACCGGGAAGGACCTAGAAGGGGTTCTTCCCAGTTGTGCGCATAAGAAGGAGAATGACATGGGATTTTCAACCAGCAGATGTGATGAATTTGTAGAAGTATTATCTTCCAAGGCTCCGGTTCCCGGAGGCGGCGGAGCTTCCGCCCTGGTGGGAGCAGTGGGAATGGCTCTTGGCAATATGGTAGGAAGCCTTACCGTAGGAAAGAAGAAGTATGCAGACGTAGAGGAAGAGATGTATGCGCTGAAAGAAAAGGCGACGGCACTGCAGAAAGATTTTCTTCGCCTGATCGAGCGGGATGCGGAAGTTTTTGAGCCTCTTGCAAAGGCCTATGGTATGCCCCGTGAGACAGAAGAGGAAAAGGCAGAGAAAGCCCGCGTGATGGCGATCGTTTTGAAGGATGCCTGCTCAGTACCGATGGAGATTATGGAGAAATCCTGTGAGGCTCTGGAGCTCATTACCGAGTTTGCTGCCAAAGGATCGGCACTGGCTATCAGCGATGCAGGTGTAGGCGCTGCATTTTGTAAGGCGGCACTTCAGGGTGCTTCCCTGAATGTATTTATTAATACAAAGTCCATGGCAGATAAGGAGTATGCGGCGGAGCTGAATGCGAAGGCAGATGCAATGCTTGAAAAGTATACAAAAATTGCAGATGATATTTTTGCAAATGTAACAGCGAGACTGAGATAAAAGAGAGGAAAATAAAATGGCAAAGCAGTTATTGGGAAAAGAAGTAACAGCAGCACTGAATGAGCGCATTAAGGCAGATGTGGCAGCATTGAAGGAAAAGGGAATCAATCCGACCCTTGGAATCATCCGTGTGGGCGAAAACGAGAGCGATATCTCCTATGAGAGAGGCGCAACAAAGCGCTGCGAGACTCTGGGCGTAGCATGTGAGAAGATTCTTCTTCCGGCAGATGCTACCCAGGAGCAGGTTCTGGCAGCAGTAGATAAGGTAAATAAGGACGACAACATTCACGGCGTTCTTCTGTTCCGTCCCCTTCCGAAGCATCTGAACCAGACCGAGATCGAGAATGCTCTTGACCCGGCTAAGGACGTAGACTGTATGACCGACGGCTCCATGTCCGGTGTATTTACCGGCAAGGCAGTAGGCTTCCCGCCCTGCACACCGCAGGCCTGCATGGAGATCCTGGATCATTACGGAATCGACTGCACGGGCAAGAAGGCAGTTGTCATCGGTCGCTCTCTGGTAGTTGGAAAGCCGGCTGCCATGATGCTGATCAAGAAGAACGCGACCGTAACCGTATGCCATACCAAGACAGTAGACATGCCGAGCGTAGCGCGTGAGGCAGATATCCTCATCGTAGCTGCCGGCCGTGCAGGTGTTGTAACTAAGGATTACGTGGCTCCGGGTCAGACTGTTATCGACGTAGGAATCAACGTAAATGCAGAAGGAAAGCTTTGCGGTGATGTGGCTTATGCAGAGGTAGAGCCCATCGTCGATGCCATCACTCCGGTACCGGGCGGCGTAGGAAGTGTAACCACCTCCGTGCTGGTTGGCCATGTGGTAGAGGCAGCAAAGAGAAAATATCTGTAAGGATTGACTTTTACGCCTCCTCTTCGTACACTATGTACGAAGAGGAGGTATTTTTTATGAAACTGAGCACAGCTATACTGGCAGATAAATTAAAAGCAAAATACGGTTTACAGAATAAAAAGGCCTTGTCGAATGAGCTGCATCTGGAACAGGTTTTGTTCTATGACGGCACAGATGAAATGCAGCCGGATAAAATTTATATCGATACAGGAAAAGCAAACTATGTGGAAATCGTGGCAGTGCCGCAGCGCTCCGTACTTTTTTGTATCGGTAAGGTTTCGACCCGCAATACCCAGAATGACGGTCAGGTTTTTCAGTTGATCGATGAGACCTGTCCCTATACCCTGTTTAATGAAATTCAGAGGATTTTTGATTATTATAATCGCTGGGAAAAGAGAATCGCTGAGCTTACAGAGGAGGCTTCGAATATCCGGGAGCTTTTGGATGAGAG
>CAVHYN010000025.1:20129-24718 GCA_963640245.1 Bulleidia sp.
ATCATCGTAAGCTCTGCGGATTACTTTGTTATAGGATATTCCAGCGTGATAGACAGCCGGGAAGAACTGGCCAGTCTGGTTGACCTGGAATCCGTCATGAAATCTAGCAACGAATATCAAAACGGAAAAAGAATCCTGAATCAGAGAAAAAAACGGGGGGCTTATTATCTCCCCGAATATATCACCGGAGCCAGAACCATCCGTGTAAACCTATTCGAAAATGACCAGTTCATCTACCAGCTGATGATGGTAGAAAGCCTGAGTCGTTTCAAGTCCTATGACGGCGCGCTTTTGGAATATCTGGCTCGCTATATTCAGGTTGCACTTGCCCGCCTCATCGATTCCAATATTGAGATTGGCCATCGACTCGATCGTATCTTATCCGACATGTTGTCGAATCCTGGGCGCCTCAACAAAAGTGCAGAAAAATGGTTTGCAGAATTTGGCTGGCTGCCGGAACATCATTATTTTTGTATCAGCCTGAAGGTGAATTCCCTGGAATGGGCGAATATGACGGTGCGCTTTATCTGTAAGCACATGGAGGGAATGCTTGGGAAATGCGGAAGCTGTGCCTTTCCTTATGAGAATCGGATTGCCATTGTCGTCAACCTGTCCCTAACGGAAAGTGAGATAGAAGAAGTGCTGGGAAAAATAGTAAACTTTCTGAAGGATACTTTTTTGAAGGCAGGAGTCAGCAATGAATTCGTGGGCATAGAGGAGATGGCAGCCTATTACCGGCAGGCGGTGAAAGCACTGGAGGTAGGCTGCGAAAAAAAGCCCTATCGCTGGATTGTTCGCTTCGATGAGGTGGCACTGGACTATATTCTTGAAAAGAGCAGGAGCGAGTTTCCGGTACATTTGATTTGTTCCGATAAGCTTTTAAAGCTTCAGGATTATGACAAGAGGCACCATACCGATTATTATCAAACGCTGAAAACCTATGTGGAAAATCAGCAAAATGCAGTACAGACTGCGAAAAAGTTATTTATTCACAGGAGTACCTTCCTCTATCGGATGGATAAAATCAAGGAGCTTGTGCAGCTGGATCTGAATGACCAGGATACCTTACTCTATGTGATGATTTCCTTCCGAATTCTGGAAGAAGAGAAAGAAAACGAGTAACAATTCTATTTATTTGCACAAATTAGTTTTATTTGCATTTTTAAGCAGTATTAAAAATTGAAATTTATACTTTTTAATACAAAAGTAAGTTGCACTTTTCAATTATAGAGAAATCTGTTACAATACCACATAAGAGAGTGTAACTGAGAAGATACGGAACAGTTACAAAAATCTACTGGAGGATGGATTATGTGTGGCATTGTAGGCTTTGTAGGAAATCATCAGGCAGCACCGATCTTGTTTGACGGGCTGTCTAAGTTGGAATATCGGGGATATGACTCTGCAGGACTGGCGGTACGAGATGGTGCGGGGCAAATCGAAGTAGTAAAAGCAAAAGGCCGCCTGAAAATATTATCCGAGAAGACCAACTGCGGCCAGGCACTGGCAGGCGACTGCGGTATCGGCCATACCAGGTGGGCTACTCACGGAGAACCATCGGAGAATAATGCACATCCCCATTGCAGCGACGACGGCAATGTCGTGGGCGTACACAATGGTATCATTGAAAATTACCAGGAACTAAAGGATAAACTGCTTCGGAAGGGTTACCAGTTTTATTCCCAGACGGATACAGAGGTCGCTATTAAACTGATCGATTATTACTATAAAAAGTATCTGGGCACTCCGGTAGATGCTATCAATCATGCTATGGTGCGGATCCGGGGCTCTTATGCACTGGCAGTTATGTTTCGCGACTATCCGGAGGAAATCTATGTAGCCCGTAAGGATAGTCCGATGATTCTTGGAACGGAGAATGGGGAGTGCTTTCTGGCTTCCGATGTACCGGCTATCCTGAAATATACCCGGAATGTCTATTATATCGGAAATATGGAACTGGCTCGGCTGAAAAAGGGAGGCATTACCTTTTATAACCTCGACGGGGACGAAATCGAAAAAACACCTGTCGAGATTAAATGGGATGCAGAAGCAGCTGAAAAAGCAGGCTTTGAGCACTTTATGATGAAGGAGATCCATGAACAGCCGAAGGCTCTGAAGGATACGCTGAATTCGGTTCTGAAAGACGGCGCGATCGACCTTTCTGCTATAGGACTCGCGGACGAAGAGGTCAAGGAGATTCAGCAGATCTACATGGTAGCCTGCGGCTCTGCATACCATGCAGCAATGTCTGCCCAGTATGTCATAGAGGATCTAGCGAAGATTCCGGTTCGCGTCGAGCTTGCCTCGGAATTCCGTTATCGTACCCTGCTTTTGAACCGGAAAGGGCTAGTGATTGTCATCAGCCAGTCCGGTGAAACGGCAGATACGCTGGCAGCACTTAGGGAAGCAAAGAAAATGGGTATTCCTACCCTGGCTATCGTCAATGTAGTGGGCTCCTCCATTGCCCGGGAGGCGGACAAGGTTTTCTATACCCTGGCCGGACCGGAGATCTCTGTGGCGACGACAAAGGCCTATAGCACGCAGCTTTTGGCCTGTGATATTCTGGCTGTACATTTTGCAAAAGTGCGTGGGGAGATCGATGATGAGCGATATATGAGCCTGATAGAAGAAATGGGAGCGCTGCCGGAGAAAATCACCCGGATACTCCAGGATAAGGAACGGCTCCAGTGGTTTGCGGCAAAGCAGTCCGCAGCCCATGATGTCTTCTTTATCGGCCGGGGCATCGACTATGCAATCTCTCTGGAAGGCAGTCTAAAGATGAAGGAAATCAGCTATATCCATTCCGAGGCTTACGCAGCCGGCGAGCTGAAACACGGCACGATCAGCCTGATTGAAGACGGCACCCTGGTCATCGGCATTCTGACCCAGAGCGACCTCTATGAGAAAACCGTCAGCAATATGGTCGAATGCAAGAGTCGCGGTGCATACCTGATGGGTCTGACAACTTACGGCCATTACAGCATCGAGGATACTGCCGATTTTGTCACCTACATCCCGAAGACGGACGAACATTTCACGGCTTCGGTGGCTGTCATTCCACTTCAATTGATTGGTTACTATGTATCCGTGGCGAGAGGACTGGATGTAGATAAGCCGAGAAACCTGGCGAAGAGTGTTACGGTAGAGTAACATACGCTCTCAGCATCTACTGCTTCGGGCTATACTGAAAAGCTTCCGAAAAACTACGTCCAGGCCAGGAGAAACGACCCTCCCCTCCGGAACACGCGAATTTTCCTACTCCTCGCAGGCGGCTTATTCGCATCTGACCGCCCAACTCGGCTCTGCGAGCCTCAAACAGGGGCTCCTTCAGATGCTGCCAGCCTGCTTGTCGCTAACGGAAAATCCGCTATCGTTCCGGAGGGGAGGGTCGTTTCTCCTGTCCTTACGTTGTTTAGAGCTTTTGATATTTGCCATCTTCCCGGCAGAGGAATCCGATCTCGCGGGATGCGACTGGGAAGGGGAGCGGAAGCTCGACAAGCGTACCGCTTCTAAGCTCCGCCTGCACAAACTCGCGGATCACGCCCGCGATGCCAAGTCCGACCTTGGCGAAATCTATGAGCAGATCCATCGACGTGGTTTCCAGTACATTTTCCGGAAACAGCGTGTGTTCTTTCATATGCGCGTCCAGATACTGTCTCGTCAGGTTTTCCCGGTCAAGCAGCATCAGGACGCCATTTTTGATGAAAGAAACGGACATTTCGGCGGTCAGGGCATCCGGAAAAGGCTTTCCAAGCTGACGGGTCAGATTGGCTAGATAATCCTGAGTAGTCACAAAGGTATCCTGAATCTCCATGACCGGAGAGAAGAGCATGGTTCCGGTCTCTTCGGGGCGTCCGGTCAGCCCTAGATCAAGCTCGCCATTTTCCAGCATCTGCAAGGTCTGGTTTGTGGACTGGCAGGAGATAGTCACTCGTAGGTGAGGGTGGCTCTTGATAAAATCCTTGAGTCTAGGCATCAAGACATATTTACAGAGGGTCGAACTGACCCCGATGCGAAGCTGCCCCATGCCAAGTTCGCGCCGGAGGCGAAGCTGATTTTCGCCATTTTCCAGAGTCTGGAAGGCAGATTTTACATGGGAGAAAAGAAGCTCTCCGTCCTCCGTGAGCCGAACCCCGCGGGAAGAGCGGGAGAATAGAGTCGTGTTCATGGACTGCTCGAGCTTTCGGATGGACTTGCTGACTGCAGGCTGGCTGATAAAGAGCTGATCCGCAGCATGAGAGATATTGCCGGTAAGGGCGACTATATAGAAGATATGATAAAGAGATAAATTCTGATTCATATGCTTGCCTTTCCATAACTGATAATTATAATAAATATGATTTATATATATTTTAATTATATCAATAAATGTGTTAGAATACAAGAAGTCGAAAAAAGGCTGTTGGATGTCTGACAGCACGCAGATAAAAAGGAGAAATGAACTATGGGAATGACAATGACACAGAAGATCCTGGCGGCTCATGCAGGCCTTCCTGAGGTAAAGGCAGGACAGCTTATCGAGGCCGATCTGGATCTGGTTCTTGGAAATGATATTACGACACCGGTAGCGATTCGTGAGATGCAGAAGC
>CAVHYN010000025.1:24728-37016 GCA_963640245.1 Bulleidia sp.
AGCAGGATGTATTTCACAAGGACAAGATCGCCCTGGTTATGGATCATTTCATCCCGAACAAGGATATCAAGTCTGCAGAGAATTGCAAATGCGTTCGTGAGTTTGCCTGTCGGCAGGAGGTAAGTAACTATTTTGACGTAGGAGAGATGGGCATCGAGCATGCACTGCTTCCGGAAAAAGGACTGACCGTGGCAGGTGACTGCATCATCGGTGCGGATTCTCATACCTGTACCTACGGAGCCCTGGGCGCCTTTTCCACCGGCGTGGGAAGCACCGATATGGCAGCAGGTATGGCGACCGGCAAGGCCTGGTTCAAGGTACCCTCCGCAATCAAATTCAACATCGTAGGCAAGCCATCTAAGTGGGTCAGCGGTAAAGACGTGATCCTGCATATCATCGGCATGATCGGTGTAGACGGGGCTCTTTACAAGTCCATGGAGTTCGTGGGCGAGGGAATTCAGAACCTGTCCATGGACGATCGTTTCACCATCGCCAATATGGCCATCGAGGCAGGCGGTAAGAATGGTATCTTCCCGGTAGATGAGAAGGCCATTGCCTATATGAAGGAGCATTCCAAGAGAGAATATCAGATCTATGAGGCGGATCCGGATGCAGAGTACGATGAGGAGTATACCATTGATCTGAGTACTTTAAAGTCCACGGTATCTTTCCCGCATCTGCCGGAGAATACAAAGACCATCGACGAGATCACAGAGCCGGTAGAGATCGATCAGGTAGTTATCGGTTCCTGTACGAATGGCCGTATGGATGACCTGCGCGCAGCTGCCCGGATCCTAAAAGACCGCAAGATAAAGAAGGGACTTCGCTGCATCGTGATTCCGGGAACCCAGAAGATCTATATGGATGCTATGGAGGAAGGACTTCTAAAGACATTCATCGAGGCAGGTGCCGTAGTCAGCACACCGACCTGCGGACCTTGTCTTGGCGGATATATGGGGATTTTGGCAGCAGGAGAGCGCTGTGTATCCACTACCAACCGGAACTTCGTCGGCCGTATGGGTCACGTGGATTCTGAGGTATATCTGGCAAGCCCGGCTGTAGCCGCAGCCAGCGCCGTAACCGGACACATCAGCGCACCGGCAGAGCTTGGATTATAGGAGGAAGAGAAGATGCAGGCAAAAGGAAAAGTGTTTAAATATGGAGACAATGTAGATACAGATGTAATCATCCCCGCCAGATATCTGGCCATCGCAGATCCGAAGGAGCTGGCAGAGCACTGTATGGAGGATATCGACAAGGACTTCGTAAAGAAGGTACAGCCCGGCAATATCATGGTGGCAGGCAAGAACTTCGGCTGCGGATCGTCCCGTGAGCATGCACCGCTGGTTATCAAGGTATCCGGCATCTCCTGTGTCATCGCGGAGACCTTCGCGCGTATTTTCTATCGCAATGCGATCAACATCGGTCTTCCGATTATTGAGTGCCCGGAGGCCGCAAAGGATATTCAGGACGGCGACGAGGTAGAGGTAGACTTTGACAGCGGCATCATTTACAACCGCACCAGCGGCAAGCAGTACCTGGGTCAGGCCTTCCCTGAGTTTATGCAGAAGATTATCAAGGCCGAGGGTCTGATCAACTATATCAATCAGAAATAAAACAGGGGTTGACAATAACTCTGACTTTTGATATCCTAGGACACAGATATGAGAGAAATGCGAAGACGAGGAGTAGTACGATTCCCTTGGAGTGCAGAGAGCTGCTGGCTGGTGAGAAGCAGCGGAAGAGTGAATGGGAACTGACCTCAGAGCGGCTGCCCGAAATCGGACACCTGATAGTAAGGTGAGAAAGTAGACGCAGACGGAGCCCGACCGTTACAGCGGGAAGGATATAAGATCCCTTGAAAGGATTCGTATCCGATGAGAGTGTGAATGAATTTCACAAAAATGGAGTGGTACCGCGTAAGGCAAATAAGTCTTCCGTCTCCGTTGGCAAGAAGCTGACGGAGGCGGATTTTTTAATTCATAGGAAAATGCGTCCTATGAATTAAAAAATGCTCTGCAAGGATGCGCACTGCGGCGGAAAATCTTCTCGCAAAATCAAGCACAGAAAGATTCCGAGAGTACATAGAAAACAAAAGGAGAAAGAAAAACATGATGAACTACAAGAAATACCAGAGACAATACTTTTTACCCCCCTATCCCTGTATGAAATGGGCCGAGAAGGATTATGTGGACAAAGCTCCCGTATGGTGCAGCGTAGACCTTCGGGACGGCAATCAGGCGCTGGTCGTTCCGATGACCCTCGAGCAAAAGGTAGGCTTCTTTAAGCTCCTCTGTAAGGTAGGCTTCAAGGAGATCGAGGTAGGCTTCCCGGCAGCATCCGAGACCGAGTATGAGTTCCTTCGCACCCTGATTGAGCAGGATCTGATTCCGGATGACGTAACCATCCAGGTATTGACCCAGGCGAGAGAGCATATTATCCGTAAGACGTTCGCAGCTCTCGAGGGCGCAAAGCAGGCTATCGTGCATGTATACAATTCCACCTCCGTAGCACAGCGGGAGCAGGTATTCCATAAATCCAAAGAAGAGATATTGAAAATCGCTGTAGACGGCGCAGAGCTTTTGAAAAAGCTGGCAGATGAGACCGAGGGCAATTTCCGTTTCGAGTACAGCCCGGAGAGCTTTACAGGAACCGAGCCGGAGTACGCATTGGAGGTATGCAATGCGGTTCTGGATGTATGGCAGCCTACAGCAGAGAAGAAGGCCATCATCAACCTTCCGGTTACCGTACAGCATTCTATGCCACATGTATACGCTAGCCAGGTCGAGTACATGTGTGAGAATCTAAAATATCGTGAAAATGTCATCGTTTCCCTGCATCCGCACAACGATCGTGGCTGCGGTGTCGCAGATACGGAGATGGGACTTTTGGCCGGCGCTGACCGCGTGGAAGGAACCCTCTTTGGCAACGGTGAGCGTACCGGCAACGTGGATGTAGTCACCCTAGCTATGAACATGTATTCGCAGGGTGTAGATCCGGAGATGGATTTCAGCAATATGCCTGAGGTTTGCGAGGCCTATGAAAAGTTCACCGGTATGAAGGTCAATGAGAGAAGCCCCTATGCAGGCGCACTGGTATTTGCAGCCTTCTCCGGTTCCCATCAGGATGCGATTGCGAAGGGTATGAACTACCGCGCAGAGAACGATCCGGAGCACTGGACTGTACCCTATCTGCCCATCGATCCGACAGATGTCAGCCGCAACTACGATGCAGACGTGATCCGTATCAACAGCCAGTCCGGAAAGGGCGGCGTAGGCTATATCCTGGAGCACAACTTTGGCCTGAATCTGCCGCCGAAGATGCGCGAGGCCATGGGTTATGCGGCAAAGGATGCTTCCGATCATCAGAATAAGGAGCTTAAGCCGGAGGAAATCTTTGAGATCTTCAAGCAGAGATTTGAGGGCGTCGTTACTCCCTACAATATCAACGGGGTACATTTCAAGCAGGTGGACGGCATCACGGCAGAGGTGCATACCGAGTATCAGGGAAAACAGGAGGTTATCTACGCGACTGGAAATGGTCGTCTGGATGCAGTCAGCAATGCTCTGAAGGAGCATTTCGGCCTGGAATACAGCCTGGTAACCTATCAGGAGCATGCTCTGGAGCAGAGCTCAAGCTCCCGTGCGATCGCCTATGTCGGCATTCAGAAACCGGACGGCAGCCTTGCCTGGGGCGCAGGTGTAGATTCCGATATCATTCGCGCTTCCATCGACGCGCTGTTGACTGCCATCAACAATTCAGTAGCATAAAGAAAAGCATAAAAAAGAGGCCTTTCCGAAATGGAGAGGTCTCTTTTTTATAGAAAATTATAGAATGGTTAGTTTAATACAATCGCATGAACCGCCTCAACGATGTCTACCGCCTGAGACCGGGCTACAAGCGCAACCGGGTTTCCGTTCAGAACGGCCAGACAGCTGCTGCCGTCATAGCGGTAAAGAGAGAGGGTAACCTCCGGGAAGTTTTCATTATCCAGATGAAGCGTCAGGCTGATTTCTTCCTGACCAGCTGCCTTCTCGTCTGTAAAGCTGCTTGCGGTCAGCCCCTCCAGTGCATCCTGAAGATCAGCAAAATCAATTTCTTCCTCCTGATAGCTCCAGGTCTGTTCCTTTTTCTTTGTCTCCGATGTCAACGTATAGCTGGAATCATCAAGTGAAATGTCGATCGAGGTGACATCCGCCAGATCCATGCTTAACAGATCCGTATGCCGTAAATCGTCATAGGAGGCGGCCATCAAAGCCTTGTAAGAGCTTCCTGAAATCTTGTATACAATCTGGGAATCTCCGACGCGGGCGTAAGCGGTGATGTCGTCCTCATCTTCGACACTCTCTTCTGAATCAGAGTCATCCACCTTAGCAAGCTCTTCCGGATCCCGGCTGATGTGCAGGATAAAGGTCTGCTCTTCCTCATTGCCGTCCTCATTTTCAGCGGTATAGACTTCCGTGATCGTAAGTTCCGGGTCATCCAGACCATAGGAGGCCAGCTCCTCATCGGTGACATTGTAGGTCGCATAGTCCGTGAGACCCAGTCCATTTATCTCGCTGAGATAGGACTTTACACGGGAGGTGTCGAGGGGTACGGTTTCTCCGTCCTGTGTTGTAAAATAGACATCGTCTGCACAGTAGGTAGAAGAGCTTTCCTCCTCATAGGAGACGGAGTAATCGGAAGCACCGGAGAAGGTAAGGCTGGATACCTCAGAAACTCCCGGTGTCTCGTCCTGTAAAATCAGATCCGAGAGCTCCTTTCCATATGCATCCAAGGGATCGGAGACTGCCAGATAGACATTTCCATCGCCGTCAGAAAGATAGCGCTGCTCATCCATCGTGCTGTAGCTGCCAAGGTCTATGGTGTAGGAAGTGTCCCCGGCGGTCAGGTTAATGGTAAGCTCAGGATTGTCCAGGCCATATTGGCTCAGATCCTCTGCATTTTCGATGGTAAAGGCTGCACGGAAGGCCTGAAATTCTTCCAGAAGGGTCTGGATTTTCTCCGGATCGACCGGAAAAGCCTCGTCCTCGTCGTAGAGCCAGGTTCCGTCCTCGCCTTTATGAAAGGAGAGGGTGGTGCCGTCATAGTTCCAGGAAAGGCTGTCTACGGATTCTGGATCGATTTCCAAAACTACCTCTCCGCTCGTTTTGATCTCTTCCTTTTTATCCTCCATACGTGTGACGGCGAAGGTGGCAGCACTTGCTACCACCAGAATGCCGATTAAGATGAAGAGTCTTTTAGACCGGTTGTTCATTCTGATTCCTCCTTCTTCTTAGGAATACAGCAATTCCGACGCCCAGATAGCAGAGCGGGAAGACTCCGATGAGAACCGTCTTCAAAAGGGAAGAGGTGGAATCGCTGATAGTCAGGTAATTATAATTTAAGGACTTGCTCCGAATGGCCATAGCTTCGCTTTCGCCAACCAGAGAAGAGAGGGCATTCATAGCCAGATCCACATTTGCTCCGGAGGAGTAGGCATTGTACATATCCTCCAGAAAGACGGAGGAAGTAAACCATACAATGCTGCCGTTATTTGCGGTAGCAATGGAAACACCAAGGGCGAAGGGACCGTCCGTATCCTGCTCTTCCTTCTCATAGGTGGTCAGGTTATAGCCGTCTGCTTTGGAAAATGCCGCATCGGAGGTACTAAGAAGGGTGGTCACCGTTCCGCTTCCGTTTGCACTGCCTACGGTCAGGCCGGTGGCGATGGGAAGAATCGGAGTATAGTTGGCATCCAGAAGAGAATCCGTGATGGAATCACTGGTCATATCTGGCAGAAGAGCGTAGGGGGTCTGGAAGGCATAGTGATCCCGGTCACCTTCAATGACGATGCCATCAGAAGCTTCTACGCCATAATCAGACAACAGGGCATAGAGATTCGTCAGGAGACCATCCTCCGTGGTTCCGGCCATGACGAGGAGCTTGCCGCCGTCAGCTGCATAATTTGCCAGCATTTCCTTTTCTTCTTCCGAGATGTCACTGGAGGGAGCATAGATCAGAATGCAGGCTGCATGCTCAGGGATCTCGTCCACCGTGAGCAGGGAGAGACTCTCGATCTCGATATTGTCCTTTTCGATCTCATCCTGGAAGGTGGAAGGCAGATCTGCCTCGCCGTGTCCGGTCAGGGTATAAAGCTTTGGCTGCTCGGCATTTACGACATAGTCGATCGCAGATGTGATAGCGCCTTCTCCGTCGAAGGAAGTATTGTAAGAATAGGAATAAACATTGGATTCCTGTACATAGATGTCATCGTAGCTGATATAGCGGCTGCGATCCCCGGATTCCACGATAAGGGAATTATTGGGAACGGTTTCGTCGGTATATTGCTGCGTAAAGGTAGGATAGACATCCGGATTCTTCTTTACGACGGAAATATGATCAGAAAGGCTGTCATATTTGTCGAGAAGATTTTCGATGACATCATCCTCCTCGCCGGACTGTACGACCCAGTAGATCGTGACATCCTGTTCCAGGGCATTGACAACCACCTTTGTATTGCTTGTGATGGAATAGAGCTTCGTGGAGCTGATATCATAGCTGGTTTTTGAGGATGGCAGGGCAGAGGCAAAGAGATTGACGACAATCAGGATGGCCAGAACCACAGCGGTAAGGATCAGGGAATAGGTACCTCCCTTCAGCGCATTGCCATTGTAATTGGTAAAGCTTAAAAATTTAAATTTTTTCATCAGTTATACCTCCTTTTCTCCAACGACTGTACCGAAAGAAACAGGAAGAAGAGAATGATACTGAAGTAATAAACCAGTGCAGTCAGGTCAAACATGCCATTTACGAAGGTATAAAAGCGTTCGAACAGCGACAGCTTCTTCATCAGAGCAGGCAAAAGTCCCTCCAGACCCGTGGAATCGAGATAACAAAAGACTCCGGCGGCGAGGATCAGAAACAGGGTAATGGCATAGGCAAACATTTCATTGCCGGTCAGGTTCCGGATAATCACGCCGAGCAAAAGGATCAGGATGCACAAGGCTACGACAGAACCGAAAGCGGAGGTAGAGATGTATTCGGACAGGCGTACGCTGTAGTAGTTCAGCAAAATGACTGCGATTCCGATGCCGGCAGCAAAGCCCTGGTTCTCCGTCAGCGACGAAATGAAAACACCGACTGCAATAAGGGCTGCTCCCATGATGAAAAAGGCAAGGATCGAGCCATAGGAGGTCAAAAGATAGACATCACCGAACTGTGCGAAGATCAGCGGATAGATGGCAATGATGCAGAGAGGAAGCAGGTAGACTGCAAGCAAAGCCAGATACTTGCCCAGGATCACTTCGGTCGTAGTGATGGGTAGAGAATACAGAAGTTGATCGGTCTTTTGCCGGCGTTCCTCTGCCAGAACCCGCATGGTCAAAATCGGAACGATGACTGCAAAAACCAGGCAGCTAAAGCTTAAAACATATTCAAAATTGCTGACGGCAGCCTGAATGTTGTAGAGCATCGCACCGATGCCTACAAAGGCCAGCAAAAAAGCACCGAACACATAGGCGGTCAGCGAGTGGAAATAGAGCCGAAGCTCATGCTTTAATACAGCGATCATTGGATAGCCTCCTCCTTTTCCTTCTGATTCTCATTTTGAGGCTCCGATTCGGTGAGCTCCAGGAAAATATCCTCGAGATTTGCCTTCTTGACCTTCATTTCCAAAATAGAATAGCTGCTTCCGGCAAAGGCATGAAAGATTTTCCGGGAAAGCTTATAGGGATCGGAACAGTTGGTTTTGATGCTGACGCTGGTAAAGCTGTCGCCATCACTGTCAGAGGTGATCTCCTGAATATCAGAAAGACCGCTTAAGAGAATGCGTGTCTCCGAAAGATCCGCATCGGAGGTCAGCAGGATCTCGTTGGCAGAGAGAAGATGCTGCTCGAGATTCTCCGGCCGGTCGAAGGCAACGAGACGTCCGTGGGAAATAATCAGGATTTCATCGCAGATTGTCTGGACCTCCGAGAGGATATGCGAGCTTAGAATAACCGTATGGCTTCTGCCAAGCTCTTTGATCAAATCTCGGATCTCGATGATCTGAATAGGGTCGAGGCCGACCGTAGGCTCATCGAGAATGATGACCTTCGGGTTGCCAAGAAGTGCCTGGGCGATGCCGACACGCTGCTTATAGCCCTTTGAAAGAGCGGCAATGCGGCGGTTTTTCATCTGTGTAAGATGTGTTTTCTCGAGGATGATCTGGATCTGATCCTGCAGCTCCTTACCACTGAGACCCTTGGCTTCGCCTACAAAGCGCAGATACTCTGCCGGTGTTTCATTCAGATAGAGCGGGGGCTGCTCCGGCAGATAGCCAATGAGCTTTTTTGCCTCCTTCGGTTCATCAAAAATGTCATGTCCGTCAATTTTTACATGTCCTTCTGTAGCAGAGAGACAGCCGGTCATGATATTCATGGTAGTAGATTTTCCGGCACCGTTTGAACCTAGAAAACCATAGACATGTCCCTCGTCAATTTCAAAGGACAGATCCTTCACGGCTGTGAAATCGCCGTAACATTTGGTTAAATGTTCTACTGAAATCAAGTGGATTCTCCTTCCGGTTTTTGATTATGCCCCTCATGCATAAGAAAAATTTAAGGATATTGTAAGAATAAAATGTGTCTTTTGTTTGAAAAATTTGTGCAGAAAGTGTGGATTCTGCTTCCTCGATTGACGCATGTTTCCGGATCTGCTATAATAGCTCCGATTGTTGCAGAAATATTATTTCAATAGACAAAGGGGACAAAGACGATGGATTTGTTATACAGAAGCACCAGAGATTCCGGTATACAGGTAACAGCCTCCCAGGCGATTTTGAAAGGTCTTTCCGATGACGGAGGCCTGTTTGTTCCGGTAGAGATTCCGGCCTTGGATGTAAGCCTGGATGAGCTGGCAAAGATGAGCTACCAGGAGACTGCCTATGCGGTTATGAGTAAGTTCCTGACGGATTTTACGGAGGAGGAGCTGAAGGGCTGTATCGAGCGTGCCTACGACGAGAAGTTTGACACGCCGGAGATTGCTCCGCTCGTAAAAGCGGACGGTGCTTATTTCTTGGAGCTGTTCCATGGTTCGACCATCGCATTTAAGGACATGGCACTTTCCATTCTGCCGCATCTGATGACGGTTTCGGCGAAGAAGAATCAGGTAAAAAATGAGATCGTGATTCTGACAGCGACCTCCGGTGATACCGGAAAAGCAGCTCTGGCAGGCTTTGCAGATGTACCGGGTACGAGAATCATGGTATTTTATCCAAAGAACGGTGTAAGCCCCGTGCAGGAAAAGCAGATGGTGACGCAGAAGGGCAAAAATGTCAAGGTCATCGGTATCCATGGTAATTTCGACGATGCCCAGAGCGGTGTGAAGGCTATCTTTGGCGACAAGGAGCTGGCAAAGGAAATGGACGCAGCAGGCTTCCAGTTCTCGTCCGCAAACTCCATCAATATCGGCCGTCTGGTTCCGCAGATTGTATATTATGTATATGCTTATGCAAAATTATATGCAAATGAAGAAATTCAGAAGGACGAAAAGATCAATGTAGTCGTTCCTACCGGAAACTTTGGTAACATTCTGGCAGCATACTATGCAAAGCAGATGGGACTGCCTATCGTGAAGCTTATCTGCGCTTCCAATGATAATAAAGTGCTCTATGATTTCTTCCAAACAGGAACCTACGATCGCAACCGGGAGTTTGTCCTGACTACATCACCGTCTATGGATATCCTGATTTCCAGTAATCTGGAGCGCCTGATTTACCGCATTGCCGGCCACGACGATAAGGCAGATGCTGCATTTATGAAATCCTTAACTGAGAACGGCAAGTACGAGATCACAAAGGAGATGCAGGAAAAGCTTACAGACTTCTATGGAAATTATGCGACAGAGGCAGAGGCTGCAAAGACGATTCGTAACCTTTATGAAGAAACCGGCTATGTCATCGATACACATACAGCGGTTGCGGACTGTGTATACAAAAAATACCAGGCAGAGACCGGTGATATGGCAAAGTCTGTGATCGCATCTACGGCGAGCCCCTTCAAATTTACCCACAGTGTACTGGAAGCGATGGGAGTGGATCCGGCAGGAAAGGATGACTTTGCACTGGCAGACGAGCTGTCGAAGCTCTCCAGCGTGGAAGTTCCGAAGGCAGTGGAAGAGATTCGGACAGCACCTGTTTTACATGATACTGTAGTAGAAGTGTCGGAAATGAAGGCAGCAGTGAAGGCTTTCCTGGTTTAAAAGGAGTCATATGGATAATATTTGGAGTTTTCTTGACATTATTTTTGTAGGAGCAGGCTTTTATATGCTTTATTCCTGGATATTGCTGAAAAAGAAAGGCGAGATCAAGCAGGAAGTCCTGATGAGCAAGGATGTCGATCTGAAAAAATGTAAGGATTTGGATGGATATAAGGCTTACATCGCTCCCAAAATGCTGATCTTTTCTGTGGCAGCGATTCTCTACGGAGGATCCGGTCTGGTGAACAGCTATGTGACCACCCTTCCGGGTATTTTGTATAGTATTCTGATGATCGCATTTATGGTGATTCTTGTTTGGTTTGCAGTAGTTACACGCAAGGCGACAGAAAAATTCTGGTAAGGGAAATCTGGTAAGGAAAAAAGGTGTGGAAAGATGATTTTTCAATCTTTCCACACCTTTTTGTAACTATTCAGAGCCCCATTCGCAAAATCGCCTCTGCGAGGCTGTCTCCGTTCCACTACGGTCAGTCGCTAAGCAGATGTCCACTGGACATCTAGCGACCTTTTGCTCATGTGGCTACTTCGCCATATAAAATTTCAAAATCAGCCTTAGAAATGCAAGCATTTCACGTCCGATTTATGAAATTTTGCATGGCTCTGAATAGTTACACCTTTTTTAACGTTCCGAAAGCTTTTTGTATTCCTGGCGCGTGGCCACACTCTTATAGGCCGGGCGGATGATCTTGCCATTGTTGGCGAGCTCCTCGATGCGGTGGGCACTCCAGCCCACGATACGTGCCATGGCAAAAATGGGAGTATAGAGCTCAAGGGGGAGATCCAGCATGCTGTATACAAAGCCGCTGTAGAAGTCTACATTGGCACTGACACCCTTGTAGATCTGGCGCTCTTCGCCAATGATGCGGGGAGCTAGCTGCTCCACCATCGAGTAGAGGGCAAATTCCTCCTCACGCCCCTTTTCTACGGAGAGCCGCTTGACAAAGGATTTAAAGATATTTGCTCTGGGATCGGAGAGGGAGTAGACGGCATGTCCCATACCGTAGATAAGACCGGCATGGTCGAAGGCCTCCTTGTGGAGAAGCGCCCGCAGGTAAGCACCTACCTCTTCTTCGCTGTTCCAGTCCTTCACCTGCTGCTTCATGTCTTCAAACATCCGTACTACTTTGATGTTGGCACCACCATGTCTTGGACCCTTCAGGGAGCCTAAGGAGGCGGCTACAGAGGAATAAGTATCTGTGCCGGAGGAAGAGACGACATGGGTAGTGAAGGAGGAGTTATTTCCGCCTCCATGCTCCATATGAAGCACCAGCGCAATATCCAGAATTTTTGCCTCGAAATCGCTATACTTGCTGTCAGGGCGCAGGGTATAGAGAATATTTTCGGCTGTGGAAAGCTCTGCTTTCGGCGGATGAATATAGAGGCTTTTTCCGTCATGGTAGTGTGCATAAGCCTGATAGCCGTAGACGGAAAGCATAGGAAAGAGGGCGATGAGCTGCAGGGATTGACGCAGAACATTGGGGATCGAAATATCGTCGCCCCGATCATCGTAGGAGTAGAGGGTCAGCACGCTTCTGGCCAGCGTATTCATCATATCCTTACTCGGAGCCTTCATGATGATATCACGGACAAAATGCGTGGGAAGGGAGCGGTAGGAACCAAGAAGCTTTTGAAAGCTTGCAAGCTCTGCAGAGTCCGGCAGCTCGCCGAAGAGCAAAAGATAGGTGACCTCTTCAAAGCCGAAGCGTCCCTCAGATACAAAGCCCTTTACCAGCTCTTCGATATCCATCCCCCGGTAGAACAGTTTTCCCTCGCAGGGAATCAGCTTTCCGTCCACCATATCATAGGCATGAATTTCACCGATCTCGGTAAGACCTGCCAGTACGCCCTGGCCGCTGATATCGCGAAGACCTCTTTTGACGTCGTATTTCTTATAAAGCTCTGCATTTATCTGACTGGCTTCCTCGCTTAAATGGGAGAGCTCGATGATTTCCGGTGTAAGTTCTGAATATGATGATTTCTGCATAGGCAAAATCTCCTTTCTAAGGTAAATTTGGTTTGGGTGTCAAAACACCCAAACCTTTGGTTACACGG
>CAVHYN010000026.1:0-12904 GCA_963640245.1 Bulleidia sp.
GCCTGAATGCAAGCATTCGCAGAACGCAGTTTTGCATGGCTCTGAATAGTTACATATAAAAAAGAATGTGCCTTGCACATTCTCGCGCCGGGCGCGCTCGCCTGCGACAAAAACAACCGTCCATTTTGCACGGTATCTAAACACCCGCCTATTATAGCATGATTCCCCGGCTTTGACAAGACAAGAGGTCGGATGCTATAATGAGCAAAAAGCTCGACCCCATATAGGGCAAAAGGAAGGATCACCGATGCATGCCTACAACTATTTTGCAGCCCTTATCTATGTAACCGATACCGAACACGCATCCGTCATGCGTATGTTTGACTGGCAGGAAGTAACCCTGACCGGAGACGACCAGACTTACTATATGATAGAATTATCCGATGGCGATAAGACAAAGAAGATCGTAGCCGCCAGACAGGATGAGATGGGCATGTGCGCCTCGGCTGCCCTGTCCATGAAGCTGATGGAGCAATTTCGTCCTCAATATCTGATTATGCCCGGCATCGCTGCCGGTACCAGCAGTCTCTCCGACCAGCAGATGTACGGGGATGTGCTGATTTCCGATCTGGTATGGAATTATTCCAACGGCAAATACGTGGCGCCTCAAAATGCGGATATCATCTTCGGAAATATCGGCTTTATTCCCCGTCCCACCTGGATTCGTACCGACCCGAAGATCTTAGAGGTCTTAAAGAAGGCCATCCGCGATCCCAGGAACGAATGCTTCGTCCATATCGGCCCCCTCGCGAGCGGAAGTGCCGTGGTGGCAAACAGTGACCTCGTGGACATGCAGATCCGTTCCCAGTTTGATGAGACCATCGGTCTCGAAATGGAGGCCTACGGTGTCGTCTATGCCGCCAAGCATGCCATCGAGCCCAAGCCCTATGCCATCATCGCCAAGAGCATCTGTGATTTTGCAGACAGCCGAAAGGATGACAATTATCAAAAATTCGCAGCCTATACAAGCTGCGAATTCGTAAAAAATCTCTGTCTTTATTTTTTGCCGGATGTAGCGGAGCTCTGAAAAGTTCCCTATCTCCAGCTTTCTATGACCGCCTGCACCGTTCTTCGTCCCTGGAATTCATTGATTTCCGGATAATAAAGAAGGCAGACGGTTTCTTTACTTTCCAGGTAGCTTAGATCCCCTTCTACATCACCGAAGCTGATGCCCTCTAAGCGGTTTCCCTTGTCATCCTCGAGAACCGTCTTTAAGACATTTCTGTTTTTGCCGATGATCCGGGCACTCTTGACCCGGACGTTTGCCGCCGCAAACAGAGGCTTCTCATTTTCCTTGCCGAAGGGCTCCAAAAGCTCCAGCTCCCTTATGATCTGCTCCCCCGCGTATTGAATCGGCAAAACCGCATCGTAGGATAGCTTCGGAATCAAATCCTCGTCCGTCAGCCGGCAATTTTCATTGAGGCGACGTCTTAGAATCTCCACATTTTCCTTCGGAATCGAAAGGCCTGCTGCCATCGGATGTCCGCCGAATTTCGTAAATAGTTCCGCTACCTTCGTCATTTCTTCAAACATATGATAGCCCGGAATCGAGCGGCCTGAGCCCTTTACACCATCCTCCCCGTCCGTCAGCACGAAGCAGGGGCGGAAAAAACGTTCCCGGATGCGGCCTGCGATGATTCCCGCCAGACTCTCATGACAGTCCGGCAGATAGATAACCAGAACCTTGTCCTTCTGAAGATCCGTCTCCTCCACGAGCCGGATGGCCTCAGTTGTTCCCTTGGCAGTCAGATCCTTTCGGCTGTCATTCAAGTCCTTCAGATCTCCGGCCAGCCTTTCAGCCTCAGCTTTGCTTCCTGCACCCAGGAGATTTAAAGATCGCTTTGCCGTATCCAGGCGGCCGCTGGCATTGATACATGGACCGATGACGAAACCGATATGATAGGCAGTCAGCTTCTTCCCTTCCAGGCCGTTTACAGCCAAAAGAGCCCGGTAACCCAGGTTGTTTGTCTCCTCTAACTGTTTCAGACCATAGCGCACCAGGATCCGGTTTTCACCGGTCAGATCCATGATATCGCCGATGGTCGCCACCGCTGCAAACTGTGCCAGTGAAAGAAACTCTTCCCTTGGCACGCCTGCCTCTTCGTAGAGAACCTCCACGAGTCTCCAGGCCACGGCAGCGCCGCAAAGCTTCTTATAAGGATAGGTACAGTCTGCCTGCTTTGGATTCACGATAACATCCGCCGGGGGCAGGATCGTCTGTCGGCTTCCGCCTGCCTCCTCCCGGTAAGGAATCTCATGATGGTCGGTGACGATGACAGTCATTCCTAAGTCTTTCGCGTAGGCGATTTCCTTTGCAGCGGCAATGCCGTTGTCGCAGGTCACAATCGTATCGGTGCCTGCCTCCTTTGCCTGCTCGATCAAATGTTCATTGATGCCGTAGCCGTCCTTTAGGCGATCCGGAATGACCGTATCCACCTTCGCTCCCACGCGGGCAAGGCCTGTCACCAGGATATGTGTGGCATTGACTCCGTCGATATCGTAGTCGCCGATGATGCGAATCTTTTTTCCTTCCTGAATCTTCCGGCAAAGAAGGCCGACGGCCTCCTCCATTCCCTTCATCCGGCGGGCATCCGCAAGATCCTCAAGGCTTCCCTGAAGATAAGAGCGAACCTCCTCTTCGCTTTCCCCGGCGCGGCTCCTGATGAGCCGCATCGCCATCGGGCTTACCTGAAACTTTGCTGCAAGCTCCTGATTCCCCTCGATGCGCGGTGCTTCTATCCACTGCTCCTTCATGCCTTAGCTCTTCTTTGCAAGCTTTGTCTTCATCACATACCACAGCGCACCCGTGATGCATACGGAAGAATAAGCACCGCAGATAATACCTACCATCAGAGGCAAGGCAAATTCACGGATGGATGCCACACCCAGCACATACAGAACCGCTACCGTCAGGAAGGTGGTCACCGAAGTATTGATGCTTCGGGACAGGGTCTGGGTGATGCTGCGGTTTACGATTTCCTTCAGATCGCTCTTTCTTCCGGCCGTCGCGAGGTTCTCACGGATACGGTCGAAGATGACGATGGTGGCATTGATGGAATAGCCGACGATGGTCAGCATGCAGGCAATAAAGTTGCTGCCTACGGACAGTCGGGCTACCGCATAGAAGGCCAGTACCACCAGAACATCGTGCAGCAGTGCCGCTACCGCACTGGTAGCAAAGCGGATATCCTTAAACCGGAACCAGATATAGAGAAGCATGAACAGGGCTGCCAGAAGCACAGCTGTCACAGCGTCGGAACGCATCTCGCTGCTGATGGCCGCACTGATGTTCTCCATCGCAATCTCATTTTCATCGATGCCAAATTCTTCAGAAAGAGCCTGGCAAAGGGCTTCACGGGTGGAAAGATCGAGGGTCTTGGTCTTGACGATGACGTCATTACTTCCGTCGACCTTCTGCGCCTGAATCTCATTGCTTCCGATCGCCTCGCTGACTACCGGCTTAATCGTATCATCGATCTCCTGGATCGTCAGATCCTCCGTCATCGGAATCGTCGTGCTGGTACCACCCTGGAACTCCAGACTGTAATTCAAAATTCCGCTGCCCTTGGCTCCCTGGATTCCCATGGCTGCAAAGCCGCCCAGGATCAGTACGGCAGAAATCACGAAGCAAAGATTCTTCTTGCTGAGGAAGTCAACGGTCTTCCTCTCCTTCTGGATTCCATAAAGCTTCGCATCCTGCAGTCCCAGTGCATAAAGGGCATTCAGGACGATTCTGGTGATGACCAGAGCCGTAAACATAGAAACTACGATACTTAAAGCCAGGGTATGCGCAAAGCCCTTGACCGTTCCGGAGCCCTTCAGGCTTAAGATTACGGCTGCAATCAGGGTTGTAATATTGCCGTCCAGGATGGCTGAGAGAGCCTTCTGGAAACCGATTTTGATCGAACCCTTCACGGATTTTCCGGCTCCGATTTCCTCTCGGATACGGGCAAAGATGATGACATTTGCATCCACCGCCATACCGATACCGAGGATGATACCAGCGATACCTGGCAGGGTCAGGGTGATTTCAAAGGCATTCAAAAGACCCATGGTCAGTCCCACATAGGTGGCCAGGGCTATACCGGAGGCAAAACCCGGCAGGCGGTACATCACGATCATGTAGATGACCACCAGGACAAAGCCGATGATGCCGGCTAAGAGGCTGGTGCGGATCGCATTCGTACCCAGCTGGGCACCTACGACCTTCGACTGTACCTCCTCAAGCTCTACCTTCAGGGAACCGATCCGGATGGTGGAAGCGAGCTGCTCCGCTGCCTCGTAGGACTCCATGTTGGTGATGGCTGCATTGCCATTTGTAATCTCACTCTGTACGGTCGGAGCGCTGATGGTCTCTCCGTCATAGACGATAGCGATGCGAGAACCGATATTTTCCTTTGTAGCCTCGGCGAACTTCTCCGCTCCCTCATCTGTAAGGGTCAGGGCTACCTCATAATCCGTATTGTTCAGGTTGTCTTTATAAGCCTTCGCTTCCGCTGTCTTAATATCCGTTCCGGATAAGAGCTCATTTCCGGAGGTGTCCTGGAAGGAAAGGGAACCCGGTTTTCCAAGTTCTTCCAAAATCGCATTGGCGTCGGTTACGCCCGGAATCTCGATGTTGATCCGGTCGTCGCCCTGCTGGTAAACCTGTGCCTCGGTGCTGTATCCCTCGACACGCTTCTGGAGCTTATAGATCGTATCGCTCATCTCCTCGGCACTGGGCGTATCTCCCTTTGCCTGATAGGTGATGCTTACGCCGCCCGCCAGGTCAAGACCCAGAGGAATATTCTTTGCCGCTCCTGTCTGATTCTCTCCGACTCCGACTGCGGCCAGCACCAGAAGTCCTGCTGAAATGGCCACCGTAAGAATCAGACTTATGATTCCTGTACTCTTTTTCATGACTCTTCTTCTCCTTGTTTTGCCGTCGCTGCCTTGATCATAATCGCACACTCGACACGCTTTCTCTGCAGCTCACAGCCGATGTCATAGGCATCATTGATATTGCCGTGGAAATTGTAGGAGTTTGCTGCGCAGCCGCCGCTGCAATAAAATCTTGCAAAGCACTTCTGACACTTCTCCTTGGCATAGACATTGCAGCACTTGAATTCATCCCGAATCTCTTCTGCCTTTACACCGTCCCAGACATTTCCCATCAGGAACTTTTCATTTCCTACAAACTGGTGGCAGGGATAGAGATCTCCCCAGGGTGTGACCGCCAGGTATTCTGTTCCCGAGCCGCAGCCGGAGAGACGCTTGTATACACAGGGGCCTCCGGTCAGGTCGATCATGAAATGGAAGAAGTTGAAATCATTCTCTTTTCCATGACGCTTCACCATCTCACGCGCCAGCTTATCATACTGCTCACAGATAAAGGGAATATCCTCCTCACGGATCGCGTAGGGCTCCTCCGGTGCTGCCACGACGGGCTCCACCGAGATCTGCTTAAAGCCCAGGTCTGCCATATGCAGGACGTCCTCGCAGAAGTCCAGATTGTTTCTTGTAAAGGTACCGCGCACATAGTAGTTGGTCTGCTGGCGGCTCTCGGCCAGCTTCTGGAATTTCGGGACGATGAGATCGTAGCTGCCGTGGCCATTCCGGAAGGGACGCATCTTGTCATTGACCTCTTTTCGGCCGTCGATGCTTAGCACCACATTGCTCATCTCTTTATTTACAAACTCCTGAACCTCGTCGTTCAAAAGGATGCCGTTCGTCGTCAGGGTAAAGCGGAACTTCTTATCGTGAAGCTTCTCCTGCTCCCGTCCGTAGGCCACCAGATCCTTTACTACCTGCCAGTTCATCAGAGGCTCGCCTCCGAAGAAGTCGACCTCCAGATTCCGGCGGCTGCCGGAGTTCGCAATCAGGAAGTCCAGCGCCTGCTTTCCGACCTCATAGCTCATCAGGGCACGGCGTCCGTGATACTCTCCTTCCTCCGCAAAGCAATAGCGGCAGGCCAGGTTGCAGTCATGGGCGATATGCAGGCAAAGTGCCTTCACCACAGTAGAGCGCTTCTTGAAATCAATGATCTTATCCTTATAGCTATCCTCGGTAAAAAGAACGCCCTGTCTGGTCAGCTCCTCCACATCCTCGAGTACCTCCAGGATGTCTGTTTCCGGCCAGTGATCCTTCAATCTCTCGACGATCTGCTCCTTTGAACAGGCTTCGTCTACCAGACCGATGACCTCATAGGCCAGCTCATCTACGACATGAACGGCGCCGCTGTTCACATCCAGGACGATATAATATCCATTATTATAGTAACGATGTATCATCTTATCTCCTTCATAATTCCTTGATCATTCAAATACCCCGCCGTCAGCGGCGGGGTATTTAGAAAGTCTTTTTTAATGCCTTATTTATGCTGCTCGCATGTCTGATTTCCTACAGTGCAGGATGTCTTACATGCTGACTGGCAGGATGTCTGGCACTCTCCGCAGCCGCCTTTTTTCACGGTGTTCTGCAGAATCTGAGTATTCAATGTCTGAATGTGCTTCATCTTTGTTTTCCTCCTGTCTCTCTATCTTCCAGAGGCTATTACTAGAATGCCCTGTAGTTATCAATCAGTATAACATAGTTGCCGGGATTTTAAAAGAGTTTTTTGTTACAGTATCTTTAACAATGCCATATTGCATAGAGTTCCGGCCAGGATTGATACCAGGGTGTTGTGCTTCCATTTATAGGTAACGATCACCACCCCTGCTGCCACAAGCTCTGCCACTCCATTCGGATAAAGCTCTCCCGTCACATCTTTCAGGCAATAAACCATCAGAACCGCCATAATGGCGGCAGGCAGGATCCTGCCAAGGGAAACAAGTCGCTTTGGCATCCTCCTTCCATTTCCGAAAACCAAAAAGGGAACTGCCCGAAGGGCAAGCGTAATCCCTGCAGAGAGGAGAATCGCGAGAATCATCTTAGGCTTCATTTTCTTCACCTCGTTTCTTCTCTCCCCAGAATAAAAGGATGCCGGAGACAATCAATAAAGACGGCAGCATAAATGCCTGACTACCAAGCAAAAGAAGACAGAGGAAGGCTGCCGCAAGTCCCAGAAGAGCCGGAAAATGATCCCTGGTCTTCTCCCATTGATCGAGAAAGATAATCAGAAATAAGGCCGTCATGCAAAAATCAATTCCCTCCAGGTCAAAGGGGATCAGCTGTCCGGCCACGGCACCTGCCAGGGTTCCCACCATCCAGTAGCATCTGGAAAAGAGGGCTACCAAAAACATGGTATCCTGCTTTTCCTTTCCGGTTGAAGTCAGGGTCAGGTTTACCGCATAGGTTTCATCGGTCATCGTATGTATCATATAGGGCATCCGTTTTCCCATTGCCCGAAATTCATCCAGAAAGGAAAGGCTGTAAAAAACCTGTCGGCTGTTCATCAAAAAAGCTGTGAGGCCAATAGTTAGAAGCGAGGCTCCTGAGCTTAGAAAGGTAATGAGGACAAATTGGAAGGCTCCGGTATATACGCTCCAGCTGATAAGCAGGGAATCATACCAGTGAAAGCCCGCTTCGCCCATCATCATCCCATAGGCCATGCTGACAAAGATGTAGCTGCAAAAAATTGGAATCGATTTTACAAAAGCATTCTTTTTGCTTTCAGCTGTCATGGAGTTTTCTCCTTGTTTTTCGTCTAATTTCCCAAATCCCAAAAAGAAGCGACAAAAAGGTCAGGAGCGATACGATCCGGCCGGCCGGTATATACCAGGGCTCCTGATAGCTGATCTCCACCCTTCCGGACTTCGCTTCCGGCAGATAAACCCGCAGTACACCGCCATCGCCGACAGCAGTAGTGAGACGGGTTCCATCGCTTAGCTTAGCCTGGTAATCCGGATACCAGGTAAAGGAGAGATCGACATAACTCTCATCCACGCCCTCGTCCTTTTCATAGGAAAAGGCTGCGGAGGGTTTCCCGGTTCTTGTACAGTCTCCTAAGGTGACACCCTCGGATGCGACAAACGTATCTTCCCGGTTCCAGATGCGGAAGCTGTTCGAGTGCTCCACATCGATGAAGTACATCAGATCCACCTGTGCCTGTTCCCGCTGATACTCATTCAAATAGGTATAACGAGGCAAGGCTTCCTCATTATATCGATTGACATAAATCAGACTGCAGAGGAGGCAAAGCATGCCCATTCCAAGGGAAAGCACGCGCCTCAGCTCCTTTTCTTTTCCGATCCGCCAGAGCGCCTCTACCGTCACAGGGCAAAGAAGAGCCGTAGAAAAGGCCAGACAGCGCCAGGGAAGCTGCAGCGTCGTTACTGCTTTTTTTAAGAGGCCTATGGCCTGGATTTTATCCCAGGGGAAGTAGTTTGTGGAAGCATAGATTCCAAGTAGGGCAAGCAGGGAGACAAAGGTCAGTCTCCGAAGACTCGAATTCTCTTTTTTCCCATCCACGATGCGGACATAGAAAAAGGCAAGAAGGCCAAGTACAAGGGGCAGGCCGATCGTACAGGGCATCTCTCCGCCATTTTCCATTCCCGCATACATCCGCTCTGTCGGATTGGCCATGCATAGGTCGAAGAGCTTCGGAAGCGTCGTCGTCCACCAGCTTAGGGTGCTCTCCACGGAAAAGACATGGAAGGGATAGGCGGCATGCTGCAGGATCGGTAAAACCAGTCCGAGATTCAAAAGAAGGGTGACCCCTCCGGCCAGGAAAAGATTCAAAATCCTCTTCTTCTCCCGAAGTCTTCCAAGGAAGCCCAGTCCAAAGAGCGCTCCGAAGGCCACGGCAAGCTCCGTCGAAAGGATGTGACATTGCATGATGCCGGTAAAGCCAAGAGCTGCCAGATACCACTTTTTCTCATCTCCGAGGAAGAGCTCATAAAGCCCCCACATGACCAGTGGGATGAAAATCATCGCCATGCCCTCTCCCACAGCCGCTCTTGTATACAAATCGAGGAGCCGATAGATGGAAAGAACATAGAGGATGGCTGCCGGAAGCCCTTTTTCTCTGGAACGGAAGATCCCGGAAAAGGAACGGTAGCTTACAAAGGCTGTGGCGGCATGTACCAGGAATAGTAACAGGCGATAGCAGCCAATCAGCGACATCCCAAGGCAGCCGAGTGCTGCCGGAAAGTATAAGAAGAGCTCCGGGTAAAAGATGGAGGAGCCGTAGCCATAGCCATGCAGCAGGGTACTGTGAAGCTTGACCGGAAACTGCCCGCTTTTTAAGGCCTCCTGAATTCCCAGGATTCGGTTAAATTGATAATAGAGGTCGTTGCCGTCCAGAACATAGGGAAAGCAAAGAGGCAGGGAGGCTACAAGGACAGCCGCGCCAAGAAGAAAGACAGCCTTCTTCGTCTCCCGATCCGGATCGCCCTTTTTCCGGCGAAGCACAAGAATCAACAGGGATGCGATAATCATGAGTCCCATCAAAATCAGGGGATCCTGATACATCCGCTTCGTGCTGGTCAGATAAAGGCTGCTGATATGAAAGTCTCCCGTTCCCTCATACCATACCAGAAAGCTTACATCCTCCAAAGACTCCGTCACCTCAAAGGTAAGCTCGGTCAGTCCTCCGTCGGAAGCAATCGTCCCTTCCGTCAAAAGTTTTCCTTCTGTATTGTCCGCATTCAGGGTTCTGGGGCTGTAGATCTCAAGCCGGTTTCCACTCCCTTCTGACCAGGTAACAGCCTGGATCCGGTAAGTACCCCTTTGCAGGGTTACGTTTTCTGCCGCTGCGACCGTTCCCTGGTAGCCGCTTTCCGCCTGGAGAAAAGAATCCTCCTCCCCGGACAGGGAAACAGCCGAAGCCGCCTCATCCGGAATCTCCAGATCGGAAGCCGCAAATTCCCGCTCATAATAGGTCTGCATAGGTGCTGCCGCCACCAGAAGGAGGAGGAGAAGCGTCATCACGATCTGTCCCTTATATTTCATCCAAAAACCTTTCATTCTCTTATCCCTCATCTACGTGCCCGGCACCTTTTCGCACCGGAATTCGGCTTTTTAGAAGATTGGAAAATTCTGTAAGTCCTACTGCTGCCATCGGAAGCATCAGCATAAAATAGGGCAGGATGTAGCGTCCCTTTGCCTCCCAGAGCATATGAAAAAGAAAGCCTCCGAAAACAGCTGTAACAAGTACCAGAACCGACAGATCCTTTTCCTTGCGAAAGCCAAAAAGGATCCAGAGAAGAACTCCCCCGTAAATCAGGCTCTGGTAGCCGTTCATAAACCAGACAAAAAAGGTATGAAGCTTCCCGTGGAAGATGCTCTCAGCCACTGCCCCTCTCGGCTCGTCTCCCCCGATATGGGTCATCGCATAGCACTCATAGGTGGGGTCATTCCATTCGCTGGTAAATTTCCCCCCAAAGAAGCGAAGGGCATATTTCGGATGATGTACAAATTCCTTCAGAGAGGCCTTGATATCCTGCTTGGCCAGCGCCTCTGAGGTCTGATAGTCGAAATCCGCCTCTCCCCAATAATTATGAAGGATGTAACCGTTGGACCAGCCCGGTGCCCCCTCTCCCTGCTGCATACCCATGGCAACATAGAGGAGCATGGGCGCGCCCTGGTTCAGGGTCAGTCCTGATCTCTCTTCGTAGTAGCTTCGAAGAGCCGTCCGGCTGCCGAGGAAAAGCGCCACCATCAGGATGCCTGCCAGAATCGGCCGAAGGCGGCGTTCGCCAAGAGCTGTCGCAAGAAGAATCAGGCAGACCGCCATAAGGAGGATCAGACAGTTGTTGCGGATCAGGCAGGCCAGACTCAGGCTTACCGCCGAAAAGACCAACCAGAAAAATCGCTCTCTTTTTTCCTTCCGGCACCGGTATTCCAGGAAGCCCCAAAGCGCCAGAGCTGAAAAGGTGATAGACGGCATCTCCCCGTAGACGAAAACGACATAAAAGAGAAGCGGAAAGCAGCAGGCTGCCAGCAATAAATAATGAATCCAGGCCTCTTTTCGCCCGGTTAAGCATCGCGTGATCCGATATCCCGCATAAACGGTCAGAACCGCCCCGATGCAGCTTAGGTACTCAAAGGCAAGATAATTTCCATCGCCAAAGAGGGCAAAGGTAAGCTCAAGAAGCGCCGTCAGTCCCAGCTGATGAGGATGAATAAAGAGATATTTTTCATAGGAATCGATGGTCAGCATCTCATAGTTTCCATTCAGAAACTGGGAAGCTGCCACGCAGACCGAATTCTGATCGCCAAGTGGCAGGCACTTCGCCGCTCCTACCCACCAGATTCCGAAAACCAGGGTATAGAGGCAGACCACTATCGCCAATAGACGGATCCGTTTTTCCTGCCCTTCCTCCTTTTTCAGAATCCATGCGCTTATTTTATGCGCCAGAAAGAGAAAACATCCACAAAAAATCAGGACGAGCGGAAAGATATCCACTTTTGTATAAGGGATTTCCTCATAGGTCGGCGCAAAATAAGAGGTCAGAAACAGGCTGCAGAGCGTCAACACTCCGAACAAAATCAGTCCCAGAACCGATACCGTCCTGTCAGCCAGCTTTAGCAGCTTCATCCTTCGTCCTCCATTTTTCCCATAATTTCCCAATTTCTGCAATTCCCGCCGCAGACATAGGAAGCATAATGATAAAGTAGGGAAGCACATAGCGGGATTTCGCCTCCCAGAGCTCATGGAAAAGCACGCCTCCCAGCACACCGATGAGAAGAAGATACCATTCCACCGGACGCTTTTCCTTCCTTCGATACAGAAGTAAAAAGAGAATGCTTCCGTAAATCAAAAGCTGGTAGGGATCCATAAACTTCTCCAGTACCTTCTTGACCGTTCCGTCATAGAGACTGTTCCCCAGCGCATTCCGTTCCGAATCCGTAGCATGCGTCATAAGAAAGCAGGCATAGGTCGGATCGTTCCACTGGCTGGTAAATTTGCGGAAATAGAAATCCGCCGCATACAGCGGATCCTTTAAAAATACCTTCGCCCGCGCCTTGATTTCTGCAATTCCGAGAGCCTTCGCCGTCGGGGTGTGATACAGGCACACATCCTGGTACGTGTACATGGAATATCCGTTGTACCAGCCGGCCTCCTTATCCCCCTCCTGCATACCCATGGCAATCCAGAGAACCGACGGCATTCCGTCATTTAGTTCCGTTCCTGATTTCTCTTCATAATAATGATATAAGGTCGTACGGCTTCCAAGGATTCCGCCTGCCATCAGAAAAACGCAAAGGAGATAGATCCATTTTTTCTCAGAAATCGCCTTTACTACCAGTACACAGCAGACTGCAATCAGGATGATCAGGCTGTTGCTGCGCAAAAGCACTGCCAGGCTGGCCGCTATAACCATTCCTAAGATGTGCCATTTCTTTCCTGTTTTTAGAAGAGCCAGAGTCTGCCATATCAAAACCATCGACAGAAAAATGGCGGCCACATCACTGTATACATAGGCGCTGAAAACCAAAAGCGGGAAGCATACCGCAGACAGCAAAAGATAGCTGGCTTCTACCCTTCTTCTGTCAAAAAGCAGGGCTGTGATCCGGTATCCCGCAAAAACGATACCGGTAATTTCCAGTACATTCAGCAATTGAAAGGCCGTATAATTGTTCACCCCGAAGAGGTAAAATACCAGCTCCTCAAAGGCTACCAGACTGATCTGAAACGGATAATAATAGAGATATTTGCTATATTCCAGCCGTCCGTAATTTCCTTCCAGAAAGCGCTCTGCGGAGGATGTCACCATCGCCTGATCCGAGACCGGTGTACTCTTTGCCAGCAAAACCCAGGTCGTTCCAAAGAGCAGGCACCAAAGCAGCACACCTGCCAGCAGGAAATGTACCTGTTTTTTCCCTTTTTCCTCCTCTTCCGAAATAAGCCCTGCTATCTTCCAGATAATAAAGCCAATCAGAACTGCACCCAGCAGGGTCAGCGGAAAGCATGCGATTTTCTGATAGGGAATCTCCCCGTCATAATCTGCCGCAAAATATCTGGTAAATACAAGACTTGTTC
>CAVHYN010000027.1:0-25697 GCA_963640245.1 Bulleidia sp.
CCATAATTCGGGGGGGGGGTACTGGCCTTCCTTTTTTTGTCTCTTTTGATTGAAATTTTTGGCTTTAATTTCAGGTCATTGGAATCCCTGACCTATAGGACTGTCGATCCTGATAGCTATACCGTTACCTGTTCGGAAAATGCAACATGGGAAAAATCAACCCTAAGCTTTGGTGATGAGGGCGAGTGCTATCTGGAAATCAGCGGACTTCAGGAAGTCATTTCCAATATTTATTTCCATATCACCCCAATCAATACGGAAAATACAAATGATGAAAATGTTTCTGTCACGATTTCTGCCGTCGATGAGGGAAACGGAGTTTATTATGCCCTGCCGGCTGTAAGGGTTGCCGGAAAGCATTCGTCCGGTTCCTATATCAAGCTGAATCTGAGCGGAAAAGCCTACAGTCTGAAGCTGACCTGCAGCGATGCAAACGGGAAAAGCTATTCGGTGGATCCGATTGCATTAAATGTCAGAAGACCATTTCAAATATCGGTAAAAAGAATTCTTCTGATGTTTGCGGTGATGCTCGCTTTGTATTTCTTTCGGCCTGGCTCGGAGATCTACAGGGTCGCATTTACTCCGTCCATACCCGGTCAAAGGATGATTTTGATGCTCCTTCTAGTCCTGGAACTTGCCTGTGTTCTGAAAACAGCGACCTGGAATCAGGATAATTTCAATCCTCCCTGGATACAGCATCAGCAATATGCAATGCTGGCGGAGTCGCTGACGGAAGGTCATTTCGATCTGAATATCACACCCTCGGACGAGCTCTTAGCCATGGAGAATCCCTACGACCTGTCGCTTCGCAATCAGGATCAGGTTGATTACTATTGGGATATAGCCTTTTATGAGGGACGCTATTATGTATACTTCGGCATTGTTCCGGTTCTACTCTTTTACCTGCCCTATTATCTGATCACAGGTGCCTCTTTTTCAACCTGGTGGGGAATCGCTGCCACGATGACAGCGATGACGATCGGAATCTATTTCTTGCTCAAGGAACTGGTACGAAAGTATTTTCGCTCTGTGTCGCTAGGCGTCTTTCTGCTCCTGGATTTGTTCACTTTCTGTGGTAGTGGAATTTTAATGGTTGCGGTAAAGCCGGTTTTTTATTTACTTCCGATGTCGATGGGAGTTGCCTTTACCATCTGGGGACTTTATCTGTGGCTCTCCTCGGATGGCGAGCACCTGCCAAGGCTTATCGGAGGTTCTCTCTGTATGGCGCTGGTCGCCGGCTGTCGTCCGCAGCTGCTGCTTGGAAGCTTTCTGGCCTTTCCGCTGTTTTTACCGAAATGGTGGGAAAAGTGGAAACAAAAGGAATACAAATACCTTTGTTCCAGAGTGCTTCCGGCATTGCTTCCCTATGTCATCGTCGCAGCATTTTTGATGTATTATAACGCAGCCCGTTTTGGGTCACCCTTTGACTTTGGCGCAAATTATAACCTGACCACGAATGATATGACGCATCGAGGCTTCCATCTGGATCGCATATGGCTGGGAGCTTATATGTATCTTTTCCAACTGCCTAGCATTACGACTTCCTTTCCCTTTATCACCTACGCTCCGGCGGATATCCATTACCAGGGACAGACGATTCGGGAAGCGATGTATGGAGGTATTCTTCTGGTCAATCCGCTGATGCTGACGTTGGGATTGGCATTTAAAAAGCGGCAGCTGCTCAAAGAAAAAAGGCTGCAGGCCATCACCTGGATGTGTATTATTTTTGGAGTACTGATTGCGATAGCAGATACAGAGATGGCCGGAATTTTGTTCCGCTATCTGTGTGACTTCGGAATTTTCTTCAGTATCGCAGCCGTGCTGATGATTCTCTGTATGACCGATGAGAACGCAAAGAGAGAGCACTTAGCTCAAGAAAATCGAAGAAAATATAGCAGCCAGACTGCACTGCGATGGCAGAAAATCCTGTACGGTGGCTGCCTCATCCAGCTTTTCCTTTGGTATCAGATTGTGGAACGAATCATATTTTCGTGACACAAACCGAACTTATTCCCCTGCAATTATTTTCTCGATCCCACGCATATCTGCCGCCGTATCCGTAAAGGAACTCCAGTAGCTGCCGATGATCTTGTCGGTGGCTGCGAGGCAGTAGAGATCGAGAAGAGCATCATGCATGCCGGCTATCGAATTGCGGTCGATGGTGCGGGAGGGGTTGCTTAGGATTTTCCTAGGGAAGCGGCTGCGGAGAAGCTCTTCCTCCTTCAGGTCATCCGTGGCCAGAAAGAAGCGGCTCTCCGGATGAACACTCAGCTCCTTTTCCATCTCGGCGATGAATTGCTCCGTGGTACTCTTCCCCATCGAAACCAGGTTGTCCGTGCGGCGGATATGAACACCGACGCAGCGGGGCGAAAAATCCTTTGTAAAGCTGTCGATGCGCTGCTGAAGCGCCTTCGTGGGCACAAAGAGGTCATACCCCTCCGAGGGGGCAAATTGCTCGCAGGTAAGCAGATAGACCCTTTTTTTCAGAGACTGGAGAAAGTCTTCCTCCAGCTTATCCCCCATTTTATGAGCCCGGATATCTTCATCTCCCAGACGCTGTCCGGCAGAAAATTGATAATAGAGCTTTCGCGGATCCTTCAGGGAGCGAATGTTGAGAAGGGTGATATCCGGTTCCTGAATGGGCTGGAATAAGTCCTCAAAGGCCGCATTCAGCTCCGGATTCAGGTACCAGAGGATGACAAGCTTTTCTTTTCTGCGCTTTGCGAGTGCCCTGGCGGAATTAATAGCCCGCATCCTATTGCATAAACCACCGGAAGGTTGTATGATAAACATAGTATACCCTGTCGTAGCTGCGGCATTTTATTTTTATGCGCGCCACGACTGCCTTTCTTTTATTTGGAACTATTCAGAGCCATGCAAAACTGCGTTCTGAATAGTTATCATTGATTTCTAATATAGCATTCCAGCTGAATGCATACAAGGGAGAACTTATGAAACCACAGAAAATCAAAAACCTGTTTTTGAGACAGAGTTATCAGGATGCCTGGGAGGAGTACGAGAAGTCTCTGACCAGAAAATATTTCATTCACTGGGACTACGTGATTCTGACGGCCTCGAATGAGGAACAGGCCGGTGCTTATCAGGCGCAGATCGATGAGAGACTTGCAGCAGGACGCCTCCCGAAGGAGACCACCTACCGCGTTTTGCCCGATCCGGACGGAAAGCGTGTCGGAAGCGGCGGAGCTACCTTCCATGTGATGAAATACCTGAGTGAGCAGGGAGAGGGCGAGGACTTCTTCCGGGGAAAGCGGATCCTCGTGATTCACTCCGGTGGAGATTCCAAGCGGGTACCCCAGTATTCAGCCTGTGGAAAGCTCTTCTCCCCGGTGCCGCGGGAATTGCCGGACGGACGGCGCTCGACCCTCTTTGATGAGTTCTTGATCGGCATGGCCGGGATGCCGTCCCGGTTTAAGGAGGGAATGCTGGTACTCTCCGGCGATGTGCTGCTTTTGTTCAACCCGCTGCAGATCGATTTTGCCTTCCATGGGGCGGCAGCCATTTCCATCAAAGAAGATGTGGACACCGGGAAGGATCACGGCGTATTCTTGGGAAATACAGAAGGCTATGTAGCAAATTTCCTGCATAAGCAGAGCGAAGAGCGGCTGCGTGAGCTTGGGGCAGTCAACAGCCAGGGCGCGGTGGATCTGGACACCGGAGCGATCATGCTGGACTGCGATTTGCTGGAAAGCCTCTTTTCCCTGATCGGTGAAAATGGAACAATCGTGCCGGAAAAATACGATCGCTTTGTGAATGAAAGGGCACGAATCAGCTTCTATGGGGACTTTTTGTATCCCCTGGCCTCTGAGTCCACCCTGGAGCAGTTTCTGAAGGAAAAGCCGGAAGGCGAATTCTGCACAGAACTTCTTTCCTGCAGAAAGGAGATCTGGCAGGCATTGCATCCCTTTTCGCTGAAGCTTCTCTGCCTGTCTCCGGCGCAGTTTATCCATTTTGGTACAACGCATGAGCTTCTGAAGCTGGTGACGGATGACATTGATAATTATGAATTTCTGGACTGGAAGCGACAGGTTCTCGGAGTAGAGGAGTCGGAGGGCGCGAATGCCTGCAGCAATAGCTACATTGAGAAGGATACTGAGATTGCAGCGTCTTCTTATATTGAGGACAGCTACATCTATAAGGGCAGCGAGGTCGGGGAAGGCTGCGTGATTTCCGCAGTAACCCTGCGGGGAGAGAAGATCCCGGCCGATACCGTATTGCACGGCTTAAAGCAGAAGGATGGCCATTTTGTGGTGCGGGTCTATGGCGTCTCGGATAATCCGAAGGTGACCCTGGAGGAAAATGGCAGATTTCTAAATACGACCCTGCCCGGCTTCCTTAAAAATGCAGAACTTCAGGCAGAGGATCTCTGGGAGAAGCCAGAAGACGGTCATGCTCTCTGGACAGCGAAGCTTTATCCGGTATGTGGGACTATCGAAGAAGCAGTAGATGCGGTCGGAAAGCTTCTGGCCATCGCAGAGGGCTCGGCAGATGAGAAAACCTGCGACTGGTATCAGAAAGCGAGCCGTCTGAGCCTTCGGGAGAGCTTTGAGCAGGCCGATGTCAAGGAAATCACCGCATGGCAGGAAAAGCTTGCCACACGGGTAAGAATTGCCAGATTTTTACATATGCTGGAAGAGCGAAAGAGCATCGAGGAGACGCGAGAAGTCTTTGGTAAGCAGGGTGTGAGCGCATCTCAGGTGGAGAAGCTTAAGAAAATCGCAGAGGGAGCGGATTTCAGTATCCGGATGCGGATTTATTATTACCTGTCGAAGATGACGACGGGACAGGTAAGTGAGGAACTCGAAAACCAATGCTTCCGCTATATCTGTGACAGCCTCTATGAGGCCAGCATCGGAAAGGCACCGGCAGAGGAGACCTATCATATCACGAAGGAAGAGGTGAAGGTAGAGCTTCCGATCCGGGTGAATTTCGGAGGCGGCTGGTCCGATACACCGCCCTATTGCAACGAGCATGGCGGGACGGTACTGAACGCGGCGCTGAAGCTGAATGGAATCTGTCCGGTGGTGGTGACGGTAAAGAAGCTCGAGAAACCCTGCATTGCCCTGGCCAGCACGGATTCCGGAGCCTATGATGAGTTTACGGACGTATCGGCACTTCAGAACTGCCGGGATCCCTTTGATACCTATGCCCTCCATAAGGCTGCTCTTCTGGCCTGCGGCATCGTACCGCTGAACCGCGAGACGAGCCTGAAAGAGATTCTTACAAAGCTTGGGGGAGGCTTATACCTCTCCACAGCCGTAATGGGCATTCCGAGGGGCTCGGGTCTAGGCACCAGCAGCATCCTGGCGGGCGCCTGCGTGAAGGCAATTTTTGAATACATCGGCAAAGAAGTAACCGAAAATGAATTATATACCCATGTGCTTTGCATGGAGCAGCTGATGAGCACCGGAGGCGGCTGGCAGGATCAGGTCGGCGGCCTGACCGATGGTATCAAGCTGGTAAGTACAAAGCCCGGACTGATGCAGGAGATCGAGGTACAGCATCTAAGGATTCCGAAGGAAGCCCTGGAAGAATTGAAGAGCCGGTTCGTGCTGATCTATACGGGACAGCGCCGCCTGGCCAGAAATCTTCTTCGGGAGGTTGTCGGCGGTTATATTGGCTCGAATCCGAATTCCCTTCAGGTTCTCTATGAGATCCAGCAGGTAGCGGTTCTGATGAAGTTTGAACTGGAAAAGGGCAACGTAGATGGCTTTGCAGAGCTTCTTGATAGACACTGGGAGCTCTCGAGAAGACTCGATGGCGGTAGTACGAATACCTGTATCGATCAGATCTTTTTAAGCTGCGAGGATCTTCTGGCAGCGCGTATGATCTGCGGTGCCGGCGGCGGAGGCTTTTTGCAGGCGATTTTGAAAAAGGGCTGTACGAAGGAAGAGCTTCGGGAGCGGATCCGCAGCATCTTCCAGGACAGCGGCGTCGATGTATGGGACTGCGAGATCATATAAGGAGACAGCATTGAAAGTATTGCAAATCAATACCGTCTGCGGCACCGGCAGTGTGGGACGGATTACGACAGATATCGTCCATGCCCTGGAAGCGCAGGGAGATGAGGGACTGATAGCCTTTGGCCGGCGAAGCGCCCCGGAGGATGTCCCGGCCTGGAGGTTTGGCACAAACCTGGATATGGGCTTCCATGTACTTCATACCTTTTTGAAGGGGGAGCATGGTTTTGCCTCGAAAGGGCAGACGAAGCGCCTGATCAAAAAGATCGAAGAATACGATCCGGATATCATTCATCTGCACAACATCCATGGCTTTTACCTCGATGTGGAAGAGCTTTTCCGGTATCTGAAGACGGCGGGAAAGCCGGTCGTCTGGACCCTTCATGACTGCTGGAGCTTCACGGGACACTGCGCTCATTTTGATTATATCGGCTGCATGAAATGGAAGACGGGCTGCGGAGACTGCCCCCAGTACCGGACAGTCTATCCCTATGCCTTGTTCAAAGACAATACAGCCTCCAATCACAGGCGCAAAAAGGCCGCCTTTACCGGTGCGCCCTCGCTGACCGTGGTGACGCCCTCGAGATGGCTCGCAGGCTATGCGAGGCAGTCCTATCTCGGAGAATATCCGGTAGAAGTGATTCCAAACGGCATCGCCTTGGATAAGTTTCATCCGGTGGAGAAGGGGCTTCGCGAGCGCCTTGGCTTTACCGGCAAATACATTCTGCTGGGAGTGGCCAGCATGTGGGAGGAACGAAAGGGCTATGCCTACTTCGAACAGCTGGCAGACCGTCTTCCCGAGGAATACCAGATCGTGCTGATTGGCCTCTCCAAGCGGAAGATGAAAAGCCTGCATCCGAAGATCCACGGTGTCATGCGGACGAATAGCATGGAGGAGCTGGCGGAGTACTATTCGATGGCGGATGCCTATGTGAATACGACGCTTGAGGACACCTTCCCGACCACAAATCTGGAGGCTCTGGCCTGCGGAACCCCGGTGATCACCTTCGCTACCGGCGGAAGCGTGGAGTCGGTGGATGAGAGCTGCGGAAAGGTCGTAAAAAAGGGAGATATCGAGGAGCTGGAGAAGGCTATCCGGTCTATGCATGATGAGCCGGAGAAAAGGGAAGCCTGTCTTAGAAAAGCCTCCCATTATGATAAAAATGAGCGGTTTCAGGACTATCTGAGGCTTTATGCGAAACTGCTGCACGAGGAGTAAAAATATGGAAAATCCTAAGGTTTCAATCCTTACGACAACCTATAATGATAAAGAAAATCTGAAAAAAATCATTGCCCAGGTGAAGAAGCAGGATTATGAGAATCTGGAATATATCATCATCGATGGCGGTTCCACGGACGGCACCCTGGAGGTCATCGCGGAGGCAAAGGAATATTTTGGCCACAGGCTGAAATGGATCTCCGAGAAGGATCACGGCATCTACGATGCCATTAACAAGGGCATCGGCCTGGCGACCGGAGAGATCTTAGGCTGCTGCTTTGACGAATATGCGAAGCCGGACGTCATCAGTCGTATGGTGGCTGTGATGCAAAAAGAAGGGACAGACGGAGTCCACGGGGATCTCTATTATATGGATGGAGAAAAGGTGGTACGCTACTGGCACCAGGGGCAGGGGAATATCCGCCTCGGCTGGATGCCCGGTCATCCGACCCTGTATCTGAAAAAGAGCGTCTATGACACCTATGGCCTTTATAAGACAGACTACCGGATTTCGGCAGATTATGAATTCATGATCCGGATCCTGAAGGATAAGAAGGTTCAGCTGTCCTACATTCCGGAGGTTTTGATCTATATGTCCCACGGCGGTACCAGCACGAACAGTCTGGGGGCTTATCTTAAGGGACTGAAGGAAGGACACCGGGCACTTCGTGAAAACGGAATCCACTTTGCCTGGTTCACTGATCTCTTAAGAACCCTGCGCGTACTTGCACAATTCGTGAATAAAGCTTAAAATATGAAAAACGAAGGAGACAAGAATGAAATGCCTGGTTATCATCCCCGCCTATAACGAGGAAGAAAATATCGTTCGTGTGGTGGAAAACTTAAAAAATAATTATCGGATGTATGATTATGTCATCATCAACGATGGCTCTTCGGATCATACGGCGAGTATCTGCCGGGAGAAGGGCTACGAGCTTTTGGATCTGCCGGTGAATCTCGGATTGGCGGGAGCCTTTCAGACAGGGCTCAAATATGCCTACCGAAAGGGCTATGATTATGCGATCCAGTTCGACGCGGACGGGCAGCACCGGCCGGAGTTTATCGAACCGATGCTTCAGAAGATTCAGGAGGGCTACGATATCGTGATAGCCTCCCGCTTCGTGAATGAGAAAAAACCACATTCTATGCGGATGCTCGGCAGCAACCTGATCTCAGCGGCGATGAAGCTGACCACCGGACACCGGGTCAAGGATCCGACCTCCGGTATGCGTCTTTTCAATAAAAAAATGATTGCGGAATTTGCCCTGAATCTGAATTACGGGCCGGAGCCGGATACCATTTCCTATCTGCTCAAGCAGGGCGCGACAATCGCCGAGGTTCAGGCGAAGATGGATGAGCGGATCGCAGGAGAGAGCTATCTGAATCTGACGAAATCCATGATGTATATGCTCCGGATGCTGGTATCGATCCTGCTGATTCAGAATTTCCGGAAACGCAGGGAGGTGAAGGTAGGATGACACCGATCTTTCGAATCGTATTGATTGTTGTTTCACTTTTGAGTACGATCTATATTTTGAAAAAAATACGGCAGTCCAAGCTGCAGATCGAATATGCCATCTTCTGGATCATATTCGCAGGCGTGCTGGTTATCATCAGCCTCTTCCCATGGATCGTAACGCTGTTTACGAGACTTCTGGGCATGCAGCTGCCCGTAAATTTCGTCTTCATGGTATTTATCTTCATCCTGCTTCTAAAGCTTTTCATGATGACGATCGAGCTGTCGACTTTGGAAAATAAAGTAAAAGATTTAACGCAGGAGCTGGCTCTGGCAGAAAAGGAACGCCGGGACGAGGCTCTGAATCAGAAAGATAAAGGAGAAAACAAATGAAAAAGATTATCGTGACAGGATGCAACGGCCAGCTGGGCCGGGCAGTGAATCAGCAGTATGCCGGAAGCACCGAGTATGAGCTCGTAAATACGGATGTATCGGAGCTGGATATCACCAAGGTTGATAAGGTTCTCGAGCATGTGCGGGCAGTGAAGCCCTATGCGATCATCAACTGCGCGGCTTATACGAACGTAGATAAGTGCGAGGTAGAGCAGAATCTGGCTTATCAGATCAATGCCATCGGAGCGAGAAACCTCGCCATCGCAGCAGCGGATACCGGTGCAAAGCTTATGCACATTTCTACCGATTATGTCTTCCCGGGAGAGACATCGGATCATCCCCTGACCGAGTTCGATCCGGTCAGCCCGAAGAGCATGTATGGAGCGACAAAGCTGGCAGGAGAAAACTTCGTACGGGATTTTGCAAGCCAGTATTTCATTATCCGTACCGCATGGCTCTATGGAGACGGCCACAACTTTGCCAAAACGATGCTGAAGCTTTCCGAGACCAATGAGAAAATCGGTGTGGTCATGGATCAGGTAGGAACACCTACCAGTGCGGTCGAGCTTGCAAAGGCCATCAAATATCTTCTGCCTACCGACAATTATGGCCTCTTCCACGGTACCTGCGAGGGAGACACCAACTGGGCAGAATTTGCAGCCACGGTTCTTCGCCTGGCAGGAAGCAAGACCGAGATCGAGCCCATTACCTCAGAGGAATACAAGCGCCGCTTCCCGAATTCCGCGGATCGGCCGGCCTACTCGATTCTGGAGAACTATATGCTGAAGCTGACTACAGACTTTACCTTCGCTCCCTGGCAGGATGCAATCGAGGTATATATGAAGGAACTGCTGGCAAAATAAGGCGGTGATGAATCCGCTGCCAGGCAGATATCCCGAAAGAAAAGGAGAGACTATATTCATGACAGGAAACGATATTCTTTATCTGGTAATTCCATGCTATAACGAGGAAGCAGTGCTCCATGAGACAGCAAAGCAGCTTCTCGAAAAAATGAATTCGATGTTCGAACGGGGGATGATCTCCCGGGAGAGCAAAATCATGTTTGTCAATGATGGATCCAAGGACAAAACCTGGGAAATCATTGAAGAACTGCATGCAGCCAACCCGATCTATTCCGGCGTCAAGCTGTCCCGAAACAAGGGACATCAGAATGCCCTGCTGGCCGGCCTGATGACAGCGAAGGAGAAGGCAGATATGGCCATTTCCCTGGATGCGGATCTGCAGGATGATGTAGACGTCATTGACCGGATGGTAGAAAAGTACTACGAGGGAAATGATGTGGTATACGGAGTAAGAAGTGCCCGGGATACGGATACCTTCTTTAAGAAATTTACGGCCGAAGGCTTTTATAAGATCATGCAGGCGATGGGCGTTGAGATCGTCTTCAACCACGCAGATTACCGCCTTATGAGCAAGCGGGCATTGGAAGGGCTTTCGGAATTCCGCGAGGTCAACCTCTTCCTGCGCGGCATCGTGCCGCTGATCGGCTATTCCTCTGATATCGTCACCTATGAGCGTCATGAGCGCTTCGCAGGCGAGTCCAAGTATCCGCTGAAGAAGATGCTGGCATTCGCCACCGACGGCATCACCTCCTTCAGCATCAAGCCGATTCGAATGATTACCACCTGTGGCTTCGTGATCTTTGCCATCAGCCTTTTGATGCTGCTTTATTTCCTGGTCATTCATTTTATGGGCGCAACCGTTCATGGCTGGACCAGCACTATCGTATCCATCTGGGCGATCGGAGGCCTTCAGCTTCTGGCTATCGGTATCGTAGGCGAGTATATTGGAAAAATTTACCTGGAAACCAAGGCGCGTCCGAAATATTTGATCGAGACCGTACTGGATCGATAGGAGCAGATATATGAACAGCTTTTTCAAGAAGCACGGAATCACAAAACTGGATCTTCTTTACCTGGCGGCTATGACCCTGATCGGGGTCGCCATTCGGGTCATCCTGCGTGTGATCATCACAGATGACTGGCTGATGTACTGGGATCCCTGGCTTTCGGATATCCGTGAAATGGGATTTTCCTACCTGGCCACCGATCGCTATGACTATACGCCCACCTTTGTCTATATTCTCTGGGTGATCAGTAAGCTTCCCATCAATCCGATGACAGGATATAAGGGACTTCACTGCATTCTGGACTTTGTAGCAGCGGCTATCTTAGGCAAAACCGTCTGCAAGGTCACCGGGAGCAAGAGACGAGGCATTCTTTCCTATGGCCTCTTTCTGATCGTTCCCACGATCTGGGCAAATAGTGCGCTCTGGGCGCAGTGCGACATCATCTTTATGACCTTTTTGCTGCTCTGCTTTTATTTTCTCTTCGAGGAACGGCCGGGATGGGCGATGTTCTTCTACGGCATGGCCTTTGTATTTAAGCTGCAGTCGCTGTTTATCTTCCCGTTCCTGGTTATTTTGTGGGTAAATAAAAAGATCGATTTGAAGCATTTTCTGTGGATACCGGTTTTGTATTTCCTAAGTATCGTTCCGGCCTGGATAGCAGGACGGCCGCTTCTCGATCTGATCAATATCTATATGGCGCAGGGAGCCCAGGATGTCTGGTCCCTTTCGATCAAATGGCCGAATATCTATCAGATCATCGGAAACCAGTACTTCCTTCTGGAATATGCTTCCGCAGGCACCTGGCTGATCCTCGGAATTCTGATGGTGATCCTATTTGCGATGGCACAGAAGCGCTACCGGATTACCAGCGAATTCATCGTACAGATGGCACTCTTTTTTGCGATCCTGACACCCTGGTTCCTGCCTCATATGCATGAACGGTACGGCTGCGTGGCGGATATGCTGGCGATTCTCTATGCCATGATGAACCTGCAAAGGTTTTATTTTCCGCTGGTTCAGCTTCTGGTATCCTTCAATTCCTATATGGCCTACCTAAGTCACAGGGGCTTTGACGAACCGCCGATCTACTATGGTGTCTGGGCCTTTGTAGAGCTGGGACTTCTGATTCTGGTCGGACTGGATATCTGGCATTATATGAGAAACCCCGAGAATCAGCTGCCGATGGAAAATGCGGCAACCATGAAGAAGGAGGCCAGATGATGGATGATTTTCTGAGAGAACTGATTTCCAGAAAATGGAAGATAGGAGGCCTCTCCTTTACCTTTCTGGATCTGTTATTGACGGTATGCATTACAGGAACCGGCCTCGCCCTTCGCTCTACCGTGATTGCCTATACGCCGACAAATACCTGGAAGCTCTGTGCGGTTTTCCTGGAATATGCACTCGCTGTGCTGGCGGGGGCTATCGTACACAGCTATACGCAGAGCAGGCTTCGCTCGCTTCTGACTTATAGCATCCTGGTGATCTATCCTACGATGGTAGCCAATGGATCCTTATGGAATATCAATTGCATCTATTATGTGATCCTGTTTTTCCTGGGTCTATATCTCTATAGCCGGGGACAGATAATCCTTGGAAGCGGAAGTATCCTGGCGGGACTTTTGATAGCCCTGTTCCGGATGCGTTCCTGGTGGAAGGATCTGGGAGGTGTTTATCCGACAAGTCTTTCTCGCGGCTGGCCGAATTTCTATGAGATCATTGGAAAAGAAGCCTTCGTGGATACCTTCGATAAGGTTTCCATCCTGATCCTGCTTGGATTGATTTTCACCGGTATCTACTGGTTTGCGGATAAGAGGATCAGGCTGACGAGAGATCTGGTACTTAGCAGCTTTCTCTTTGCGGCGATCCTGCTTCCCTATTTTGCACCCTATATGCCGGCCTGGGCAGGCTATACGGCGGATGTGGCAGCACTTATCTACTTTATGTACCGGCCGAATCGATTCTATCTGCCGATGCTGCACTTGATCGTATCCTACAGTGCCTATGCCTATGCCATCAACGGCGAAACCAAGCTTCCGATGGCCGTATTTTCTGTTTTGCTTTTGGGGATGCTGCTGCAGACTGGTCTTGACATTTATCGTGAAGCTGCAAGACAGAGCGAACGTACAAAGGAGTCATGATGATTTCAAACATCCTTTTGACCCTGGGATATCTGGCAGGTGTGGCTGCAGTCTACTATCTGCTGCCCATGCAGTACAGGAGGTGGCTGCTGCTTCTTGCCAGTATCCTGTTTTATTGCACTGCCGGTCCATGGATGCCGGTACTGGCCGGACTGAGCGCTCTCTGGAGCTTCTTTGCCGGCCGGAAAATCGAAGATACAAAGGAAAAAGAGAAAAAGAAGGTCTGGCTGTGGGCAGGAATTCTGCCGATTCTGGGCGTTCTTTTTGTGTATAAATACTTTGATTTTTATGCGGATCTGAACCTCATGATTCCCCTCGGAATTTCCTATTATACCTTTAAAATGATAAGCTATCTGGCGGACATTTATCTGGGGAAGCGGGAGGCAGAAAGAGGAATAGACGGCTGCAGCGCTTATTTAACGTATGTTTTGTTTTTCCCGCAGCTTCTTTCAGGTCCGATCGAACGCTCGGATCATTTTCTGAGGCAGCTTCACGGGGAGCTTAACCTTCAGCCGCAGCTATTTTCCGTAAGCCTGCAGCGAATCGTGCTTGGACTTTTCAAGAAGTTAGTGATAGCAAACCGCCTGGCAGGTTATGTGGATACGATCTACGCTGCACCGGAGAGCTATCCGGGACTGGCTCTTGTCCTGGCGGCCTTCTTTTACTCGTTTCAGCTGTATTGTGATTTTTCCGGCTATTCGGATATCGCGATCGGTATGGCAGGTGTCTTAGGGATCGAGACCCGAAAGAATTTTGACTGTCCGTATTTTTCCCGGAGTATCAAGGAATTCTGGAACCGATGGCATATCTCGCTTTCGACCTGGCTTCGGGATTATATCTACATCCCATTAGGCGGAAGCCGGGTAAGCAAGGGACGGCATCGTCTGAATCTTCTCGTGACCTTTCTGGTAAGCGGGCTCTGGCATGGGGCAGATATCAGCTTCCTGGTCTGGGGCGGTATCCACGGGCTCTGGAATATGATAGGAAAGAAAAAGAAGGAGGAGGCAAATGTCCTGACCAAAAGTCTTCAGACGGTGCTGACCTTTTGTGGGGTCACCCTGGCCTGGATCTTTTTCCGGGCGGAAAGCCTGGGGGCAGCCTTTGCTTATATCCGGCATGGAATCCTGAATTTTTCTCTTTCCTATACTGCGATCCAGAATGCGATCCTGCCATTTACCGGGGACAATACCTGTGCGGCCTATCTGCTGACGGTCTGCTTTTTCCTCTTCCTCCTGTTTCTCTATGAGAGGGGAGTGGTCTACGGGAAAAAGGAAAAAGAGGGAGTGGTGCTTTCAACTCCGTGGTTTATCCTGATGGGTCTTTCGATCCTGCTCTTTGGAGTCTTCGGAACCTCCGGGTTTCTTTATGCGAATTTTTAAAGGAGCGCTATGAAGCGAATACTGAAAATGGCCGCTGCCACGGTTTTCCTGGCATTGGCCTTGATATTCCTGAAAAATGAATATGCGAGGCTTCTCCCGGTTTCAACCTACGGGATGCAGGCGGCACTCCGAAAGGAAAGCATCGACAACCTGTTTATCGGTTCCTCGATGTTTCGTCAGGGACTGGATATCGACACGCTGGACGAGGAGCTTCCGGGAAACAGCTACATCCTGTCCTACAATGGCAATCAGCCCGCTCTCATGGCGATGGAGCTTTCTTATCTTTTGGAGGAGGGACTGGAGATAAAAAATCTTTATATCGATCTCTATCCTTATACTGCGGCGGCGACACCCTGGATCAGCGATACGAAGATTTTGCTGGATACGGATCTTTCCTTCAAGGCAGCAGCCTGGAAGCTGATGAAAAGCGGCGGGGATGCGGACTTTGGTGACTTCTACGAATTCTTTGTGACGGCAAATAATGAACAGCTTTTGACCTATCCTTTGAATAACCGGATCGTATCGGCACAGTTTCGGGACGGGGGAAGCCTGCTTGAGGCACAGGGAAAGACAAAGGAAGAGCTCGCAAAGCTTGACCTCCTGGGAAGTCGGGATGGTGTGAATCCACTGCAGGCCGAGGGGTATGAAAAGATTGCTAAATTGGCCAAGCAATATCAGCTGAACCTATACTTTCTCGAGACACCGAAGTATGAGCGAATGAATCAGGATGGAGATTATCAGGAACTTTATGCAGAATGTCTCTCCATCATTGAAGCTTTACAAAAGAGCCGGACGGATGAGGACGGCATAAAAATCGTATCGGCAAAGGATCTGGATTTTGATTCTTCAAAGGCAGAGTATTATCAGGATCTTATTCACCTGTCGGCGGAGGGGCGGAAAGAATATACGAGGCTTCTCTGCGAGAAGATAAAAAGCAAGTAACTGTGAAGGTACAGAACAGTTATAAAAGAGATACAAAAGGAAGGGAGAATCAGACTTGAAAAAACTGGACTATATCGACGGTTTAAAAGGAATCGGCGCCTGCATGGTATTTTTCTGTCATTTTGTCTTTGCCTTTTACTATTCGGCCTACAGTCTGACGGAGGAGGCACTCCATACGGCCTCCGGCATAGAGATTACGATTGGAAAGACACCCTTAAACCTTCTCTACAGCGGCAATGCAGCAGTCTGCTTATTCTTAGTATGCAGCGGCTTTGTACTCTGCCTCTCTTATTTTCGGACGGGAGAGAAGGGACGATTAAAGACGTCGGCCTGGAAGCGCTATTTTCGGCTGATGCCCATGATTTTCCTCATCAATCTACTCATCTTTCTTTTGATGAGTCTCGGTCTTTACCGGAATGATGAGGCTGCCACCCTTACAAAATCCACGATCTGGTTTGCCGGCTTTAACCAGTTTCAGCCGGATTTTTTCGCAATGCTTTTTGAAAGTCTGGCAGGCTGTTTTCTCTTTGGCTCGAATGATTATAACGGGGTTCTCTGGACGATGCCCTATCTCTTTTCCGGGGCTCTCGTGGTCTATCTGGCTGCTTATCTTGTAGGGGGAAATCCATTTCGGTATATAGCCTATGCGGTGATGCTTTTGGTGAGCCTGAAGACAGATGTCTATTTTTCCGGGATCTTTCTTGGCTTTGCAGCAGCCGACATCTTTTGTACGAAGGAAAAGCTGATAAAGCTTTGGCAGCAGTATTGGCTTTTGCCTCTGGGAAGCTTCCTTCTGGGCTTCTATCTCTTATCCTATCCATCCATCGGGGCGGATATGACCGGAACGATTTACCAGATTTTTCCACCTGCCTATACCACGCTTTATCACCTCGCGGGTGCAGCCCTTCTGCTGGCCGGAGTTCTTGGACTTACCGGGATGCAAAAATTCTTTAGCCGGAGGGTCTTTCGGTTTCTCGGAAAGATCTCCTATTCTCTGTACCTGCTGCATTTTCCGGTAATCGCGACCTTTTCCTGCTGGATCTTCCTTCGTCTCTTTGGGAAAATGAATTATATCCCTCTGACACTTCTCGATTTTGCCTGCACCTTCGCATTGGTGCTGGTGCTTTCGACGATTAGCGAGCGTTACCTGGAGCCTCTGGGTACCATGCTTACGGATAGAATTTCGCGGGTGTTTTCGCGCAGGAAAGGAGGCGTCTGATGGAAAAGCAAAGAATCCTTTGGCTGGATGCCGTGAAGGCGGTCGGGATCCTGGTGGTGCTTCTCGTGCATACCGGTCGTTCCTTTGGACCCTTGACCTACTACGGCGGAATGTTCTATATGCCTACCTTCTTTCTGGCTGCGGGGATGACCTTTTCCTACAAAAAGGAGGAGAGCTTTCGAAGCTTTGCGGGGAAAAAGACGAAGCGGCTTTTGCTTCCCTATTTCGGATATAACCTTTTTCTGTTTGCATTTTTCTTCCTGCGCGGAAAGGCAGATATCTGTTCCTTGATTGGGATCCTTTATTCCCGCAACTGCCTGATGCCCCTTGAGTCAGCGACCAATGTCTACTTTATGCAGATCTTAAATGCACCGACCTGGTTTCTGACCTGCCTCTTTGTCAGCTATCTTTTGTTCTGGCTTTTGATGCGGGCAGCCGGGGGAGATGCAAGGAAGGCCTTTGTGGGAAATGCGGCTTACCTGCTTCTGGCTATCGCCATCCATTATCTCTGCCCCGTTTTATTGCCATGGAGTATCGACTGCGCCCTCTATGCCGTGACCTTTCTGGTGCTTGGCAAGCTGATGGCGATCCAGGACTGGGTCGGAAAGCTGCGAAAAAAACCGCTGTATCTGATTCTGCTGGCGGCAGCCTTCGTCTTGAGTGCCCGCCTGAACGGCAGTGTGAATATGTCCGTGGATAATTACGGGCGGAGCATGGTTCTCTATCTCTTTGTAGGAACCACAGGATCGCTCCTTGTGATGACCCTATTAAGTGCTATTTATGAGACAGAAATCGGGCGGAGAATAGGGAAAGTGCTGGAATTTATCGGCCGCCATACGCTGCCCATCCTTTGCCTGCATCTCTTTGTTTATTCAGTAATCGGAACCCTGTTAACAGCCCTGGGTTTATAGGAGGTTTAAAATGAAGTATCATGTAAATGAACATATCAAAAATACGGTTCGGGTCTTCCCTATGCAGAACCGCTACGGAATGCACCGCTATGACATGAATGAGAATCCGGAAGGCCTGCCGAAGGACTTCGTGGATTCCGTACTGAAGGAAATTACACCGGAATTTCTATCGATCTATCCAGAGCCGGATCGCTTCCTTCATAAGTATGCGAAGTTCATCGGTGCCGCTTATGAAAATGTCCTGACCACCAATGGTTCCGACATGGCTATCCGTTACCTTCTCGAGACCTTCGGAGAGGAGGGAAAGGAGGTCGTGACAGTCGCTCCCTCCTTCGAGATGTACTGGGTCAACTGCTGTATCCTGGGTTATAAGCACGTCCCGGTGGCTTACGAGCCGGATCTGACGATCAAAATCGAGAATATCCTGCATGCGATAGGCGATGATACCCGCATCGTGGTGCTCTTAAATCCGAACAACCCGGTGGGAAATGTCTATACCGAGGAAGAACTTTGTCAGGTCATCGAACGGGCAAAGGAGGTGGGCGCCATCGTCATCATCGACGAGGCCTACCATTATTTCTATCCGAATACCTTCCTTGAACATGCCTTAAAGGATGAAAATGTGGTGGTGCTTCGAACCTTTTCCAAGCTCTTTTCCATCGCAGCCTGCCGCTTGGGCGTCATCATCAGCAATCCGGAGATCATTCATTATGTCAAGAATGCGCGCCTGACCTTTGATGCCAACTCCATTGCCCTGCTATTTGCGGAGCGGATCCTCGATCATCCGGAAATGATAGAGGAGCTGATTCGAATTCAGCAGGAAGGCAAGGATTATATATTGGAAAAACTTGGAAATCATGGCTATGAGTGCCGGGACTGCCGCGGAAACTTTATCTTTGTCAAGCCGCATCACGAGGCAAAGGAGGTAGCGAAACGACTGGAAGAGGAGAAGCAGGTTTTGGTACATCCCTATGGCAATGAGCTTTTGAAGGATTATCTTCGCGTATCGGTAGGTTCCAGGGAAGCGATGGAATTTTTCCTGGAGGCCTTTTTAGCGGTAGATGGCGAGTGAGGAGGCGTCTATGACGAAAGTTATCACCTACGGAACCTATGATCTATTGCATTATGGTCATATCCGTCTTTTAGAGCGGGCAAAGGCGCTGGGCGACTATCTGATCGTCGGTGTAACCGCTGAGGACTTCGACAAAACCCGTGGCAAGATCAATGTCCAGCAATCCCTGATGGAGCGCATCGAGGGAGTAAGAGCTACGGGACTGGCAGATGAAATTATCATCGAAGAGTACGAGGGACAGAAAATAGATGATATCCGGCGCTATCATGTGGATATCTTTGCTATCGGCTCCGACTGGTGTGGAAAATTTGATTATCTGAACGAATATTGCAAGGTCGTTTACCTTGATCGGACAGAAGGTGTGTCCAGCACGAAGCTGCGCTCGGAAAAGCATGCCATAAAGCTCGGACTCGTGGGCGAGGCTTCGGATTTGCAGAAGTTTCAGAAGGAGAGCAGCTACGTAAACGGAGCCGTGATCTCAGGCATCTGTGGGGATGAGGAAGATGATTTTCAGGCACTTCTGAAGCAGTCGGATGCCATGTATATTCTCTCACATCCGGATGCCCATTACCGGCAGATCAAGGCAGCCCTGGAGGCAGGCAGACATGTGCTCTGTGAGTCGCCCGTTTCTCTTTCTGTTCGTGAGAGCGAGGAGCTGTTTGCCCTGGCGAAGGAGAAGAACTGTGTCCTGATGGAAGCGATCAAGACCGCCTACTCCACGGCTTATTATCGCCTGCTTTTGCTGGCAAAGAGTGGCCGTATCGGGAAAGTGGTCTCAGTGGACGCAGCCTGCACCCGCCTGGAGGATGAGGCAAATGTCAGCCCGGGACAGTTTAACCGCAGCTGGGGCAGCCTCTGCGACTGGGGTCCCACAGCCTTGCTTCCGGTCTTTCAGCTTCTCGGTACTGATTACGCGGAGAAGCAGATCATCACCCACTATGCGGACGAGGCGAAGACCTATGATGCCTTCTCCAGAGTAAACTTTGTCTACGGGGATGCCATGGCTTCGATACAGATCGGCAAAGGTATCAAATCCGAGGGCGATCTGGTGGTTTCCGGCACCGAGGGCTATATCTATGTGCCCGCCCCCTGGTGGAAGACGGATTATTTTGAGATACGTTACGAAAATCCTGCCAACAACAAGCGTTATTTCTACCAGCTCGATGGCGAGGGCATTCGCTACGAGATCGTGGCCTTCCTGAAATCCATCGAGGACGGCCGGGATAATTCCTATGTCGATCGGCAGGTGTCGAAGGCAATCGCGGGGTTGATGGAAGATTTTTACAGAAAAAAGGATCTGCGGGAGATCTAAAAGAAAAGCCGGTGGTTGCAGCCCTAGGGAAACCGTGGTATGATGAACCAGTATGAGACCAAAACAACTTATTCAGACAGGAGGACAATCAAATGTCAATTTTGGTTACAGGCGGTGCGGGCTTTATCGGAAGCCACACCTGTGTAGAATTGTTAAATGCAGGCTATGATGTAGTAGTTGTCGATAATCTGTATAATGCAAGCGAAAAGGCTCTTGAGCGTGTAGAGCAGATCACCGGAAAAAAAGTGACCTTTTATGAGGCGGACATCCTGGATCGGGATGCGCTGAATGCCATCTTTGATAAGGAGGAGATCGATTCCGTCATCCATTTTGCAGGCTATAAGGCCGTGGGCGAATCCGTACGCAAGCCCATCGAGTATTATTATAACAATATTACCGGAACCCTGATTCTCTGCGATGTTATGCGGAATCACGGTGTGAAGAATATCGTATTCAGTTCCTCCGCAACCGTATACGGTGATCCGGCCTTCATTCCGATTACCGAGGAGTGCCCGAAGGGCAAGATCACGAACCCGTACGGCCAGACCAAGGGAATGCTGGAGCAGGTACTGACCGACATCTATGTATCCGATCCGGAGTGGAAGGTTGTACTTCTTCGTTACTTCAATCCGATTGGAGCCCATAAGAGCGGCCTCATCGGCGAAGATCCGAAGGGCATCCCGAACAATCTGGTTCCCTATGTGGCACAGGTAGCCATCGGCAAGCTGAAGTGCCTGGGCGTCTTTGGAAATGATTACGATACCCCGGACGGAACCGGTGTGCGTGATTACATCCATGTAGTTGACCTGGCAAAGGGACATGTGGCAGCGATTCAGAAGGTGGAGAAGACAGAACCGGGCGTTCTCATCTACAACCTGGGTACCGGAAAGGGCTACAGCGTCCTGGATGTCGTCCATGCCTTCGAGAAGGCCTGCGGCAAAAAGATTCCCTACGAAATCAAGCCGCGTCGTGCCGGCGACATCGCTACCTGTTATGCAGATCCTACCAAGGCAAAGAACGAGCTTGGCTGGGTAGCCGAGTATGGCATTGAAGAAATGTGTGAGGATTCCTGGAGATGGCAGACTATGAATCCGAACGGATATGCAGAGTAATTGAAAAGCGCTAAAATCAGTTGATAAAAAGCAGGAGACCTGTTGAAAAAGCTTTCCTAAGGAGGGGCTATTTGTCCCCGAACGTGGAAAGCTTTTTCGACAGGTCTCCGTCCGTTTAAGAAAAAACGTTTAGAAATTCTTTAGAAATCTCTTAGAGAAACTTCATTTTCCCCTCCTATACTAGCAGGCATAAGAAACGAGAGGATGGGAAGAAGTATGAAAATCAGAAGAAAACAGCAGCTAATATGCCTGAGCATAATCATTCTCTTATGTATCCTGTACGAGGTATGGTTTGGCCGGAGACTGTCAGTGGTGACCAGCCAGTCGGTTATGGAGGTACAGGCTATGGAAACTGCCCAGACGGAAGAAGACACCCTGCCGGAGACAGAAGAAACTGCTCCGGCCAGTGTTCGGATTGAACGACATGAGCTGGGCGCAGATCAGAATAAAATCACCTATTATCTGGCAGATGTCAGAGTTTCAGATGCGACAGAGCTTCATACAGCCCTGGCACATGATACTTACGGAAATGATATAAAGGATAGTCTCTCGAATATTGCAGGGGAGCATGATGCTTACTTTGCCATCAATGGAGATTTTTACGGCTATCGATGGAACGGAATTGTGATCCGGGACGGCGTCCTTTACCGGGATGATCCCACAGACAGAGACTGCATGGTTCTCTATCAGGACGGAACAGCCGGAGTCGTGAAGGAAAGCGAGACAAGCGGACAGGAGCTTCTCGATGCGGGAGCGTGGAATGTATTTTCCTTTGGACCGACATTGGTGAGGGACGGGAAAGAAGAGCCGAACCTGAAGGAGGCTTATAAGGTAGATTCCATGAACGTCAGCATCAGCGGTGTGGAACCCCGTACCGGCATCGGCTACCTCGAACCAAATCATTATCTCTTTCTGGCCGTAGACGGCAGACAGGAGGGCTACAGCAGGGGAATGGATTTCGAGGAGATGGCGAAGGTATTTGAGGAGGCAGGCTGCGAATATGCCTATAACCTGGATGGGGGCGGTTCAGTTACCCTGTATGAGGACGGGAGCGTCATCAACAGTCCCTGTGCATGGATGGGAGGCGAAAGAGATATCAGCGATATCATATATGTGGATCGAAAGGATGTAGGTCTATAGTTGCTTGTATCGGAGGAGCTGAGCGGTTATAATAATATAGTAACTATTCAGAACCCCATTCGCAAAATCGTATAAAACTGCGTATCTGCCTGAATGCAAGCATTCGCAGAACGCAGTTTTGCATGCCTCTGGAGGGTGAGCAGAATGACGATACGAAAAAAACTTCAGATTTCGAATATCATGATGCTGATAATCCCGGTCTGCGTCGTTGGAATGGTGGCCATATTCTGTGTCAAATTTCTGGGGAATCATTTTTTTGATTCCATGGAAGATATGTTTGAGGCAGATAATGGTCTTTATTCTGCTCAGAGCCTGGTTTTTTCCTATTGGGGCGATTTTCGCGATCATCCGGAAAAGGCGGCAGCAGGACTGACCGGAGAGCTTTCAGATCTTGGCTTTCATCTGGAGGTTCTGAAAAATGGCGAGCGAGTCAGCTCGAATTTTACAGAGGAAGACGAAGCCTGTGTTGAGAAAATGACCGAAAATGCTCTGCACAATGTGGAAAATCTGGCTTTTCATAATGAGGGCGCATCTCTGGTTCGCCAGACAGGTGTTTTTGATGATACAGTCTGGGAGCTTACTGCGATACGGCCGAAGGAACAGGAAGGCAGCAGCTTTTCCGGCTCCTATCTGCGCGAATATCTGGTAAAATTTGTAAGTGTCGTAGGAGTAGCAACGCTTGGAATTCTGGCATTTACAAACTTTATCCTAAGCCAGTGGATCTCTAGAAGTATCCTGAAGCCCCTGAAGGTATTGCAGGAGGGAGCCAATCGGATCGAGGAGGGAGAGCTGGATTTTGCGATTCCGACTCCGACAAAGGATGAGATAGGAGAGGTCTGCACGGATTTCGATCACATGCGGAAACGCCTGAAGGATGCTGCTCAGTCCAAGCTGGAATACGAGTCCTACCGTCAGGAGCTTCTGGCAGGAATTTCTCATGATCTGCGGACACCACTTACCTCTATCAAGGGCTACGCCGACGGTCTTCTGGACGGTATCGCGAATACGGAGGAAAAGCGGCAGCGCTATTACCGTGCCATCCGTCAGCGGGCGGGTGATATGGAGGTGCTGGCGGACAATCTGTCCTCCTTTAGTCGCCTGGAAACGGAAAAGCTTCGGATCCATCCGGAAAAATCCAGCTTGTCCGGATTCTTGGAGAAGCTTTTGGATTCCTATACAGTGGAAGCTGAGAAGAAAAAGATAATACTGCTGAATGAGCTGTCACTGGAAGATGTGCAGGTGTTTGTCGATGAGGCAGAAATGAAACGGGTATTTGTGAACATTTTTGAAAACAGCGCCAAGTACCGGACGGCAGAGCGCAGCATTATTCGATTGAACAGTAAAAAACTGGAAAAATCCGTGGAGATAAGAATTACGGACGACGGTCCGGGCGTACCGACTCAGGATCTGGAACGTATATTCAATAGCTTCTACAGGGGGGATCAGTCCCGAACAAATCCCGGAAAGGGCAGTGGTCTGGGACTTGCGGTAGCAAAGCAGATCGTGGAGTGCCACGGAGGAAGCATCCGCGCAGAATCGGGAGAGAAGCAGCCTGAGACGGACGGCGGTAAGGGGCTTAGCATTGTAATTACCCTGCCGGTATACAGGGAGGAATAGGATGCAAAAGGTATTGATAGTAGAGGATGACAGATTGATTGCGGAGCTGGAGCGGGATTATCTGGAAGCCTCTGATTACGAGATCGAGATAGCCGAGGATGGCTTTGCAGGCATGAAACTCATCCGGGAAAAGAAATACGATCTGGTCATCCTGGATATCATGCTGCCAGGTGTGTCCGGCTTTGAAATTTGCCGGGAAATTCGAAAAAATCAAGATATTCCGGTCATCATGGTTACAGCGAAAAAGGAAGATGTAGACAAAATCCGCGGTCTGGGGCTTGGAGCGGACGATTATATCGTAAAGCCCTTTAGTCCTGCCGAACTGGTTGCCCGCGTAAAAGCCCATATCAGTATCCATGAGCGGCTGCTGCAAAAAGGCAGGGAGAAGGAGGCCTACAGTAAAGGTATCGAAGTGCGGAGACTTCGCATCGATCCCCAGGCGCATCGGGTGTTTTTGCATGAAAAAGAAGTGAGCCTTACCAACAAGGAATTCGAGCTGCTGCTGTTTTTGGCAGAGAATCCGAATATCGTATTTTCAAAGGAGACTCTATTCGACCGCATCTGGGGGATGGATGCAGTCGGTGATGTAGCTACCGTGACGGTTCATGTAAACCGCATCCGTGAGAAGCTTGGGGAAGACTCACAGGAGCCGGATTTCATCGAGACAGTGTGGGGTGTGGGATACCGATTCCGGATTTAAAGACGGACGCGGCTGCGGGAAAATTTTCCACGTTCGGGGGCAAATAGCCCCTCCTTAGAAAAATTTTAGAAAATGTTTAGCACTCTTATCTGGGTAATTTAGAACTTCCCTCTATGATGATAAAAACGAAAAACGGAGGGAACAGTATGTTTATCAAAGATGGATTCAACGGCTTTTGCATGGCACTGGCGGACAGTGTGCCGGGAGTCTCCGGCGGAACAGTAGCCTTTGTGATGGGCTTCTACGACCAGTTTATCGGCTCGATCAACGATGTAGTATTTGGAAAAATGAAGGAAAAACAGAAGGGCTTGAAATATCTGCTGAAGCTCGGGGCAGGCTGGATTCTGGGCATGGGATTGGCCGTGGTGATACTGACAGCTCTTTTCGAGAGACATATCTATGCCGTGAGCTCCCTGTTTATAGGTTTCATTGCAGGTGCAATTCCTCTGATTATGAGGGAAGAAAAAGACTGTGTAAAAGAAGTGGGAAGGGGCATACTCTTTGCTGTACTTGGCGCAGTCCTGGTGGCTGCCATCACCTGGGCAAACGGCCGCATTGGTGCCGGAAGCATGAATCTGAGCCAGTTTTCCGTAAATCTGGCAGTGAAACTCTTCTTTATCGGCATGGTAGCCATTTCGGCCATGTTTCTGCCCGGCATTTCAGGCTCCACATTGCTTCTGATCTTCGGTGCCTACATTCCGGTCATAACCGCCATCAAGAGTGCACTGACACTTGACCTGTCCGTTGTCCCAAGTCTCATTTTCTTCGGCTGCGGCATCCTGGCCGGGGCAGCAGGCGTAGTGCGGATCATTCGAAATTGTCTGCTGAAATACCGAACTCAGACGGTTTATCTGATTTTGGGCATGATGATCGGTTCCTTCTATGCCATTATCATGGGACCGACGACCCTGGATATTCCGCGTACCGCTCTGACCCTTGGAACCTTCCATCCAGCATCCGCGATCATTGGAGTGGCACTAGTCATCGGTATGGAACTGATGAAGGAAGCAAAGTAATTCAGAAAACCATAAATCTAAAAATTGGTTTGGGTGTCAAAACACCCAAACCTTTGGTTACACGGATTGTTCCGTGCTACGCACTCCCACAATCCTTCCTCAATTCGGGTTTTCGCGGGGCTTTTGCCCCACTTCACCCTCATTGAGGGGCGTGTCATAAAGCCCTTCCCCCACCGACATGCGAGCATGTCGTGGGCTCAGGCTTTTGACACTGTAACCA
>CAVHYN010000028.1:0-3225 GCA_963640245.1 Bulleidia sp.
ATAATATTCGGATCCACTTCCTTTAAAATATCGTCTAAGTAATCCTTCTCCTGAACCAACATCTTTGAGACATAATGTTCATTATGCTCTTCCACATAGGTTTCCAAATGCGTATATCTTTCTAAAATGCTGCTTATTTCTAATTCTTTTACATGATTTGCCCGACAGAAATCAAGTAGCACATCACCTTTTTGCAAAACTCTAAAAAAGTCTATTACTTCTGCATATTGCGAATATATATTTACATAATCTTTCCTCGCTATATAAGATGTTCGTTCCAGAAGCTTTTCAAGCGTGTCCCGTAATTCCAGTATTCTATTACAATTTTCATTTCGTATTTCTGTAGCTTTATTTTCCTTATGAAAATCTGAGTCTTTTTTGTCAAATTTATCTTTGGCACGTCCTAATATGCGATCTAAAAATCCCATGATTTTCTCCTAATCGTATAAATCCTTTTTCTCATTATGTATTTTTTCTGACCTTTTGTCTACAATGATTTACAGATAACGAAACGCAAAATGGCAGAGGGGCAGCCTCCACCATTTTCCTTGTCAACACTTTACTTTTCTATATAGAATTTAGAATCTTTAATAAAGATTCTTTACTTTAAACTCCTTCTCTGCCTCACGCCGCTGATCTTTTTTTGCGATGTCCTGGCGCTTATCGTAGAGCTTTTTACCACGAGCCAGCCCCACCTCTACTTTAACCAGACTGCCTTTTAAGTAGACCTTTAAGGGAACCATGGTATAGCCCTTTTCGGCCATCTTTGAGGCAATCTTCCGGATCTCGTATTTATGCATCAGAAGCTTCCTGGGACGCAAGGGATCTTTGTTGAAGATATTACCCTTCTCATATGGGCTGATGTGCATACCGTAGACCCAGACCTCCTCCTTTTCCACCTTGACAAAGGCTTCTTTGACGCTGCATTTTCCCATGCGAACCGACTTTACCTCGGTTCCGGCCAGGGCGATGCCGGTCTCGTAGGTTTCGTCGATAAAATAATCGTGATATGCCTTCTTGTTATTGGCAACTAACTTGTAATTATCCTTCCCCATCTTTTTCTCCTCATCTATCTGTTTCGTACCTTCCGGTCTGTCTGTAATTCCTGTTCAAGTACTCGCCTATATTTTTTTAACATTTTGTAACTATTCCGTTTCTGACCAGTGCTGAATAGTTACAATAATTCGTAATCAATCGTTCTGCACAGCCGATCTGTCCCCTTCACACGAATACGAACCCGCGCACCGATACGCCAGACCTTTCCGGTTCGTGCGCCTCTTAGTTCGCTTCCGACCTCATCATATTCATAGAAATCGTCAGTCAGGGAATTCACATGCACTAGGCCTTCTACCGTATTATTCAATTCCACATACAGTCCATAAGCTGTCACTCCGGAAATAACCCCGTCGAACTGTTCGCCGATATGCTGCTCCATATATTCCACCTTTTTCAGCTTTACGGTCTCCCGCTCTGCCTCCTCGGCTCGCCGTTCCAACTCGCTGGATCGCTTGGCCACCTCCGGCAGAATCGCTTCGTAATGCACTACCCGTTCGCCGTTCAGCCGTCCACGCACATTCTCCTTGATAATCCGGTGAATCTGCAGATCCGGATATCGCCGGATAGGCGAAGTAAAATGACAGTAATGGGTAGCGGCCAGTCCGAAATGCCCGGTACAGTCGGTTGCATACTTGGCCTGCTTCATGGAGCGCAAGGTCAGGCGGCTGATCATAGCCTCCTCCGGCGTTCCGGCGATCTTGTCCAATAGCTTCTGCACCTCGCCCGGATGAATCTCATCTCCTGCCGTATGCAGGCTATAGCCGAAGTTTCGGATAAAGGTGCCCAGACGGCTCATTTTCTCACTGTCTGGTTTCTCGTGAATCCGGTATACAAAGGGCTGCGCCTGCCAGTAGTAATCCTCTGCCACCGTCTCATTGGCCGCCAGCATGAAATCTTCGATCAGACGAGTTGCCGCGTTCCTTTCGTATGGCTTGATGTCAATCGGATAACCCTTCTCATCCAGAATTACTTTGGTTTCCGGAAAGTCAAAATCAATAGAGCCCCGCTTTCTTCTCCGCTTTCGAAGAAGGGCTGATACCTCCGCCATCTCCTTCAGCATAGGAACCAGCTCCGGATAGAGAGCTGTCTCCTCCGGATCATCGTCTAATACCTTCTGCACTCCTGTATAGCTGAGTCTGCGGTTTACACGGATTACCGTCTCTGCAATGCTGTGTGCGATGATCTTTCCCTTTTCATCAATAGTCATGATGCAGCTTAAAGCCAGCCGATCTTCCCCTGCATTCAGAGAACAGATGCCATTAGAAAGGGTACGTGGCAGCATCGGCACCACCCGATCCGCCAGATAAACACTGGTGCCGCGGTCTAGAGCCTCGTGATCGAGGGCACTGTTCTCCTGCACATAGTTGGTTACGTCCGCGATATGCACGCCCAGCACATAATTTTCTCCCTCTCTGTGCAGGGAAACCGCGTCGTCCAGGTCCTTTGCATCCTCGCCGTCAATGGTAACGCAGACCTCTTCCCGAAGATCCAGCCTTCCTGCCCGGTCTGCTTCCGATACAGGCTTTGCCACCCGTTCCGCCTGGTTCAGCACCCGTTCCGGGAATTCCGTCGGGATACCATAAGCAAGCATAATCGCCAGCACCTCGGTAGCCGGATCGTCTGCCTCACCCAAGACCTGCGTTATCTTTCCCTCCGGATTCTTTCGTCCCTTTCCGTAATCGGTAATCTCGGCCACAACCTTTTGGCTGCTGACCGCCGGACCGATTTTCTCCAGAGGAATAAAGATATCGTGGTTGATCCGCTGGTTATCCGGCACCACAAAGCCGAAATTTTTACTTCGTTCAAAGGTGCCGATGACCTCCGTCACGCTGTGAGAGAGAATCTTCGTAATGACGCCCTCCGGCCGCTTGCCTCCGTGCCCCTTGATGACCACTTCGACGGTGTCGCCCAGAAACGCGTCCCCAGCGTCATTTTCCCCGATAAAGATATCCTGCTCCTCGCCTTCCACAGACACAAAGCCGAAGCCTTTGGCATGGCTTGTATACACGCCGACAGCCTTTTTGATCTCCGCTTTTCCGTAGCGTCCGCGCTTGGACAGTGAGATTTTTCCTTCTGAGAGAAGTTCCTCCAGAACATGGTTTAACTCCTCCCGATCCTTTTTCTCCACCTGCAGGATAATCGCCAGTTCCTTCTGCTTCATGGGCACAT
>CAVHYN010000028.1:3235-8104 GCA_963640245.1 Bulleidia sp.
GGCACATAGTGCGGATCGTTGATAAAATCGTATACTATTTTCTTTCGTTCTTCAAATGTCTTGTCTGCCATAGTTCCTCCGGCGCATCGCGTGTACTCGGCATGCCTCATGCCATAACGTAGAAAGCACCCTCGGTCATCCCGGGAGTGCTTTATCTTTCGTAAAATCGTAATTAAAAAATGTTCAAATTTAGTACCAGTGCCAGAACGATAAAAGCAATCGCCAAAATCTTGGTTGCAAGTACAATCTTACCCTCTGCGGAACGGCTCTTATTCTGCTCCCAGAAGGAATTGCCGCCTGCGATGGCTCCCAGTCCGTTGGACTTGCCTTCCTGCATCAGGACTACTACCGTCAATGCGATGCATACCAGCACGAATAATACCATTAATATTGCTCGGATAACTCCCATGTTTAATCCTCCTTAACCAGCAGAGACTTGCCGGTCATCTCAGCGGGCTGCTCCATTCCCATCAGATCGATGAGTGTCGGAATGATATCTGCCAGACAGCCATTTTCTTTCAAACGATAAGCCGGATCTGCATTGACCAGAATGAACGGAACCGGATTGGTCGTATGTGCTGTCCAGGGCTCGCCTGTCTTATAGTCAATCATCATCTCGGCATTGCCATGGTCTGCGCAGATGAACATCTGTCCGCCAACCTCTTTCACCGCCTCAACTGCACGTCCCACGCAGCCATCCACGGTCTCGATAGCCTGTACTGCTGCCGGAATCACGCCGGTATGACCTACCATATCCGGATTCGCGAAGTTGATGATAATCACGTCATACTTGTCAGCCTTGATAGCTTCTACCAGCTTGTCGCAAACTGCCGGAGCACTCATCTCAGGCTGCAGATCATAGGTCGCTACCTTTGGGGACTTCACAAGGATGCGATCCTCACCCTTGTTCGGCTCCTCGACACCACCGTTGAAGAAGAAGGTTACATGTGCATACTTCTCTGTCTCGGCGATTCGAACCTGTGTCATATCATTTGCCGCAAGATACTCGCCAAAGGTATTGTGAAGCTCTACCTTATGGAAGGCTACCAGCTTGTTCGGAATGGTTGCGTCATATTCGGTAAAGCATACGTAGGTCAGAGCCAGTCGCTTCTCACGGGGGAAGCCATCGAAGTCATCACAGCAGAATGCTCTGGAAATCTCTCTTGCACGATCCGGACGGAAATTGAAGAAGATCACGGAATCGCCGTCCTGAATGGTAGCCACCGGCTTTCCATCCTTCTTTACCACTGCCGGGATTACAAATTCATCATTTACGCCCTCTGCGTAGGAAGCCGCAATCGCGCTGACACCGTCAGCCGCCTCATTGCCCTCTCCCTTGGTCAGAGCGTTATAAGCCTTCTCTACCCGATCCCAGCGGTTGTCTCGATCCATAGCGTAGTAACGTCCCATCACGGAAGCTACCTCGCCAACGCCGATCTCCTGCATCTTATCGGTCAGCTCCTGTACGAAATCCTTTCCGGATGCCGGCGGTGTATCACGGCCGTCCAGGAAGCAGTGTACATAAACCTTCTCAAGACCATGGCGCTTTGCCAGCTCCAAAAGTCCGTAGATATGGGTATTGTGGCTGTGTACGCCGCCATCGGATACCAATCCGAACAGGTGCAGAGCGGAGTTCTTTGCCTTTGCACTCTCCACAGCCTTTACAAGTGCTTCATTTTCAAAGAAGTCTCCATCCTGGATCTCCTTTGTGATGCGGGTCAGCTCCTGATATACGATGCGTCCCGCACCCATATTCATATGACCAACCTCAGAATTTCCCATCTGTCCGTCCGGAAGACCTACTGCCAGTCCGCTGGCATTGCCCTTTACAAAGGGATAGTCCTTCATCAGGCCATCCATCACCGGAGTCTTTGCCATAGCAATGGCATTTCCTTCCGGATTCTCATTTAGGCCGTAGCCGTCCAGAATCATAAGTACTGTCGGTTTCTTACTCATTGCTCTTCTCCACCTCTGCGATCGCTGATTTCTTCATTGGAATGCGGCAATTGCGGTTGCTGCCGAACTCCACAATCACATCATCCTCTGTAATATCAATAAGAACACCATAAAATCCACTGGTAGTGACTACCACGTCACCTACTGCCATAGTAGAAAGCATGGCATTCAGACGCTTCTGCTCCTTCTTCTGCGGGCGGATAGCCGCAAAATACATAAATGCACCGATGATTACAACATAAAGAATGATGGTTCCCCATCCCATGGCTGCGCTGCCTGTTGCAAGTAAATTCATGTTCATTCCTCCTGAAATATGTTCCCAATTCTGTTAAAAATATATAATATACCAGTCTTTGGGCGCTTTTATTATACTAGCATACATCCCGATCCCCGGTCAAGTACTCTAGTTTGAATTTCTGCTTATTTTATGCCTGCCCATTCATCATGCCGTCCAGCTTCTGCTTCTTATAGGCCTGATACTCTCCTTTGTCAATGGCATCGCGAATCTCCGTCATCATCGTATTGTAAAAATACAGGTTGTGGAGCACACACAAACGCATGCCCAGCATCTCCTTTGCTTTTAAGAGATGGCGAATATAGGCTCTGCTGTAACGGCGGCAGGCCGGACACTGACAATCCTCTTCAATCGGGCGCTCATCGAGCTCGTATTTTGCATTAAAAAGATTGATCTTTCCAAGGTTTGTATACAGATGTCCGTGACGGCCGTTCCGGCTCGGGTAAACACAGTCAAAAAAGTCCACGCCCCGGTCGACCGCTTCCAGGATATTCGCCGGTGTACCGACGCCCATCAGATAGGTCGGCTTATTTTCCGGCAGATACGGTGTCACTGCCTCGATGATTCGATACATTTCTTCATGAGACTCACCTACCGCCAGGCCACCGATGGCATAGCCGTCCAGATCCATCTCGGAAATCTCTTTTGCATGCTCGATTCGGATATCCTCATAAACTGCGCCCTGGTTGATGCCAAAAAGCAGCTGGTTTTTATTGATGGTATCCGGCAGAGCATTCAGCCGCTGCATTTCTGCCTTGCAGCGACCCAGCCATCTGGTCGTGCGGGCTACCGATTTTTCTACATAATCCCGCTCTGCCAGAGCCGGTGCGCACTCGTCAAAGGCCATGGCAATGGTGGACGCCAGATTCGACTGAATCTGCATGCTCTCCTCCGGACCCATGAAAATCTTTCTTCCGTCGATGTGGGAATTGAAATATACGCCCTCTTCCTTTATTTTCCGCAAGGAAGCAAGGGAAAATACCTGGAATCCGCCGGAATCCGTCAGAATCGGCTTGTCCCAGGACATAAATTTATGAAGTCCTCCAAGCTTTTTTACCACCTCGTCGCCCGGACGCACGTGGAGGTGATAGGTGTTGGACAGCTCAATCTGGGTTCCGATCTGTTCCAGATCCGAAGTTGCCACCGCGCCCTTGATGGCCGCCACGGTTCCCACGTTCATGAATACCGGCGTTTGCACAGTTCCGTGAACGGTCGTGAATTCGGCACGTTTGGCATGACCGTCTTTTTTCAATATTTTATACATTTAATTCAAACCTCTCGCTTTTAATTCTTCAATGACCTTATGGTACATGGGCATTTCCACATGATATTCCTTTGCCATATCCTCGACAGCATAGACAAGTCCCCGGATCTCCGAGGCATGCCCCTTCGCGATATCCCTCTGCATGGATGTTCCGGCATCCGGGCTCAAATCATCCAGAATCTGCAGATTTCGCTTGACCACATCCTCCCGGAAAATGAGACCCATAGCCAGTCCAAGCCGTTCCAGCTCCCGATCCATGGCAATGAAGGTTTCACGTGGCTCACCCTGCTGCTGAAATACCCCTGCCTGGGCATGGAAATATTCTCCCGCCGCCGCCATCGGGCTTGTATACATAAATTTCTGAAAGGTATCCCGCTTCACTCCGTCAGTATAAGCCCCGTCAATTCCGGCTCTGTCAAGGGTTTTCTTAATCTCTGCCAGTTTTGCGAGTACGGTTTTACTCGCCTTCTGTCTCGGTCTGAGACCGAAGACAACCCGAAAAATATCTCCGTTGTGGGTGATTTCTCCGGGATCCGAGGCGGTCGCTGCCACGTAGATGCAGCCATCGGTCACCGTCATTTCCGGCAAAGCCTTCTGCATACGTTCACCGGTTCCGTAGATATTGAGAATCGGAATGACCACTGTCTCCGAATTGCCTACCCGCTTTGACAGGGAAATCGCATCCTCGAGGGAATATTCCTTGACACAGGCAAAGATTACATCCGGTGTCTCCGCATATTCATCCATCGTCATGGTCTGTATGGGAAATACAGTAAAATCACCTTTTGCTGTCCCCTTCATGCAAATTCCGGTTTTCAAAAAGGCTTCAAGCTGTCTGCCTCTGGCCAAAAAAGTCACATTTTCTCCGGCCAATGCAAGGAAGGCGCCGATACTGCCTCCTGTGGCTCCTGAGCCTGCAATTACATATTTTAATCCCATTTCATCGTCCCCAGATTCTTTGTATATAATCCATTTTTGCACTCATGCCTTCAAAGAGGGCATCCACCAGTGTCAATGCTGTCATGGCCTCCACTACAACCACCGCACGCGGAACCACCACCGGATCGTGACGGCCTTTTATGCTAATCTCGATATTTTCATCTGCCTTGTTGACTGTATGCTGAAGCGCAGCCACTGAGGGGGTCGGTTTTACTGCCGCCCGGAAAATCAGCGGGCTTCCGTCGCTGATACCGCCTAAGACTCCGCCTGCATGATTCGTCTCTTTCTCGATGCCATTTCCGCAGTTCACAAAGGCGTCGTTATTCTCCGTTCCCTTGGCCTTGGTCACCCCGAAACCGTCTCCGATCTCAAAGCCCTTCACTGCTCCGATGGATAAAATCGCCTTGGCCAGATT
>CAVHYN010000029.1:0-18477 GCA_963640245.1 Bulleidia sp.
GGTTATATGTACGGACAGTACAAGAGACTGACCGGTCTTTATGAGGGTGTTCTGACCGGCAAGGGTCTCTCCTTCGGCGGTTCTCTGGCGAGAACAGAGGCAACCGGTTACGGCCTTCTGTATTTTACACAGGAAATGTTGAAGGCAAACGGCATCGATATCGCAGGCAAGACAGCGGCTGTATCCGGTTCTGGAAATGTAGCGATCTATGCGATTGAGAAGGCAACTCAGCTCGGTGTCAAGGTTGTGACCTGCAGCGATTCCAATGGCTGGGTATACGATCCGGAAGGCATCGATGTAGCTGCCTTAAAGGAGATCAAAGAGGTAAAACGTGCACGTCTGACCGAGTACAAGAAGTATCGTCCGAATTCGGAATATCATGAGGGACGCGGTGTATGGAGTGTAAAGGTAGATCTGGCACTTCCGTGTGCGACTCAGAATGAGCTGCTTCTGGACGATGCAAAGGCATTGGCGGCAAACGGCTGCATCGCTGTAGCAGAGGGCGCAAACATGCCGACCACCCTGGATGCAACCAAGTACATTCAGGAGCACGGCATCCTGTTTGCACCGGGCAAGGCTTCTAATGCAGGCGGTGTGGCTACATCAGCTCTTGAGATGTCACAGAACAGCGAACGTCTGAGCTGGACCTTCGAGGAAGTGGATGCAAAGCTTCAGAATATTATGGTAAACATCTTCCACAATGCAGCAGATGCAGCAAAGCGCTATGGCGAGGAGAAGAATTATGTAGTAGGTGCAAACATCGCAGGCTTCGAAAAGGTTGTAAATGCGATGCTGGCACAGGGTATTTGCTAATCATAAGGAAACAGACTGAAACTCCGGCAGCATATCTATTTCTTGCGTCATAGGGAAAGATAAAGTATAATAGGCAGTGGTAAATGGATTTTTTGGATCTATTTGCCATTGCCTTTTTTGATACAGGAGGAAAGAATGGAAGAGATTCGTTTAAATAAATATTTGAGCGCAGCCGGGATCTGTTCGAGACGCGAGGCGGATGCCCTGATTGAGGCGGGAAAGGTTTTTGTGGATGGCATTCCCGCAAAGATGGGACAGCGCATCACACCGGGACAGAGGGTTCAGGTAGGCGAACAGATCCTCGGAGGAGAGAAGGAAGAGCAGATTCTCTTAGCTGTATACAAGCCGCCGGGCATCGTATGTACGACGGATAAGCGGGAAAAGCGAAATATCGTAGATTATGTCGGCTATCCAAGCCGTATTTATCCGATCGGAAGGCTCGACAAGGATTCGGAAGGCTTGATTTTGATGACAAATGACGGCAGTCTCGTCAATCGGATGATGCGTTCGACCAATCATCATGAGAAGGAATACCTCGTTCGGGTCAATAAGCCGGTTACGGATGCCTTCTTGAATAGGATGGCGAAGGGTGTTCGCATTCGAAAGGTAGAGAAGGGTGAAGTGCTGCTGGACGTCGTCACCCGCCCCTGCGAAGTGGAAAAACTTGGAAAATGCAGCTTCCGGATTGTTTTGACGCAGGGCTTAAACCGGCAGATTCGCCGTATGTGTGAGACCCTGGGATATCATGTAGAGTCCCTGAAGCGTGTTCGTGTCCTGAATATCAAGCTTGCGGGCATGAAGCCAGGGACATGGAGAAAGATCAGTGACCGGGAGATGGCAGAGCTTCAGGAGCTTTTGAAGGATTCAAAAAATTAGGATAACCGAATATGAGTGATAAGATAGAAGAAAAGAAGAGGCGGCAAAAAGAGCTGACCGAAAAATTGAATGAGGCTGCGAAGGCTTATTATCAGGAAGCGCGGGAACTCATGAGTAATTATGAGTATGACGCGCTCTATGACGAGCTGGCAGCTTTGGAGGCAGAGACCGGTACAGTACTGGCCGGAAGCCCGACCGCACATGTGGGCTACGAGGTCTTAAGCGAGCTTCCGAAAGAGCGACACGAAAGCCCGATGCTGTCACTGGATAAAACTAAGGATAGAGACGCACTTGCCGGCTGGATAGGGGAACACAAAACCCTGCTTTCCTGGAAGCTGGACGGTCTGACCATCGTCCTGACCTACCGGGACGGTGAGCTTTTCAAGGCGGTCACCCGGGGGAATGGAGAAGTAGGCGAGGTCATAACCAACAACGCGCAGGTATTCAAAAATGTTCCTTTGCGAATCCCCTTCCGGGGAGAGCTGGTGCTTCGGGGTGAGGCTGTTATCGGCTATAAGGAATTTGAGCGGATCAATGCCGAGATTCCGGAGGCGGACGCCAAGTATAAGAATCCCAGAAACCTGTGCAGCGGTTCGGTGCGTCAGTTAAATAATGAGATTACCGCGAGACGGAACGTGCATTTCTTCGCATTTGCGCTTGTGCGTGCCGAAGGCGTAGACTTTGAAAATTCCAGGGAAAGGCAGTTTTTGTGGCTGCGGGATCAGGGCTTCGAGGTAGTAGAATATAAGGTAGTGACAGGCGCGACCCTGTCGGAGAACATGGACTGGTTCGCAGAGCATATCGAGACCAATGAATATCCCTCCGATGGACTGGTTGCCCTATACGACGACATTGCCTATGGTGAGTCCTTAGGCAGAACGGCTAAATTTCCGCGCAATTCCATGGCCTTCAAATGGGCGGACGAGATCCGGGAGACGACCCTTACGGAAATCGAATGGAGCCCGTCGAGAACCGGCCTTATCAACCCGGTGGCGATTTTCGAGCCGGTAGAGCTGGAGGGCACGACCGTGAGCCGGGCAAGTGTCCACAATATCAGCATTATGCGTGGTCTGGAACTTGGTGTGGGAGACACCATCGAAGTCTATAAGGCGAATATGATCATCCCGCAGATCGCGGAAAATAAGACAAGAAGCGGTGTCCGGGATATTCCTGCGGTCTGTCCGGTATGCGGCGGAGCTACTGAAATTCGGAAAATGAATGATGTGGAATCTCTCTACTGCACGAATCCGGAATGCCAGGCAAAGAAGATCAAGTCCTTTACCTTATTTGTAAGCCGGGATGCCCTGAGTATCGAAGGACTGTCGGAGGCGTCACTGGAGAAATTTATAAGCAGGGGCTTTATTCACGAATTTGCCGACATCTTCCAGCTTCATGCCCACAAGGCTGAGATTGTCGAGATGGAAGGCTTTGGAGAAAAGTCCTACGAGAATCTGATTGCCAGCATCGAGCGCGCAAGGACGACCACCCTTGCAAAGGTTATCTACAGTCTGGGTATCCCGAATATCGGCCTGTCCGGTGCAAAGCTGATTTGCAGACAGTTCGGGGATGAGACAGAGCAGGTGCTGGCAGCGGACGAGGAGACACTGGCAGTCATCGACGGCATCGGTGCGGTCATCGCCGGAAGCTTTGTGGAATACTTCCGGGATGCAGGAAAACGGGAACGCTTCGAACGTCTTCTTTTGGAGCTTACCCTTGTAAAAGAGGAGGCTTCCGGGGAGCAGGATCTGAAGGGCAAGGTATTCGTGGTGACCGGAAGTCTGACACATTTTTCGAACCGGAATGAGCTGAAGGAGGAGATCGAGAAGCGAGGCGGCAAGGTGACCGGAAGCGTCACAGGAAAGACCGATTACCTGATCAACAACGATACGACCTCTTCTTCATCCAAAAATAAGAAGGCGAAGGAGCTTGGCATCCCGATTATCTCCGAGGAGGATTTTTTGAAGCTATGAATGAGAAAAAAATCATATTTTTTGATATAGACGGAACCCTGTATGACTTTGAAAAGGGAATCCCGGACAGCACGGTGGAGGCATTGAAGCGGCTGAAGGAGAATGGACATATCGTAATCCTGTGTACCGGAAGGCCAGTCTCATCCCTTTTTCCGGAGGTCCTGTGCCTGCCCCATGACGGTGTGATAAGTGGTGCGGGAACCCGGGTAGAGTTTGGTGATAAGGTACTGCGCAACGAGCTGCTTCCCAATGAACTGCTGATACAGACCGTGCCGCGCCTGGAAAAAATCGGCTGCTGGGCAGTTCTGGAAGGGCCGGAATATTTAAGCTGCCGCCTGAAGGATGAGCGAGGATACGGATATTTCCAAATTCTGAAGCGTCTGCGGGATGAGTACCCGGAGCGTTTGAAGGAGATGGATCTGATGACGGATCGCGCCTGCAAGGTTACGGTGCGGATTTCGGATATGGAGGCCTTTGAAAAGATGGTGCCGGAGCTCTCCAGGGCTTTCGAACTGGCTCGTTATGAGGCACAGCCCTTTACAGAGCTGATGCCAAAGGGCATCTCCAAGGCTGACGGCATCCGCATTCTTCTGGAAGAGCTGGAGATTCCGCTGAAAAATACCTACGCCTTTGGCGACGGCCCAAATGATGTGGAGATGCTTCAGTATGTCGAATACGGCACCGCGATGGGGAATGCGGAAAAGCAGCTGCTGGAACTGGCACCCTATCGGACGGAAGGTATGTGGGAAGACGGCATTTATCATGCACTGGAAAGATATGGCCTGATCTAACGAATCGTTATACAGGTTTTATCGAATAAGGAGGAGAAGGGTATGGAAAAGAAGTTGTATGAGCTAATGAACTGGCCGCGGATCGAGGCAGTTGTGTACTCGGAGGAGGACGAACCGCAGGAGATCTTAGGACCGCACAAGGTCAAAGGGGGAACTTTGATACAGGCCTTTCTGCCGACAGCGGTTCGGATGGAGGTTATCTTAAAGGATACGGGAAAGGCCGTGGAAATGGAAAAGGCAGATGAGGAGGGCTTCTTCGCAGCTCTGGTTCCGGGCAGAAAGATTCCGGCCTATCATTTCCGGGTTACTTATGATAACGATACTGTGCAGGAGATGGAAGATATCTACCGTTTCGCACCACAGGTATTTACAAAACAGGATCTGGAAGAATTTTCCAAAGGTATTCATTATAGCATCTACGAGAAAATGGGCGCACACCCGATGAACATCGACGGCGTGGAGGGAACCTATTTTGCAGTTTGGGCGCCGAATGCTGAGCGTGTCAGCGTCGTAGGAGATTTCAACCTCTGGGACGGCCGCCGCAATCCGATGATTCAGATCAAAGAAGCGGGGATTCATGAGCTGTTTATCCCGGGGCTGAAAGCAGGAGCCTGCTATAAATACGAGATCAAGACGAAGCAGGGACTGCCGATGCTGAAGGCTGACCCCTATGCCAATGCCGCAGAGCTTCGGCCGAACACGGCATCTGTCATCACAGATCTGACCGGCTTTGCCTGGACAGATGAGAAATGGCTGGAAAAGCGGAAGGCTGCAGATTATAAGAAAGAGCCCATGCTGATCTACGAGGTGCATCTGGGAAGCTGGAAAAAGCCTGACCCGGATACCGGAGATGAGCGGGACTTCTATACTTACCGGGAGCTGGCAGAGAAGCTTGCCGCGTATGTAAAAGAGATGGGCTACACCCATGTGGAGCTGATGCCGATTATGGAGCATCCTCTTGATGAATCCTGGGGATATCAGGTGACCGGTTACTATGCACCGACTGCCCGCTATGGCACGCCGGAGGACTTTCAATATTTTATGAACTACATGCATGAGCAGGGCATCGGTGTGATCCTGGACTGGGTTCCGGCTCATTTTCCCAAGGATGCCTTTGGCCTTGCCTGCTTTGACGGAACCTGTCTTTACGAGCATCTCGATCCGAGACAGGGAACCCATCCGCATTGGGGAACCCTTTTGTATAACTATGGCCGGCCGGAAGTAAAGAATTTCCTGATTGCCAATGCCCTGTTCTGGACGGAAAAATATCACGCAGACGGCATTCGCATGGATGCAGTCGCTTCGATGCTTTATCTCGATTATGGGAAGAATGAGGGCGAATGGATCCCGAATATCTATGGAGGCAAGGAGAATCTGGAGGCAATTGAATTCCTGAAGCATCTGAATTCCATCTACAAAAAGCGGGAGGATGGAGCACTTCTGATTGCGGAGGAATCCACGGCCTGGCCAATGGTAACCGGCGCTCTGGACGAGAATGGCCTTGGCTTTGATTTTAAGTGGAATATGGGCTGGATGAATGATTTTCTGGGCTATATGCATTATGACCCAGTATTTCGCGGCTATCACCACGGAGAGCTGACATTCAGCTTTATCTACGCATGGAGCGAGAACTTTATCCTAAGTCTCTCCCACGATGAGGTCGTGCATGGCAAGTCTCCGATGGTAGGAAAGATGCCGGGAGATCGTGATTCTCAGTTAAACAACCTGAGGGCGGCTTACGGCTTTATGGCCATGCATCCGGGAAAAAAGCTACTTTTCATGGGACAGGAATTTGCTACCTTTGACGAGTGGAATGAGAAGGAAAGTCTGGACTGGGATCTTTTGCAATATCAGGATCACAGCGATATGCAGGGATATGTGAAGGCCTTAAACAGCTTCGTAAAGGCACACCCAGCTCTCTACGCGGGAGACTGCACCCCGGAGGGCTTCCAGTGGATCAACAATATCTCTGCAAACGAAAATATGCTGGTATTTCTTCGGAAGGCAGAGGAAGAAACGCTGTTAGTCGTATGTAACTTCTCGCCGCTAACTTACGAGAAGCATAAAATAGGCGTGCCCTTTGAAGGAAAGTATAAGGAAATCTTTAACAGCGACAGCGAGCAGTTCGGCGGCACGGATGTAAGAAATAAGCGGGTGAAGACCTCGAAAAAATCCGAGTGCGACGGCTTCGAGGATTCCATTGAGATCACAGTTCCTCCTATGGGCGTGGCAGTGTTTGCCTGCACGGAGGAAAAACTGCCGGTGAAAGAAAAGAAAACAGCTGCGAGAAAACCGGCAGCGAAAAAGACAGCGCTGAAGAAAAGCGGCGTGAAAAAAGAAGCAGTGAAGACAGCAGAGCAGAAATCGACTGTAAAAACCGCTTCAGGGAAGGGACGTAAGGCTTAGATATGATAATATTTGCGACAACGACAGATTCTCAGGAAGTGGCTGAACAGATCACGCAAAATATTGAAAATGTAACCGAACAGATCAGCAGAACCCAGGAATATATCGATCTATATCTTCCAAAAGCGATCAATTTTGGACTGCGTCTTTTGCTGACCATCCTTTTGTTCGCCATCGGCAGCAAGTTGATTAAGGTGGTGCGAAAGCTTGTCCGCCGTTCCATGGAGCGGGCGGGAGCTGATACCGGTGTGGGACAATTTATGGATTCCCTGATCAAGGTGATCCTCTATTTTCTGCTTATCATGTTCCTGGCGGACGGCATCGGTGTGGATACCACCTCGGTCATGGCCTTGGTAGGTTCTGCAGGTCTGACCATCGGTCTGGCCTTTCAGGGCAGCCTTTCAAATTTTGCGGGCGGTGTCCTGATTCTGCTTATCAAGCCCTTCAAGGTAGGTGACTATATCATCTATACCGGTGGAAATCTGGAAGGCAATGTGACGAAGATCGAGACCTTTTATACGACCTTGCTCACGATTGACAATAAGAAAGTCGTGATTCCAAACGGGACATTATCAAACAGCAGTCTCATCAATGTGACGGCGGAAGAGAAGCGGCGGATCGATATTGTAGTCGGGATCGCCTATACGGCAAATCTAAAGCTGGCCAAGGAGGTCTGCTGGAAGCTTATCAAGGAGCAGTCGGAGGTTCTTCAGGATCAGAGCAATCTGGTGGTTGTAGATGAGCTGGCCGACAGCTCAGTCAATCTGAAGATTTGCTGCTGGGTCTCCCCGGATGATTACTGGACGACGCGGTGGGAGCTGATCGAGAAGATCAAACTCGCCTTTGATGAAAATGGCATCGAGATTCCGTTTAATCAGCTGGATGTAAACCTGAAGCAGTAAATACGATCTAAATCCGTAGAGAAGTTTAAAAAGCAATACAACTTTTTGCGAAAAGTTGTATTGCTTTTTCTTTTCTTAGATTGACGCATTGTGCAATCTGTTGTATAAATAGAGTAGAAAACGGAATGAAAGCAACAAATAAACGAATAAATGCGGAGGGTATGACAATGAGTACAGTAAAAGATGCTATTTTAAAGGGAGAAACCTCCCTTGGTATTGAGCTGGGTTCCACCCGAATCAAGGCGGTGCTGGTGGATGGCAGCTACAAGGCTATTGCGGTAGGAAACTTTGACTGGGAAAACCAGCTGCACGACGGTATCTGGACTTATCCATTGGATCTGGTCTGGAAGGGGCTGCAGGGCAGTTATGCTTCCTTAAAAGAGGATGTAAAAGCAAAATATGGTGTAGAGCTTACGAAGATTGGCTCGATCGGTATCAGCGCTATGATGCACGGTTATCTGGTATTTGATAAGGATGGAAGGCAGCTGGTGCCGTTCCGTACCTGGAGAAATACGATTACCGGAGAGGCTTCCAGAGAACTGACCGAATTGTTCCAGTATAACATTCCTCAGAGATGGAGCATCGCCCACCTGTATCAGGCTATGCTGAAGGGTGAGGAGCATGTGCCGGAGATCGATTTTCTGACTACGCTGGCAGGCTATATTCACTGGCAGCTGACCGGAGAGAAGACCTTGGGTGTGGGCGAGGCTTCCGGTATGTTTCCGATCGATACAACCACAAAGCAGTTTAACGCTGAAATGCTGGATAAGTTCCAGGCAAAGGTGGATGAGAAGGGCTACGACTGGAAGATTCGAGAGATTTTGCCGAAGGTACAGAATGCCGGAGAGAAGGCAGGAAGCCTTACTGAGGCAGGGGCGAAGCTTCTCGATCCGACCGGAGAGCTGGAGAGCGGCATTCCTATGTGTCCGCCCGAGGGAGATGCGGGAACCGGTATGGTGGCGACCAACAGCGTAGCCAAGAGAACCGGAAATGTATCTGCCGGAACCTCTGTATTTGCGATGATCGTGCTGGAGCATGAACTGAAGAAGGTACATCCGGAGATCGACCTGGTGACTACCCCGGACGGCAGTCTGGTAGGTATGGTTCACTGCAACAATTGCACCTCCGACCTGAATGCCTGGGTAGGACTCTTTAAAGAATTTGCAGAGAGCTTCGGCATGAAAGTAGACATGAATGAGCTCTTCGGAACCCTGTATCGCAAGGCACTGGAGGCAGATAAGGACTGTGGCGGCCTGCTGGCATATAACTATTTCTCAGGCGAGCATCTGACCGGTTTCGAAGAGGGAAGACCGCTCTTTGTCCGCACCCCGGATGCCAAGTTTAACCTGGCTAACTTCATGCGGGTTCATCTTTACACAGCTCTTGGCGCATTGAAGACCGGACTTGACATTCTGTTCAAGGAAGAAGGCGTGGAGGCTGACGAGGTCATGGGACACGGCGGACTCTTCAAGACCAAGGGCGTAGGCCAGAGCATTATGGCGGCAGCCATGGATGTACCGGTGACCGTCATGGAGACCGCAGGCGAGGGAGGTGCCTGGGGTATCGCACTGCTGGCTGCCTATATGAAGGAAAAGAAGGATGGCGAGAGCCTGGGCGACTACCTGAACAATCGGGTATTCGCAGGTGAGAAGGGCGAAACCCTGGCACCGGATCCGGAGGACGTAAAGGGCTTCGATGAGTTCCTGGCACGCTATACCGAAGGTCTGGCTATCGAGCATGCAGCGGTAGACCATCTGAAATAGAAATTAGAGGGATTTTCAAGCGTTAGGGGAGCCACTGACAGGCTCCCTTTTTGTACCTCTTTTCATGCAGGGGAAATCGGATCTTGCCATTCTGATACTTTTTCGCTATAATTGAGGAAACTGTCCGCTTATTAGAGATATCCGTTGTTCGGAAGCGGACACCGAGGAGGATATGGAAAATGAAAAAAGACGATGTGCTGGTAGATGAGAAATTCAACAAACTGGTTGAGTACAGCAGCCGATCCGGAAAAATCGACGTTCGGCTTTATGCGGAATATGACGTAAAGAGGGGACTTCGTGATTCCGGCGGAAAGGGTGTTTTGACCGGACTTACAGAGATTTCCGATGTCGTTTCCTTTGGTTATATCGACGGTGAGCGCGTTCCTATCGATGGAGAGCTTTATTTCCAGGGTGTGAATGTGCAGGATTTGATCCGGGGTGAGGCAGACAGACGTTTTGCTTTTGAGGAAGCGACGTATCTTTTGCTTTTCGGAAAGCTTCCTACGAGGGAACAGCTCCGGGAATTTATCGATCTTCTGGGTATCTACAGAGAACTTCCCGAGACCTTTGTTCGGGATGTCATTATGAAGGCACCGAGCTCAAATATGATGAACACGCTGCAAAAATGCGTTCTGACCATGTATTCTTACGATCAAAACCCGGAGGATATCTCCATTCACAATATCTTAAAGCAGTCCCTGCAGCTGATTGCCCAGTTCCCGCTGTATTCCGTATATGGATACCATGCATATCGTCATTATCATCTGAATAAGAGCCTCATTATCCGAAATCCGAAGCCGGAGCTTTCCACGGCAGAGAATATCCTTCGTCTGCTTCGAAAAGATGGCCAGTATACGGCTCTGGAGGCAAAGGTACTGGATGTAGCTCTGGTATTGCATGCGGAGCATGGCGGTGGTAATAACTCTACTTTTACTACCCATGTAGTTTCCTCCACAGGTACAGATACCTACTCCGCAGTGGCGGCCTCTCTCGGTTCCCTGAAAGGACCTAAGCACGGCGGTGCAAATCTGAAGGTGCAGGAGATGTTTAAGGATATCAAGGCTCATGTGACCAACTGGCGGGATGAGACCATGATTGAATCCTATCTGCAGCGGATTCTTCGAAAAGAAGCCTTTGATAAAGCAGGTCTTATCTATGGTATGGGACATGCAGTCTATACGGAATCCGATCCCCGTGCGGTTATCCTGAAGGAGTATGCGAGAAAGCTCTCCGAGGAGAAGGGGCTCGAGGAGGAATTCAACCTTTATGAGCGTGTGGAGCGCATCGCAGGAGACTGCTTGATGTCCGGCCGCAGACTTTTGAAGCCCGTCTGTGCGAACGTAGACTTCTACAGTGGCTTTGTATACAGTATGCTGGGACTTCCCCAGGAGCTGTTTACTCCGATTTTTGCTATCGCGCGTATCTCCGGATGGAGTGCACACCGCATCGAGGAAATCGTGAATGCAGGCAAGATCGTTCGTCCGGCTTACAAGTATGTGGGACATCATGTGCCTTATGTGAGCCTGGATGAGAGAGAGAAGGTTTATGCGGAGGAAGAAAGGAAAGAAGAGAAATAAACATTAGAATCCTTGAAAGAAACAAAGGAGAACAAACTCAATGAATTATCTGATTATAGACGTAGGGACCTCCAGCATGCGGGGCATCCTGTTTCGGGCAAACGGAGAAATGCTGCATACAGTGCAGAAAACCTATCAGGTCATTACACTGGATGACGGTTGGGTGGAGCAGAATCCACTCGACTTTAAGGGGCATATGTTTGAAATTGTAAAGGAATCCGCTGCCTGGGCGGCAGAGCGGGGGGAGAATATTGACGCGGTGGCGCTCACCTCCCAGCGTTCTTCCGTAATCCCGGTGGATGAGCAGGGCAATCATCTGGGCAATGCGCAGATGTGGCAGGATAAGCGAACCGTACCCATGTGTAAGGCCATGGAGGAGCATCATGAGGAGATCTTTAAGCTCTGTGGTTCCCGGGTCAATCCGGTATTTTCCGGTGCGAAGATGAAATGGATGCGGCAGAATCAGCCGGATTTATATGAGAAGGCATACAAGCTGACTGTGATTCCGGATTACCTGGTTTATCATATGACCGGAGAGTTTGCGACGGACTGGACCTATGGCAGCCGTTCCCTTTTGATGAATCTGAAGACCTGCCAGTGGGATGATCGGCTTCTGGAGCTTTTTGAGGTGGACAAGGAGAAGCTCTGCGAACTCCATGCGCCGGGCAGTATCCTGGGACGAACTACGAAGACATTTGCAGAGGAGACAGGACTTCCCGAGGGGACGCCGGTCATCAGCGCAGGCGGTGATCAGCAGTGCGGTATGCTGGGTCAGGGCGTGGTGAAGGATGGTCAGGTTTCCTTAACTCTCGGAACAGGCGGCTTTCTTTTGACTACCTGCAAGGAAGTGCCGGAAAATCTGGACTGGGATGTAGTCTGCAATGCGTCCTCTGCAGCAGGTAATTATATCCTGGAGGCCAATATGCTGACCTGTACTTCTGCCATGGAATGGTGCAAGCGCAATTTCTTCCGGGAGGAGACGGACTTTTATGGCAGGCTTGACGATATCCTGAACGGCATTCCGGCGGGTTCCCACGGCTGCATGGCTCTGCCTTATTTTCAGGGACGTTCTACGCCGGACTGGAACAGCGAGGCTACGGCGGAGTTTGTAGGTCTGACCCTGGGTACCACAAGAGAGGACATGCTGAAGGCACTGCTGGAGGGTATCTGCATGGAGATCGGCAATAATATCGCTTCCTTCGAGAAATATGTGCCGCTCCATAAGATCCTGATCAACGGCGGTCTCTCCAAATGCGAGGCTTTCAACCAGATGCAGGCCGACATCTACGGCAAGCCCGTCGTCCGTATGGAGAATGCGGAAAGCACCGCCATCGGCGCTCTGATGGTAGCCGCAGTTACTATGGGCGAGCACACAGACGTAGCCGAAGCCTTCGACAAAATCCGCGAGGGTACAGGCTCCAAGGAGTATAGCGTGAATGCAGAGAAGCACGCGGTATATGAGGAGCTGCGGGCAAAGATGAATGAGAGATATCAGCGGGAAAACGCATAATTGCATTTCTTATTAAAATATGGTAGTCTATCCTCATGTCTGATTTTAAAATTTTTAAATACGAAATCCATACAGCAAAGCTTCCGGCCGGTTCCACTGGGCCGGTCTTTGTTATGCTTGCGGATCTTCACAATTTCAGCTACGGGGAAGAAAATGAGCGGCTTGCGAAGGCGATTTTTGCACAGAAACCGGATGCAGTACTGGTGGCCGGGGATCTGCTGGTGGGCAGACCGGGGGCAGATTTTACGCCTGCGCTTCAGCTGATTCGAAGGCTTCGGGAAGGTGGGCTGCCCGTCTTTTACGGCAATGGCAATCACGAGTACCGTATGCGTTTGCACCCGGAGCTTTATGGTAATATGTATACAGAATACACGAGCGTTCTTCGAAAATACGGTGTACAGCCTCTCGAAAATGAAAAAGTCTCTTTTTCGGCAAAGGATCTGGAGATTGAAATATATGGATACGAGTTGCCGGAGCTCTATTATAAGAAGTTCTGCAGAGCCACTTTCCGGCAGGAGCATCTGGAGAAGGTGCTTGGAAAGCCGGAACCGTCGAAATTCAATATCCTGTTGGCGCATAATCCCATCTATTTTGAAAACTATGCCAGATGGGGAGCAGATCTGACTGTGTCCGGCCATCTGCATGGCGGCATCATAAGGATTCCCGGTGTCGGGGGCATCATTACGCCTCAGGCAAAGCTGTTTCCGCGTTATGATGCGGGGCATTTTCGAAAAGCGGGAAAGGATCTCGTAGTCAGCAGGGGGCTTGGCACCCATACCGTGAATCTTCGTATTTTTAATCCGGCCGAGCTGTCGGTCATTTATCTGAAGGGAGAATAGCATGGGCATCCCTGTGAAGTTGCCTGCATTTGAGGGTCCCCTGGATCTCCTTTTGCATCTGATAGAAAAAAATCAAATCGATATTTATGATATTCCGATTGTAACCATTACCGATCAATATATGGATTATATCCGTGCCATGGAGAAGAAGGATCTGAATGTCATGAGTGAATTTCTGGTCATGGCTGCGACCCTTCTGGAGATCAAGGCAAAGATGCTTCTTCCTGTCGAGCTCGACGAGGAAGGGGAGGAAGTGGATCCACGCGCGGATTTGGTGCAGCGACTTTTGGAATATAAGCTCTATAAATGCATGGCCAATGAATTAAAAGGCAGAGAGGAAGAGGCCGGACAAAGCTTTTACCGGGAGGCGAATATTCCAAAAGAGGTGGCTTCTTATACAGCACCTGTTGATTTAGATGAACTTTTGGGTGATTTGACTCTGGTTCGTCTCAATGAAGTCTTTCAGGCAATTCTGCGTCGTACGGAGGACAAGATCGATCCGATTCGAAGTAAATTCGGTGAGATTGAAAAAGAGGAGGTAAGTCTCGAGGATAAGATGGCCTATGTGGAGGGAGAAATTCTGAAAAGTCCTCATACGAGCTTTCGTGGAATTCTAAAAGCCTCCGGCAAGCGCGGAAGGATGCATGTCATCGTAACCTTCCTGGCGATTCTGGAGCTGATGAAAATGGGAAAGCTTTCCGTAAGACAGGACGATACCTTCGGAGAAATCTATATCGAAGCGGGAAATATGGCAGGAAAGCCCATGGAACTCGCAGAGAATGAGGAGTAAGACGTGGAAGAAAAGAGAACAGAAAGTGAGATTCGAGCTGCCCTCGAGGCCATCCTGTTTGCAGCGGGGGATTCTGTGGAAACGACCCGACTGGCGGAAGCACTGGAATTGGAAGAACAGGAAATGAACGACATTCTGAAACGAATGGCGCTTCGATATGAGGAGACGGATCGGGGCATTCGACTGACGGAGCTCGAGGGATCCTGGCAGCTTTGCACGAAGACAGAGCATTATGAAGAACTGATCCGGGTGGTGAAGCAGCCAAAGAAACAAGTATTGACGGACATTCTTCTGGAAACGCTGTCCATTGTAGCTTATAAGCAGCCAGTGACGCGTCTGGAGGTAGAGAAAATTCGTGGAGTCAAGAGCGATCATGCGGTAAATAAGCTGGTGGAGTACGGTCTCATTGAAGAGGTGGGACGCATGGATGCGCCGGGACGGCCGATCTTGTTTGGTACGACAGAAGAGTTTTTACGGCGCTTTGGCGTTCATTCAGTAGGTGACCTGCCAAAGGCGACACCGGAACAGATGGAAGATTTTAAAGAGGCCGCAGAGGAAGAAGCGGAGCTTTCACAGAAATAAAGAAAGAAAATAGAGTGCATTTTCAATATCTGATTCTGAATCCAGGAAACACGTATCGAAAATGCACTATTATTTTACATAAAAACAAGCAAGAATTATGCAAATAGCCGAAAATGATAGAAAATATCAAAAACAGTTAGTGTATGCTAATAAAAACACGCCGGAGATATTGACAAGTAAAATGGATTGGGTTAGAATGATTGACAGTGTTAGTAAATATTAACTAACTTGCGGAGGCAGGAAAGGTTTCTGAGATGATGCTGCTGCCGAAAGGGAGAGGAGTGAAGGAACATGATGCCATTAGCAATGTCCAAAGCAGGCGACGAGCTCATGGTCGCCAAGGTTGGAGGCAACGAAGAGGCCAAAAAGCATCTGGAGGATCTGGGCTTCGTAGTCGGAGCACATATTAAGATTATTTCCCAGCTTGGCGACGGGAATATTATCGTAAATGTAAAGGAATCCAGACTGGCTATCACAAGCCAGATGGCTACAAAGGTCATGGTTGTACCGCAGACTTGATCTGTGCGGAGATAACACATAATTGAAGGAGGAGTGGAAAGATGAAAACCTTAAGAGATGTTCCGGTAGGAGCTACATCTAAAGTCCTGAAAATCCATGGAGAGGGTGCGCTGAAGAGACGTATCATGGACATGGGAATTACAAAGGGCACAGAGCTTTACGTACGTAAGGTAGCGCCGCTTGGAGATCCGATCGAGGTAACTGTCCGTGGCTACGAGCTTTCACTGCGAAAAGCAGATGCGGATATCCTGGAGATGGAATAAATTTATCACTTATCAATGATTGACCCATAGGATGAAAGGGTCAGGAAAAGGGGAAAGAAATGTCAATCAAAATTGCATTAGCAGGAAATCCGAACTGCGGCAAAACTACATTGTTTAACAATCTGACAGGCAGTAACCAGTATGTCGGTAACTGGCCTGGCGTAACGGTTGAGAAGAAGGAAGGACGTCTGGTAGGGAATAAGGATGTTATCATCCAGGACCTTCCGGGTATCTACTCTTTGAGCCCGTATACACTGGAGGAAGTGGTTGCCAGAAATTATCTGGTACAGGAAAAGCCGGATGTAATCCTGAATATCATCGACGGTACAAATATCGAGCGTAACCTGTATCTGACTACACAGCTGGTAGAGGTAGGCCTTCCGATGGTCATCGCTATCAACATGATGGACCTGGTAAGAAAGAATGGCGACAAGATCGACATCACAAAACTTGAGAAGAAGCTGGGCTGCAAGGTTATCGAGATCAGCGCACTGAAGGGCGATGCTACCAAGAAGGCAGCAGAGCTTTGTATCGAAGAGGCTAAGAAGGGCAAGCAGACAGAGCTTCCCCATGTATTTACCGGCAGCGTAGAGCATGCGATTGCACATATTGAAGAGTCCATCCAGGGTCTGGTAGATGCAACAGAGCTTCGCTGGTATGCGATCAAGGTATTTGAGCGCGACTCCAAGGCTCTCGAAATCATTAAGCTTTCCGCAGATCTGAAGTCTCATCTGGAAGAGCACATCAAAGAGTGCGAAAAGGAGATGGATGACGATGCAGAGAGTATCATCACAAACCAGAGATACCTGTACATTCAGGATTTGGTAAAGGAGTGCGTTTCCAAGAAGCGTAAAGCCGGTGAGCTTTCCGCATCTGATAAGATCGACAAGATTGTAACCAACCGTGTTCTGGCTCTGCCGATCTTCGCGGCTGTTATGTTCCTTGTTTACTACATCGCAGTATCCACCATCGGTACCGTTGTAACAGACTGGACCAACGACGTTCTGTTCGGTGAGTGGCTGCAGGGCGGTGCTGAGACTCTGTTGACCAATGCAGGTGCTTCTGACTGGGTTATCTCCCTGGTTGTAGACGGTATCCTGGGCGGTATCGGTGCACCCATCGGTTTCGTTCCGCAGATGGCTATCGTATTCCTGTTCATGTCTATCCTTGAGGACTGCGGATATATGGCACGTGTAGCCTTCATTATGGACCGTGTATTCCGTCGTTTCGGTCTGTCAGGAAAGAGCTTCATTCCGTTCCTGATCTCCTCCGGCTGCGGTGTTCCGGGTATCATGGGTACCAGAACCATCGAGAGTGAGAGCGACCGTCGTATGACAATGATGACCACAACTATGATTCCGTGTGGCGCGAAGCTGCCGGTTATCGCCCTGATTGCAGGCTTCCTGATGGGCGGCGCATGGTGGATGGCTCCTCTGATGTACTTTGCCGGTATCATCATGGTTATCGTTTGCTGTATCATCCTGAAGAAGACAAAGATGTTCGCCGGCGATCCGGTTCCCTTCGTTATGGAGCTTCCGGCATACCATGTTCCCTCTGTAAAGGGCGTACTGCTTCATGTATGGGAGCGTGTATGGGCATTCATTAAGAAAGCCGGTACCATCCTGTTCCTCTGCTGTGCAGTTATGTGGTTCCTTGGTGCCTTCGGTTTCGTAGATGGAGCCTTCGGACTGGTAGATTCCGAAGATTCTCTGCTGGCAGTCATCGGTGGCGTGCTTGCTCCGCTGTTCGCTCCGCTTGGCTTTGGTACCTGGCAGGCAGTTGCATCCTCTCTGTCCGGCTTCGTGGCAAAAGAGGGTATCGTTTCTACTATGGGTCTTCTGTCCTCCCTGGCTACTGAGGTCGAAGAGTACGAGGTATCCATGCATGATGCATTCGCTGCATTCTTCCCGAGCGGAATCGCAGCTGTATCCTTCCTGCTGTTCAACATGTTCGATTCACCGTGTCTGGCAGCTATCTCCTCTATGGCGAAGGAGCTTGGCAACCGTAAGTTCTTCTGGTTCGCTATCCTGTTCCAGAATGTAATGGCTTACGCTGTAGCACTGGTTGTATATCAGCTGGTTGGTCTGGCTATCGGTGAGGTTGCATTCAATGTATTTACCGTTGTAGCGCTGGCAGTGCTGGCAGTTCTCCTTTATCTGCTGTTCCGTCCGGATCCCAATAAGAAGAAGGCTTCCGAGGGAAAGGCTGCTAAGGCAGGCGCATAAAAAAACCAATTACATAAGTTTTATATAAGCCATAAGGTAGCGCTCGTTGTCCAGGACAGCGGGCGTAACCTTTACAACAAAATATACCCCTATACGGTATATGAGATGTGAAAGGATGAGTTTATGAATCCGAGTGTTCCGATCAATAATACGGACAAAATTGTATTGATTGTCATCGCCGTGATCGCAGTATTTGCAGTTCGTCTGGTTATCAGCTTTTTTCAGCCGGATAAACCCAAACGGGAGACAAGACAGCGCAAGCGCTCTGCCAAAACGGCTGGCCTTACTGAGGTCATCGTCGGTATCGACGGTATGATGTGTGGAATGTGCGAAGCGCATATCAAGGATGCCATCCGGGAGCAATTTCCTGAGGCAAAAGGCCTGTCCGCTTCCCACGTGAAAGCACAGGCTATCTTCTATCTGCCGGAGGCAATGACGGAAGATACGATCAGTCAGGCGCTCCATGCGGGTATCGATCCATTGGGTTATCGGATCGATGATGTAAGGATTGGATAAAAGATTGAGATAAATATATAGAAGGAAAAGCCCCGGTTTAAGCCGGGGCTTTTTTATGTAATAGGAAATTCCGGGGAATTCCCTATTACATAAAAAACATTATCGCACTGCGGCGGAGAGGTAGTATGTCGCTTA